>NZ_CP029192.1:4625212-4933560 GCF_008642315.1 Streptomyces venezuelae | reverse complement strand
CAATGTCATCACCCTGGAGCACGCGGAGGCGGTCGCGCTGGGCGCGGAGCGGGCCGGAGCGCCCGCGATCCTGCAGATATCGGAGAACGCGGTGAAGTTCCACGGCGGCCGCCTCTCCGCGATCGCGGCGGCGACGGCGGCGGTGGCCCGCGCGTCATCCGCCCCGCTCTCGCTCCACCTGGACCACGTCACGGACCCCGAACTGCTGCGCGCCGCGCACCCGGAGGGCTTCAGCTCGGTGATGTTCGACGCGTCGAAGCTGTCGTACGGCGAGAACGTGAAGGCGACGGCGGACGCGGTCCGTTGGGGCCACGAGCGCGGCATCTGGGTCGAGGCGGAGCTCGGCGAGGTGGGCGGCAAGGAGGGTGAGGCGCCGCTGGACGCGCACGCGCCGGGTGTGCGGACGGATCCGGCGGAGGCGGTCGCGTACGTCGCGGAGACGGGCGTGGACGCCCTCGCGGTGGCGGTGGGCTCCTCGCACGCGATGACGGAGCGCACGGCGTCCCTGGACCACGAGTTGATCGCCGCCCTCGCGACCGCCGTGCCGGTCCCCCTCGTCCTGCACGGCTCAAGTGGCGTACCGGACGACGAGATCCGTCAGGCGATCACGTCCGGCATGGTGAAGATCAACGTGGGCACGGCCCTCAACACGGCGTTCACGGGCGAGGTCCGCGCCCATCTCACCGCCCACGAGACGGGCGTCGACCCCCGGAAATACCTCGCCCCGGCTCGCGAGGCGATGGCCGGGACGGTGGCGGGGTTCCTGGGGCTGCTGAAGTAGTCAGCAGCCCGAGCGGCTAACCGTTGCTTCCCTCGACGAGCCACATCTGGTCGATGTTCGCTCCGGTCGTCCCGCACAGGTCGCTCTGTGCGCAGGTGAGCGTGACGGTGTTGGTCCCCTTGGTGAGCTGGACCACTGCCCAGGTGTTGGTCCAGCCCTTCTCCCAGTTCCCTTCCTCCGCGTGGGCGAAGTTCTTCATGTTCAGGGGACGGGTCTGCTTCTTGCCGTTGACGAGGATGGTGGCGTTGGAGTCCTTGCCGGGCACTCCGTAGTTCACGCGGAGGCTGTACGACCCGGCCTTCGGAATCCCGTCGACCGTCCACGTGATCTGCGCGCCGACCTTGTCGAACCCGGCGACGTAGACCCCGCCGCCCGCCTTCGCGCCCTTCACGTCGGACGCCGTGGTCGTGCCGCCCTCCAGCTTGAGGGCCTTCGCGTCCGTCTCGGGGAGCTCCGCCTTCTTCTCGGGCTTCTTGGTCGGCTCGTCGCTCGGCTTGACGCTCTCGGCCTGCGACGGCGTGCTGCCGGCGCCCTCGTCCTTGCCCTTGTCGTCGTCGTTGCCGGTGATCAGCGCGGCGCCGATGCCGAGCGCGACGACCGCGACGACGGCGACCGCCGCGATCAGCAGACCCTTGGTGTTCGGGCCGCGGCCACGGCCGCCGCCGCCCGCGGGCGCGTACTGCGGCGACGTGACGGGCGCACCGCCGGGCTGCGCCTCGGGGGCGGTGTAGTGGGCGTTGGGCCGGCCGTAGCCCTGCTGGGGCTGCTGGGCCTGCTGGTGCGGGACCTGCTGGCCGTACGCCTGCTGGCCGCCGTAGGTCTGCTGGCCGTACGCCGGGCGCCGGTCGCCGACCGCGCGGACCTGGTTGTACGAGGACCGGGGACCCGGGTACCCGTAGCCGCCCCCGCCACTGGGCGGGGTCGCTCCGGCGGCCTGCCCGTCCTCGTACAGGTAGCCGAACGGATCGTCGTCGCCCTGCGGCGCGCTCGGCGTGTTCTCGCCGTTATTGCCGGGCGTCATTCCCTGGTCACTCCCTCACATCGCTGACGCGGGGAGCCTACCCGGTCCCATGGAGGGCAAGGGGTGGCGTCGGCCTCATCCAGGGCCCTATCCGGCCCGCCGGTGCTGTTTGGCACGGGACCGTTTCTCCACGTACATCCGCTGGTCAGCGGAGTGCAACACTTCGTCGGCGGACATCCCGCAGTGGGCCCATCCGATGCCGAAACTTGCCCCTACACGGACCGCTCTTCCGTCGACGCGGATCGGCGGGATGATCGCGTTCCGCAGCCGGACGGCGAGGTCCTGGGCGTCGGCCCGGCCGAGCCCGTCGGCGAGGACGACGAACTCGTCGCCGCCGAGCCGTGCCACGGTGTCCCCGTCCCGGACCCCGCTGGTGAGGCGGCGGGCGACCTCGATGAGGACGGCGTCGCCGGTGTGGTGGCCGAAGCGGTCGTTGATGGACTTGAAGCCGTCGAGGTCGCAGAAGAGGACCGCGAGCCCCTTCGTGCCGTCGTCCACGTCGTCGTCCCCGCCCTCGGGGGCGACGGTGTGGACGTGGTGGTCGAAGCCCTCTTCCTGCTGGTGCGAGGTGTGCCCGAAGTCAAAGCCGTGTTCATAGGCCGCGTCGAGGGAGTCCACCGCGCTGGGCTGGCCCGCGTGGGGCCTGCGACAGAGACGGGCGCTGAGGCGGGCGCGGAGCTCGGCGGAGTTGGGCAGTCCGGTGAGGGAGTCGTGGCTGGCCCGGTGGGCGAGCTGCAGCTCGCGGCGCTTGCGGTCCTCGATGTCCTCGACGTGCGTGAGGAGGAAGCGGGGCCCGTCGGCGGCGTCGGCGACGACGGAGTTGCGCAGCGACACCCACACGTACGTCCCGTCGCGGCGCGCGAGCCGCAGTTCGGCGCGGCCGCCCTCGGCGCTGGTGCGCAGCAGCGTCCCGATGTCCTCGGGGTGGACGAGGTCGGAGAACGAGTAGCGCCGCATGGCGGAGGCGGGGCGTCCGAGGAGGCGGCACAGGGCGTCGTTGGTGCGCAGGATCCGCCCGTGCTGGTCGCCGCCCATCTCGGCGATGGCCATGCCGGAGGGAGCGTACTCGAAGGCCTGCCGGAAGGACTCCTCGCTGGCCCGCAGTGCCTGCTGTTCCCTCTCCAGCCTGACGAGGGCGCGCTGCATGTTGGCGCGGAGGCGGGCGTTGCTGATCGCGATGGCGGCCTGGAACGCGTACATCTGGAGGGCCTCGCGGCCCCAGGCACCGGGCCTGCGGCCGTTGCGCGGCCGGTCCACGGAGATCACGCCGAGGAGTTCGCCGCCGGCGGCGCCGGTCGCGTACATGGGCGCGAAGAGGCGGTCGGAGGGGTGCCACTCGTCCTCGAAGCGGGGCTCGGGCCCCTCGGTGTACCACTGCGGAACGTCATCGTCATCGAGGACCCAGCCCTCGGTGTACGAGATGAAGCGCAGCGCTCCCCAGGCCTCGCCCATGGCGAGGCGGCGCTCCCAGGCGTCGCGGGAGCCGACGCGTCCGGTGATGAGGGCCTCGGCGGAGGGGTTGCCCGCGAAGGCGGCGACGACGAGGTCGCCGTCCGGGCGCACGAGATTGACGCATGCCAATTCATAGCCAAGGCCGTTGACGACGCCGTCGGCGACGGTCTGCAGCGTGTCCGCCAGGCTCCGGGCCGTGTTCAGCTCCGCTACCACCTGGTGCAGCTGCCGCAGGGTCGCAAGACGGACGTACGGCTCCGACTCGGTCTCCATGCTCGTTCTCCCCGAGACCTCGACAGCAACTCCAGGATGCGCGGCGCCCGCAGTGTTCTTCGGTGTGGACCTCTGTTGGCGGTCGGTCTTCAGCGACCTCGACCTTGTGCCTTTGTGCCCTCAGTGTCTTTCACTGTCGTCCAGTGTCTTATTGCCACCGTCACTGAATCACAGCGAGCAGCTCACTCGGTACACAGGGTCAACAAAATATGGGTCCTGTGACTCAAGTCACAGGTGAGCACCCGCCGTTGGTCCAGTCCCTTGGACTAGTCCACCGCAGGTCACGGCACTCCGTGCCACTACCGCCTCCCTTCCGCCCGCCTCCGGTCCTAGGACCCCTCTGGGCCCAGAGCCCGATGTTTCGGGTGACACGCACGGGCTAGCGTCGACGATGTGGCTCACGTACTCAAAACTCTCCCGGCCCCGCCTGCCCCAGGTTCCCCGTCATCGGATGGGCATGCTGATGGGGTGAGCAACGACGAGTTCCGCGCGGCGATGTCCCGCCTGGCCGCGGGCGTGGTCCTGGTGACGGCGCGCGAGCCCGGCCTGGACCCGGACGACCCGACCGCCCCGATGGGCGAGGACGTGGGCATGACGGCCACGGCCTTCCTCTCGGTCTCCCTCGACCCGCCCCTGGTCATGGTGAGCCTGCGCGAGGGCTCCCGGATGGACGACCTGCTGGCCGAGCAGCCGCTGTGGGCGGTGTCGGTGCTCGCCGAGAGCCAGCGCCACATCGCGGGCCGCTTCGCGATGAAGGGCCGCATCAGCGACCGCCTGCTCTTCGAGGACCTTCCCTACGTACGCGGTGCGGCGTCCGGCGCGCCGATGGTGGGCGGCGCGCTCGCGACGCTGGAGTGCCGCACGGAGCAGACGGTGGCGGCGGGCGACCACACGCTGGTCATCGGCCGCGTCCTGACGGCGTCCGCACCGGGCGGCGAGGCCGGCCCCCTCACCTACTTCCGCGGCCGCTACCGCGCCCTGGGCTAGGGGGGCGCGCCCCGTCAGGGGCGCGGAGAAGTCAGCCCCAGCCCCGCCCCGAGCGCCCCCGCTTGGTCTCACTGCGCTGCTTCTTGTTCCGCAGACGCCGCTCGTTGATGCCGCGAGGAATCTTCGTCGCGCGCCGCGGCTTGGGCGGCGGTGCGGTCGCCTCGGCGAGGAGAGAGGCGAGCCGAGTCGCCGCCATCTCCCGGTTCCGCCACTGCGACCGGTGCTCGCTCGCGCGTACGGCGATGACCCCGTCGACGAGCCGCGGCCCGAGCCGTTCGAGGGCACGCCGCTTCCACACCTCGGGCAGCGCGTCCGTGTTCGCGAGGTCGAAGCGCAGCTCGACCTGGGAGTCACTGGTGTTCACGTGCTGCCCGCCCGGCCCTGACGACCGCGAGAAGCGCCACATGAGCTCGGCCTCGGGCAGGGAGACGGAGCCGCGGATGACATGGGGACCGGACATGCCTCCATGGTCCCGCGTCTGTCGGGCTCACGTCACACGCTTTTCGCGCTTCTCTGCGGAGACGGGTAAAGAAAGTAAAGCGATGCGGAACCCTGGGGACCCTGGTCCGCGTTCTTAGGGGTGACGGTAGCTTCGTCCCCAGTACGAAGCCCGTACGTATGCAACGAGGGAAGGGACTCCCAACAATGGCAGTAAGCCTGTCCAAGGGTGGCAACGTCTCGCTCACCAAGGAGGCTCCGGGCCTGACCGCCGTCACCGTGGGCCTCGGCTGGGACGTCCGCACCACCACTGGCACCGACTTCGACCTGGACGCCTCCGCCATCGCGGTGAACACCCAGGGCAAGGTCTTCTCGGACCAGCACTTCGTCTTCTTCAACAACAAGGCGACGCCGGACCAGACCATCGTCCACACCGGTGACAACGTCACGGGCCAGGGCGAGGGCGACGACGAGCAGATCAACGTGAACCTCGAAGGCCTCCCGGCCGACATCGAGAAGATCGTCTTCCCGGTCTCGATCTACGACGCCGAGAACCGCTCGCAGAACTTCGGCCAGGTGCGGAACGCCTTCATCCGCATCATCAACCAGGCCGGCGGCACGGAGATCGCGCGCTACGACCTCTCCGAGGACGCCGCGACCGAGACAGCCATGGTCTTCGGCGAGCTGTACCGCAACGGCGCCGAGTGGAAGTTCCGCGCGGTCGGCCAGGGCTACGCCTCGGGCCTGGTCGGCATCGCCCAGGACTTCGGCGTGAACGTCTGATCCGACGTCTGACGTCTCGAAGGGCCCCGGCAGCACCGCTGCCGGGGCCCTTCGGCGTCCGCACTCCCGCTCACCGACCGCTGGCCCGGGGCGGTATTCAGATGGCGAAGCGCCATGACTCGTCAGGCGTCAGCAGATGGCTGCCCTCGGGGGAGAGTTCCGCGCGCATCGAGTGCAGAGGGAACCTGCCGTTCTCCTCCCACCTCCTGCGAACACGTTCCAGAGCATTCCAGAGCCGGCGAGGGCCACCCTGGTGCACCACGGGCGACGTACCGCCCTCGGCTCGGGCCCACGAGCCGTCCGCAGCGAGCAGCCAGACCAGGCGGTGCGAGCAACGGTCGTGACGACTCGTCCCTCGGGGCGGAGCGCGCGGAGCCACGAGGCGGGGACGGGCCGTACAGAAACCGTCGCCATGATGCGGTCGTACTCGGCATCGGCGAGTTCCCCCGTCGCGTCGACAGCTTCCGACCGAGGGGTTCGCCCGAACTCGGCGAGACGGGTACGGGCAGCCTCGACCAGGTACGGGTCCACATCCACACTCGTCACGTACTCGTCCCCGAAGCGACGCGCGAACAGACCGGCGGAGTACCCGGAGCCAGTACCCACATCGAGCACACGCTGCCCCGGCTTCACATCGAGTCGGTGGGCCATGGACACGATGAGTCCCGGCAGGGTGCTGGACGAGGTGGGGTCGCCCTTCCGGCACACCAACTTCCATTCCTGCGCTGGACTGTTCGGGATTCGCTGCCACCACCGCGGGACGAGCTGGTGGCGGGGCGTACGGCTGACGGCTTCGTGCCATTCGGGTGCGTTCGCGGTCACCTTGTCGGCGAGGGCACGAGCGGCGTCGGTCCATGCGGGCGCTTCGGTCATGCGGCCTCTCCTTGCAGCGCGTCGGCCATGGCTTCAACGAGCGGCACCCCGGGTGTGACAGCCAGTCGAGCCGCGCAGCCTTGCTGCCCGCGTGGATGGCCACGGTCAAGCGCACCTCGTACGGCTTGTCCACGCACTCTTGGAACGGCACCAAGCCCCCCGCAAGGTCCGGCATTGCGCGATTCGGGGAGCAGCACACCAGGGCCACAGACAGGAACGAGGGCCGTTCGAGATAGAAGCCGTGCGATACGTCCCCGCCCCGACCGAGCCGTTCGACAGCGGAGTTGACCAGTAGCGCCAGCCGGGTGCTGTCGCGGTCCGACTCGGAGGCGAACCGGGCCGTGTACTCGACGAGCCGTTCCCCGAGCCATTCCGCCGCCTTCTTCGGCTCCTCCCAGGTACCCCGGATCAGTTTCTCTGGCTTGATCAGCCAGTACGCCGTTTCGAGAGGCGGGAGGTCTGCGACGGGGAACTCCGCCTTCACTTCCCTGTGCCGATGGATCAGTTCCGGGTTGGCGTCCGCCGGGGGTGGGTCAGGGTGTGGAGGCCGTCTCATCGCCTCGTCGTCGAACCGTTGCTTGGGTCCGGTCCACAGGTAGCCGAGGTGGTGCAACTGTCATCCCGTTCAATGCAGGAAGAAGGGAAGAAGTCCCCAGCCGGCCCCGCCGCTCGGAGGAGCTAGCCGGGGCCGGAGGGCACCAGGAACGGCCGTCAGGCCGAGACGGTGAATCGGGCCGGGTCGATACCGGCCGCGTCCAGTTCGGCGGTAGTGAACCTCAGCGGCTCCGCACTGGGCCGCTTGCTGTCGCCCATCGCCCACGTGTCGGGGCCGATCTTCGCCAGCGTGGCGCAGGACTCGCCGTCCGGATGGGTGTTGCCTCCACACGCCTTGAGGAACGTGGCTCCGCCGATAGGCAAGCTGTACAGGTCGGTTTCGGGCATGGGTGTGCCTTCCTGTGAGGTCAGGGACAGGGGCAGGCTCAGAGCTGGTACTGCTCCGGCACAGCTATATCCTCGGACCGCAGGCATGGGGCCTCTAGCGTTATTCGCGTTGTCGGGTAAAGAGAACGGACCACTCGTTCAGGAGTTCCCGGCACTCGTCGCCGAAGACTGCGTACGACTCGTACCTCTCGAAGTCCTCGCGGTACGCGTTCACGTCGCGATGGTCCCGAAGTATCAAAGCACCGGTTCCGGTTTCCACGGTGGCCAGTCGTCGGTCGTAGACCCTGAAGGTATTCAGCGGCATTTCTGGAATGCGGCCGGCCAATGGGATGACCCCGAGCCGAACATTCGGAATCCGAGAGACCGAAGCCAGTCGGTCGAGCTGCACGGCCATGGCGAGAGGCGGCAAAAGAGGCCAACGAACGGCTTGTTCCATCAGAAGGAACGTGAACGACTTCGATGAGTCGTAGAGGACGCTTGGGCGTTCCAGTTTCTTCGCGATGGTCTTGGACTGGTCGCCAGGAACGTCCGCGATACTGGCACGCACGTAATCCGGCGTAGCCAGAAGACCTGTGATCGCCGAGAGCAGGAAGAAGCGAAACTCTGTGGCAACTGCTTCAAGCCTGCCCAGCTCGTTCTGCTTCTTGTCTAGACCCCGGCGCCGTGAAGACCAATGATCCTGCCACTCGGTATTCGCTGTGCGAACCAAGTCCAGGATCTGCGCGGCTGCCGGATCATCGACCCCAAGCGCTTCCAGTATCAGTTCGACGTCGACAACAGCGGGAGTAAGTTTCCCGCTCTCAATGTTACTGACCTTGGTTTGTGACATGCTGCAGCGGCGAGCGAGCCAGGTCTGGGTTCTCCCGGCTCGCTTCCGCAGGCTTCGCAGTGCTTCCGCTAGGTCCGACCTGGACTGACCTAGCCGCGCAGGCTCAAAGGTCAAGGCCCTTCACGTACTCCTCGAAGGGCAGAGACTCAGCTACCGCAATGCGCTGGTACTCGATGAACTGGGACACGTCGCCGCCCCCGAATACCTCGCGGTTGATCTGCTTCCCGTCCGGCTCATAGTTCATGAGCACGACTTCCGATCGATCGAACATCCAGAAGTCTTGAACCCCTTCAAGAGGGTTGGGTCGGCCGGTCACGTCGAGAATGCGGATCTGCTCCCCGGCCAAGAGGTGCGGCCGGTAGTACTGGGAGAACTCGAACCGCAGATACTGCGACAGAGGGCGAGTGACGACGTGGACGCGCCCTTGAACGCGCCCCTCCGCTGCCTGCCGACGGAGTCGGTCCGTGTACTCGTTGTGGACCGACGAGGGATCGATGCGTACGCCGTCACGGAACGCCTGGAGTTCCTCCGCTTCCTGCGGCATGAGGTACTGCGGCAGGGTCTCGAGGCGCCACGCCTCCCGCTGGAATTCCTCGAAGCGCGCGGCCCACTCATCACCAGCCAAGAGCACGGACAGCCTCCCTCAGAACGTCCTCGGGGATCTCAACAAGCCCTTCCCCCGCTGGGGGTCGGAACGCCTTGGACACGTCGCCCTGCACGACGATGGAGCCGGACGCGGTGCGGTAGACGTTCGGGCAGTCGTCCTTGCCGCACTCGCCGTTCCCGTTTCCGGTAAGCCGGGTCAGTTCCTCACGAGCCATGGTGAAACTCCCTGTCCCGCGCCCCCCATGGGGCGTCTCCACGACCGTACGGAGAGGGCGCCACCGTCGTCTATGCGGGCACGACAATATTGGCGTTGTCGCATAAATCTCCGTGATCGGGAGAGGTCAGCACCAAGTCAGCGCGATCTCCTGGCGTAGCTCAGCGACTGCCGTCGGGGCGGCGGGTCCTCTGCCAGCGGGTCAAGGCGTTCAGGCTCGCGGGCGTGGTGGCTATCACCGTGTCCGGGTCGTCGCTCTCGCGGAGGAGGAGGTGTCCGTTGACTCTGGCCAGTTCGACGCAGTTCGGACCGTCCGCACCCGAAAAGGACGACTTCTGCCACTGCGTGTCAGGCATGTCGGGACCTCTCACAGTTCTCGTACGATGCGGCGGATGAGATGGCGGGACTCCCTCTCGGACAACGAGGACTGCTCGGCCGAGTCCAGAAGCCTTCTGTACTTCGCGAGTTCAGCGGCTGCACCGATGAAAAGACCCCCCACCGGGCTGTCGATCTGCGCGGTATCCAACTGCGGCACGACGCCTCCCGCGTACAGCAGGGGGCTGGTCACCTCGATGAAGCCCTCGTTGGTGAACGGGATGACCCGGACCGTCACCGTCGGCCACTCCGAAGCCTCCAGCAAGTACTCCAACTGCCCCCTGGCGACCTCTCGGCCGCCGAAGCGCATACGCAACGCCGCCTCGTGCACGATCGCCTTGAACGGCGGCGGATCGTCCCGTTCGAAGATCCTCCGGCGCCTCATCCGGAACTCCACGCGTGCTTCGACTTCCGCAGCGGGAAACGTGGAAGCGCTGCTGCCGTGCAGCGCTCGCACGTACTCCTCGGTCTGGAGAACACCTGGCACATTCAGTGTCTGAACACTGCGTAGACACGTCGCGTGGTGCTCCAACTCCGCGATGTTCAGGAAATCCGGTGGCAGCACACCCCTGTACTCATCCCACCAGCCCTGCCCGCGCGACTCCCCCGCGATGACGCACAGCGCATCGACCAGCTTCACGTCGTCGCACGAGTAGAACACCGCAAGGCGCCGGATCCGCTCCTTCGTGACCGACGCCGTGACGCACACCGGCTCACCGACCATCGACCTGGAGACCGTGGTTCTGCACGACGGCGTGCGCGTCGTCGTGTACGACGATCACGCCGCCGCCGAACCGCTCGCCGCGCTCGACGTCTCCCGGGACAGCGAGCACGGGCGTGGATTGCTGCTCGTACAGGCCCTTGCCGACGACTGGGGCGTGGGGCCCGCCGCTCATCCGCGCGGCAAGGGCAAGAACGTCTGGTTCGAGATTCGGCGGGACGGCGGTGGGACGGGGATTTACAGAACCCCGACTATTCTGGATACTTGAATAGTCCGCGAAGCTGAAGACAGGACCTACACACCAAGGAGGGGAAGCCGTGGCCACCCCACCCACCGCCTGGACCCGCGCCGCGCTCCCCCTCTGTCTGCTCGGGATCCTCGACGGCGAGCCGAAGAGCTACGGGTACGCCCTGCTCAGCCGGCTCGGCGACGCGGGGCTCGACGGCGTGAAGCCCGCGACCCTCTACCCCGCCCTCACGCGCCTCGAAGAGGAAGGCGCCGTCGAGGTCGAGTGGGGGGCGGGCGACGGCGGACCAGGGCGGAAGTACTACCGGATCACCGAGGAGGGGCGGGCGCGACTGCGGCGTGACCAGGCCGCATGGGGGGACTTCTCCCGTACCGTCGCCTCGCTCCTGCCCGGCCGAGGGGGAAGCACATGAGCAAGTCACCCGCAGCACCCGAGATCACCTGGGCGCGCAAGGAGGACGAGGACTGGGCCGACACCGTGCTGCTGAGGCTCGCCCTCGACGAGGACGTGCCCGTCGGGTTCGCCGAGGAGGTGCTCGCCGAGGCCCGTCAGCTCGTCGAGGAGGCCGGCGAGCCTGCCCGTGAGGTGTTCGGGGACCCCGCCGCGTACGCCCGGAGCGTCGCCACCGAGCGGGTCGGCGAGACGTACCGGGCCAAGATCGACACGCGTGGACTGCGGCCCGCCGAGCGGCTCGGTGCCGCCCTCGGCTCCATGGGGTTCCTGCTGTTCGCCGTCTTCGGTCTCGTCTGGATCCAGGACGGTCTGTGGGTCGGGGTGAACTGGTCCTCGGTCGCGGGGCTCACGGGGATCGGCCTGGCCGTCGGCGCGGGATGCGTCGCCTTCGTCGCGCGTGCCGCCGGGCTGTTCCGCGGCATGTGGTGGTTCCTCGCGGGGGCGGCGGCCGCGCTCGTGGGCGCCGTCGGCCTCGCCAACACGCTCTCCGACGAGCGGCTGTTCCGCGTGCCCGCGCCGGTCCTGATGCTGGCAGGCGTGCCGTTGGCCGTCGCCGCGTTCCTGCTCCCGGAGGAGAGGATCGATCGTTGGTTCACGCCCGCCCGCCCGGCGGGCGGCCTGGACGACGAGCAGTGGCTCGCGCGTCTGGACGGGCTGCTGCGCGGGCGGCACGGCATGAAGACCGCCGAGGCGCGCGCCCACGTGGAGGAGGTGCGCCAGCATCTCGCCGCGGCCGCGGAGGAAGCGGCCACCGGAGACGGCCGCGCCGAGCACGTCTTCGGCGACGCGGAGATCTACGCCCTGCGCCTCTCCGAAGGCCCGCGCAGGCAACAGCGCGTCACGCGCCAGAAGTTCTACGCCGCCCTGGCCTCGTCCGTGCTCTTCGGCGTCCTCACCGTCGACAGCCTGCTCGACGCGCACGACCGGTCGTCGGGCTGGGCCGCCGCCTACGTGGGGGCGTTCGGCTGCGCCGCCTGGGGCGCCGTCAGCGAATGGCGCACCTTGCGCAAGCAACGCGCGGCTCACACGGACCTCGCGGACCCCGCCGCCCCCAAGCCATAGCCTGCCCCGCATGATCCTCGAACCGCTCGTCGCCGTCGACGGCGCGCTGCCCGGTCACCTCCTCACCGAGGTCACCGGGCTCTACGCGTCGAACCGCGCGTTCTTCGCGCTCAGCGGCGACTTCCCCGACCCCGACGACATCCGCGTCGAGCAGGTCGCCAAGGCCCTCGCGGACGAACTCGCGCACCCGGACGCCGAGGTGCTGCTCGCACGCTCCCGCGGCCGTCTCGTCGGTGTCGCCCTCACGCTCGCCCGCCACCCGGACCCCACCGACCCCGACCCGTGGATCGGGCTCCTCATGGTCGACGCAGGCCTGCATCGCACCCGGGTGGGGCGGGAGTTGGCGGCGCTCGTCGAGGACCGGTTCCGGGCGGCGGGGCGTGACGCCGTGCGCCTCGCGGTCCTGGAGAACAACCCGAAGGCGCTCCGCTTCTGGACCGCGCTCGGCTACCTCGTCATCGGGCACCGCGAGGACCGCGCGCGGCACCGCCCGTGCGCCGTCCTGCGCAAGCGGCTCTGACCCCCGCGTTCACGGCCGATCCGGCTTCCCGTCCCCGTACAGCCAGTCCCCCCAGATCCGGCTCACCCTCGCGCGTGCCCCGTCGCCGCCCGCGTGCTCCTCGACGTACTCCGTGAAGTCGTTCGTGTCCGCGTTCTTGTGCCGGTACGTCTTCGTCCAGCCCTGCACGATGTCGTAGAACGCGTCGTCGCCGACGGCCTGCCGGATCTTGTGGATGACCATGGCGGCCCGGTCGTAGACGGGCGGGTCGGAGATGCTCGCGGCGTCCGTGGGCCTGGCGGGCGGGAACGCCCAGATCGCTTCGTTGTCCGCCTTGTCCTCGTAGTAGTCGCCCTTGTAGAGCGCGTCGAAGGTCTTCTGGGCGCTGTCCCCGTCGTGGTCCTCGTCGTACAGCCACGTCGCGTACGTCGCGAAGCCCTCGTTGAGCCACATGTCGCGCCACGACTTGGGCGTGACGGAGTTGCCGAACCACTGGTGGGCGAGCTCGTGGACGAGGAGGTCCGTGCTGGGGGCGCCGGGGAAGACGGGGCGGTTCTGGGTCTCCAGCGCGTAGCCCGCGTCGTCCTCCCGGTCGACGATCGCGCCGGTGGAGGAGAAGGGGTAGGGGCCGAAGTTGTACTCGGACCACTCGATGACGTCCGGGATCTTCGCGAGGACCTTCTTGCTCGCCTTCGCCTGCGAGGGGTCGACGGCCGTGATGACCGGCAGCCCGTCCTTCGTCGTCGACGTCCGCATCTCGTACTCGCCGATGGCGACGGTCGCCAGATAGCTCGCCATGGGTTCGGCGCTGTGCCAGGCGAAAGTGGTGCGGCCGTTCTTCGTCGACTCGCGGGTCAACTCGCCGTTCGAGACGGCCTTCAGGCCCTTGGGGACGGTGACCTGTATGTCGTACGAGGCCTTGTCGCTCGGGTGGTGGTTGCCGGGGAACCACGCCATCGAGCCGGCCGGTTCGCCGAGGGCGAGCGCGCCGTCGTCCGTCTTGAGCCAGCCCTCCTCGGCGCCGTCGTCGTCGGTGATGGTCTCCGGGGTGCCGGAGTAGCGCACGACCGCGCGGAACGTCTCGCCCCGGTCGAGCTCGTCGGCAGGACGGACCCGCAGCTCGTGGCCCGCGCGCTGGAAGCGGGCCGCCTTGCCCTCGACGGTGATGCCGGAGACGTCCAGGCCCTTCAGGTCGAGGTTGAAGGAGCTGAGGTTCTTGGTGGCGCGTGCGGTGATCTCCGCGGTGCCTGTGAGGTGCCGGGAGTCGGGGTCGTAGCCGAGGGTCAGGCCGTAGTGCGCCACGTCGTAGCCGCCGTTGCCCAGCTTGGGGAAGTACGGGTCGCGCACGCCGTCACGGCCCGGCGTGCCGTCGACGCCCGAACCGTCGCAGCCGCCGACGGCCGCGAGCAGGGCGAGGGCACAGGTGAGGGCGGCGGCTCGGGCGGCCGTAGAGCGCAGTTCCAGTTCCACGCCGGTGATCTTATGCGGCAAATGTTCGGAGCGGGTCGGTATGGCCGCCGCCCGCTGTCGCGGCGGAGCCCCGTCAGAGCACCGCGATGCCCAACGGCCGCTCTCCCGCCGGGAGTCGGCGCACCGTCCCGTCCTCCGTGTCGACGACCGAGATGCCGTTCCAGTAGCCGTCGCGGGTGAAGCCGCCCGTGACGTACGCGGTACGGCCGTCCCCGGACACGGCGACGTCCTCGTGCGGTCCGTCCAGCGGGATCACGCGCTCCTCGCCGCCCTTCGTCCGCACCGTCAGCGAGGGCCCTTCGTCGGCGTCCGGGTCGATGGGCCCGGTGCCGACGGCATAGAGCGTGCCGTCGTCCGTGACCGTCACGCCGTGCTGGTGCGTGTTGGCGGTCATCTTCTCGACGTCGTACTCGCCGGTGCGCGGATCGAGCACGACGAGCTTCTCGCCCTCGAAGGGCAGCAGGAGCTTGCCGTCGGCGGGCCGCACGGCCGTGTAGTGCGGCTTCAGCCAGGAGCCGAGGCCGCCCTCCGTTCCGTAGGGGGCGACTTCGATGCGGCGCGGTTTCGGCTTCGACTTCGGCGAGTCGGTGCGTACGACCGTCACGTCGAAGGAGTCGTGGTCGGTCGCGTAGACCTCGCGGCCGTCCTTCGACACGTCGACGTCGAAGGGCCGCCGCCCGACGGGCACGGCGTCGGTGACCTCCCGCTCGTCCGTGTCGATGACCTCAAGGACCCCGTTGCCGTCCGGCACGTTGACGCCCACGTAGACGTGCTCGCCGTCGGGTGCGAGGGCGATGCCCATGCCGCCGCCGCGGTACTCGCCGGTCGTGACCGGGCCGGTCTCCGTCTCGTACGGGATGCGGTCGACGCGCTCGCGTGCGGCGGTGTCGACGACGGCGACGCCCTCGGCGGTCGCCACCCAGGCACGGCCGTCCTCGCCGACGGTCAGACCGTAGGGCGCCTTGCCGACCTTCACGGAGTCGACGGGGCCCTTCTCCGGGTCGACGAAGGTGACGGTGTCGGAGCCGAAGTCGGCCACGAGGAGGGTGCCTTCGGGGGTCTTGGTCGTGGTGGGGAGGGTGGCGGTGGGGCGTGCGGGTTCGGGGGTCGCGGTGGCGCGGGCCGGGTCCGGGGTGGACGCGGCGGCTCCGTCGTCGCCGGTCGCGCAGCCCGCGAGTACAGCGGCGGCGGCGACCACGGCCGTCGTGGCGGCGAAGACCCGCCGGACCGCCGCGCGCCCCGTCACGGCACGCCCTTCAATGACACGCCCCTTCACGGCACGCCCCTTTCCGCCGCTCCCCTTCACCGCGCGCTCCGCAGCAGCGCCGCGATGCGGTCGAAGCCGCGCCGCTCGGCGTGCGCGAGCGGTGTGACGCCGTCCCGGTCCGCGAGGTCCGGCGTCGCGCCCGCGGCGAGGAGCAGCTCGACGATCTCCTGGTGCGCGCGGCCGCCGTCGCCGAGGATCACGGCCTCCAGGAGGGCGGTCCAGCCGAGGTCGTTGACGTGGTCGACGTCGATGTCGGTGACGCGCAGCACTTCCCGTACGTACGCGACATGGCCGCGCTCCGACGCGGGGATCACGGAGATCCCGCCGAAGCGGTTGCGCAGCTTCAGGTCGGGCCCGGCGGGCAGCAGCGCGTGCAGCATGGCGACGCTGCCCGTCACTCCCGTGACCAGCCAGGGGCTGTCGGAACGGTGGTCCTGCGCGTCGACGTCGGCCCCTGCCGCGACGAGCACGCGGGCCGCCTCGACGTGGTCGCCGATCGCGGCGAGCAGCAGCGGGCTGCGCAGTTCGGTGTCGCGTGCCTCGACGCGGGCGCCCTCGTCGAGGGCTGCGGTCACTTCGGCGGCGTTCCCGGTGCCGGCGGCGTCGAGCAGGCGCCGGTCGGCGGCGGTGGTGTTCATGGCGGATCTCCTCGTCGTGCGGGCCCCCGCGCGGACGGGCGCGGGGGCCGGGAAAAGCCTGTGCATGAAGGAGATCAGCGGTTGAGCGCCGCCACGCCCGCCTTCGCGAACTTCTCGTCCAGGTCGCCGCTCGGGGCGCCGGCGACACCGATGCCCGCGACGGGCGCGCCCTTGGCCGTGACCGGCGCGCCGCCCGCGAGGAACAGGGTGCCGGGGATGTCCTTCAGGTTCGGGGCCTGCTCCAGGCGCTTGGTCAGCTCGGAGGTGGGCGCGTTCCAGGACACGGCGGTGTACGCCTTCTTCACGGCGGACTCGGGGGACTGCGGGCCCGCGCCGTCGCCGCGCAGCTCGACGATGGTGTTGCCGTTGCGGTCGACGACGGCGACGGAGACGCGCTGGTTCTCCTTCTTCGCGGCGTCGAGGGTGGCCTGCGCGGCCTTGGTGGCGGCGGCGACGGTGAGGTGCGTGGACTGCGTCAGGTTCTTGTTGCCCGCGTCGGCGGTGACGGCGGCCTTGGAAGCGGCGTCGGGGGTGCCGGCGGTGGCGGAGACGGCGCCGAAGGTGCCGGCGCCGAGGACGGCGGCGGTGGCGGCGACGGTGAGGACGCGGGTGCGGCGGGAGAGCTTCTGCATCGGGGGCTCCTGGGGTGGTGGTCTCGTGAGGTGGTGGTCTCGTGAGGCGGTCGAGGGAGGGGTTCTTGCCTCTGCCCTCAATGCTGTGGCCGCACCCGGGGCCCACCCCTCCACGTACCGGCTCGCTGCCGCGCGCGACTCGGCCGACACCAGGGTCAACCGATCGGTTGACCCCTGTGGGGTCCCGGCGGGTCACAATGAGGTTGTTTGCCCAGTTCAGGATGGCTGTACGAGCCGTATGAGACATGCGAGACGTACGAGCCGTACGAGAAGGAGGCCCCGCCGTGGGACAGCGCACGCCGGGCCCCACCCCCCGCACTCCCGGCCTCGACCCCCGCACGCCGCCCGACCCGGACGCCCGCTGGCTCGCGGCCGTCATGCACACCGCGTTCTTCCTGCTCCTCGGGTCGTCACTGGCCCGCTTCCTGATGCGGCACCCCGGTGAGCCCCGCACCCCGTGGATCATCGCGCTCTCCGTCTCCCTCGCGCTCCTCTACGTGCTCGGCCCCACCGTCGGCGCCCGCCCCACCGCACCGCGCCGCCTGATCTGGCTGAGCCTCGTCGTGGCCGTCTGGGTCGTGATCGTCATACTCGCGCCGAGTTTCGCGTGGTGCGCGGTGCCGCTCTTCTACACCGGACTCCGTACGCTGCCGCCGCGCGCCGCCCTCTTCCTGGTGGCCGTGCTGACCGCGTTCGTGGTCGTCGCGCAGCTGAAACTCGCGGGCGCCTTCGACCCGATACTGCTGTTCGCGCCGCCCGCGTGGGCGGCGGTCGCGGCGGCCGTGTTCCTGTACATGCAGCGGCAGGCCGCCCGCCAGCGCGAACTCATCGACGACCTCATCCGTACGCGCCGCGAACTGGCCGCCACGGAGCGCCGCGAGGGCACCCTCGCCGAGCGCCAGCGCCTGTCCATGGAGATCCACGACACCCTCGCGCAGGGCCTGTCCAGCCAGCAGATGCTGCTGCAGGCCGCCGACCGCGTCTGGGACACGGACCCGGCGAAGGCCCGCACGCACGTCCGCACCGCGGAGTCGATCACCGAGCACGGACTCGCGGAGGCCCGCCGTTTCGTGCACGACCTGGCGCCGGCCGACCTCGCGGACGGCGGCGGCGTGGTCCAGGCGCTGCGGGCGCTCGCGGAGCGCGAGTCGGACGCGGGACTCACCGTCCGCTTCCACGCGGAGGGCACCCCGCCGCCGCTGCCCGACCGGGTGAGCTCGGCGCTGCTGCGCATCGCGCAGGGCGCCCTGGCGAACGTACGCGAACACGCGGACGCGAACACGGCGGCGCTGACCCTCACGTTCCTCGACGACCAGGTGGTCCTGGACGTCGCGGACGACGGCCGCGGTTTCACGCCGCCGTCCGCCACGGGAGCCGGTACGGGCGTACGCGGACACGGTCTGCCCGCGATCCGCGCGCGGGCCCACCAGCTCGGCGGCACACTGACCATCGAGTCGGCGCCCGGCGAGGGCGCGGTCCTGTCCGTATCGATCCCGCTGGAGACACAGTGACCGGCACAGCCCCCGCCCCCACCCCCGTCCGCCTGCTGGTCTGCGACGACCACGTCGTCGTGCGCGCGGGCCTGCTCGCCCTGCTCGGCAGCGCGCCGGACATCGAGGTGGTCGGCGAGGCGGGCACGGGCGAGGAGGCGGTGGCGCTGGCCGCGAAGCTGACGCCGGACGTCGTCCTGATGGACCTGCAACTGGGCGAGGGCATCGACGGCGTGGAAGCCACCCGCCGCATCACGTCGGCCCCGTCCCCGACGCCCCACGTCCTGGTCCTGACCACGTACGACACGGACGCGGACATCACCCGCGCCATCGAGGCGGGCGCGACGGGCTACCTCCTCAAGGCGGAGCGCCCCGAGGAACTCTTCTCCGCGATCCAGGCCGCGTCCCAGGGCCGCACCGCGCTCTCACCCCCGGTCGCCTCCCGCGTCATGGCCCGCATGCGCGCCCCCCGCCCCACGCTCACCGACCGCGAACGCGACATCCTCGGCCAGCTCTCCCAGGGCCTCGGCAACCGCGAGATCGCCCGCGCCCTCTTCATCAGCGAGGCCACGGTAAAAACCCACCTGGGCCGCATCTACGACAAGCTGGGCGTGGACACGAGGGCAGGAGCGGTCTCCGTGGCGAAGGAACAGCGCCTGCTGCCGTGAGGCGGTTCAGAAATCGCTGGTGTCGAGCTCGAAGCCGAGGGGCTCCGGAAGGGGGACGACCTTGGACAGCTTGAAGATCTCCTGGTGCTCGTACTCCTCGCCGGCGGGCTCCGTGTACAGCACGGCGTTCCCCGCCTCACGGTCGATGAGCAGGTAGACGGGGATGCCCGCGCGGGCATAACCGAGGATCTTCTTGTGCCGGTCGTTGTCGCCGGTGGACCGGGAGGTCACTTCCGCAACGAGGAGGACGGCGGCGGGGTCGTGGTACTTGTCCTCGTTGGCGAAGCTGCCCTTGGGGGCGAGCACCAGGTCGGGCATAACCTGCCCGGTCAACGAGGCGCCCGGCACGTAGAGGCCGATACTCGTGTAGCGCCCCAAATCCTTGCGGTGGTCACGCACCTGCCCGTTGATTTCGGACACGATTTCCTCATGCTCCCCATTGGGCGGAGGCGTCACGTGGATCTCCCCTTCGATCAACTCCACGCGCCACCCCTTGGGGGCAACCGCGTTGAACCAGACGAAGGCTTCCTCCACCGGCATGGCAGGCACCCGGTCCTGGACGAGACTCACCAGAGACCGACGGTCGAACTCCTGGCAGGGCTCGTACTCCGGAAGTGGCAGTGCTGCCATGACGGAACCTCCTTCGCTCAACGCGACACGGTCAGCCTAGGCCTCAACGCCCCTACGGAACGGCGAACCGTTCACCCGAACGCGTGAGCGGCATCGTTTCTGCAGGTCAGCGGCGTGAAGCCGACCCACACGCCCCGCCCATGACACCATCGACCCGTGCTCGACATCGGCTACGCCCTCTCCCGCCGCTTCCCCGACCCCGCCCAGCTGGACTACAGCCGCGCGGACGTCCACGCGCTGCGTCACGACCTGTTCTGCGGGGACGTGTACCTGGCGGACACCAAGGCGGACCGGGAGCTGTCCACAGCCTGGGGATGGGTTCCCGTGCTGGACTTCGCGTGGGCGCTGTGCGACATCGTCGAGACGCTCGACAAGGATCCGATGGGCAGCCGGGCCTCCCGCCCCCAGTACGCGGAGCTCGACTTCACGGAGTCGACGGACCGCATGCTGTTCGCCCGCCGTTTCGGCTGGGTCGACATCGAGGCGGACTGGATGGATCCGGACGAGGCGCCGCTGACCTTCTCGCACAGCGAGCTCCGCCGCGAGGCGCGGGACTTCCTGCACGATCTGGTCGCCGACCTCACGGACCTCCACGACTCGCTCGCGGACAACCCGGCGATCTGGTCCCTGCTGTCCCGCTTCCCCCGCACCTCATAGCTCCCAGGGGAGCTGCCGCTACTCCCCCGGCCCCGCCACCCGCACCCCCACCTGCGCCGCGAACGCCGGAGCCAGTTCCATGAGCTGGGACGGGCTGATCACCGCACCGGCGAGGCGCTCGATGCCCCGCGCGATGTCCAGCTCCGCCGCGTCCCGCAGGTCCACGTCCTTCATCCGCACCCCCGTGAAGTCCGCTCCCCGCACCACGCAGTCCCGGAACTCGACCCGCTCCAGCGACGCCTGCCCGAAGTCCGGCTCGACCAGGACGCACCCCTCGAACACGACGTCCCGCAGCCGCGCCTTCCGCAGGTTCACGTAGTCGATCTTTCCGCCGCGCACCACGACCCGCTCCAGGACGCCCCCGTGCAGCTGCACGCCGCCGAGCCACGCGTCGACGACCTCGACGTCCCGCAGCGACGCCTCGGCGAGGTCCGTCCCCACCCCGCGCGGCTCCGTCAGCACGGAGTCCACGAACCGCGCCCTGACCAGCCGCGTCTCGCCGACCGCGCACCCCGTCACCGCGCAGTCCATGAACAGGGCGCCGCCACCGTCCTGCCCGCAGAGGTCCAGGTCCCGGAATTCCACGCCGTCGTAGTCCCCGTCGGGCCGCAGCTCCCCTCCGTCGAACGGCCGGAGCGGAGGCAACCGCACCTCGGCCCGTCGAACCGCCTCGACCACCCGCACCGGTTTCGTCCTCTGCGCCATTCCCCCATCGTGCACCCCGGCACTGACAACGCCCGCCGACCGCCGGAGCCTCCCACCGGCCCGATGTCACATCCCGACCACCCCGGCACGTCCAAGAGGTGAAGTCCAAGCACCCGGCCCGAGGGAGCCCACCTCCATGCCCACGTACACGCCCCCCAGCAGGCCAAGCCTCAAGCTCACCGTCATCGGCGGCGGCCTCGCCGGCCTCACCGCGGCCATCAGCGCCGCCGAGGCGGGCGCCCGCGTCACCCTCCGCGAGGCCCACCACACCCTCGGCGGCCGCGCCCGCACCTCCGAAGGCACGTACAAGACGAACGAGGGCCCCCACGCCCTCTACAACGGCGGCCCCCTGTGGACCTGGCTCAAGCAGCGCGACCTCATCGGGCCGCTCGCCCCGCTCCCACCCCTCGAAGGCACCCGCCTGCGCCTACTCCACGGGGGCGCACTGCGCCGCACCCCGCCCCTCGCCATGCTCAAACTCCTGCGCCGAAGGACCGAACAGGCGCCGGTGGACCGTGACTTCATGTCGTGGGCCACGGAGGAGGTCGGCGAGGAGGGCGCACGCGCCGCCGCCCACTACGTCGCCGTCGCCACTTTCCACCACGACCCCGGCTCGCTCTCCGCCCGCTTCGTGCACGAGCGGCTGCGCCGCACCACCAAGCTGCCCCCGCAGGCGCACTACCCGCGCGGCGGCTGGGGTTCCGTCGTCGACCGCATGGCCGCGCTGGCGTGGAACATGGGCGTACGCACGGAGACGCTGGACCGGGTGGACACGCTCGACGGCCTCCCGCAGGACGGGCCCGTCATCGTCGCGACGTCCCTGGACGCGGCCCGCAGGCTCCTCGACGACGCGTCCCTGCGCTGGGAGAGCGGCCGCACGACACTCGTCGACGTGGCGTTCCGTTCCCGAAGGGGCGACCTCTTCGCCGTCTCCGACCTGGACAGGACGGGCTGGGTGGAGCGCTTCACCGCCCAGGACCGTACGCTCGCCCCCGCCGGGGAGCAGCTCGTACAGGCGCAGATCCCCCTTTCCCCCGACGAGACCAAGGCCGACGGCGTGGCCCACGCGGAGCGCCTCCTCGACCGCGGCTTCCCGGGCTGGCGCGAACGTCTGACGTGGCGCCGCGCCTCGGTCGCGAACGGCCGTACGGGCGCGCTGGACCGTCCAGGTACGACCTGGCGGGACCGCCCCTCGATCGACCGCGGAGGTGGTGTCTACGTAGTGGGCGATCAGGTCGCGGCGCCGGGGCTGCTGTCCGAGGTGTCGTTCAACAGCGCGGTGGAGGCGGTTTCGCTGGCCCTCACGAAGTCGGCGCTTGACCTCAAGTCCACTTCAGGTTGAAAGGTGAGGGGCACACGGACACACCCTCTAGGAGCCCCTCATGCGCGCCATCCGTCTCCACGCCTTCGGCCCCGCCGAGAATCTCGTCCTCGACGAGATACCGGACCCCGAACCGGCGGCAGGTCAGGTCCGCATCGCCGTGGCGGCGGCCGGCGTGCACCTCCTGGACACCGCGATCCGCGAGGGCATCCAGGGCCCGCTGCCCGAACTCCCCGCCCTGCCCACCGTCCCCGGGCGCGAGATCGCGGGCGTCGTCGACGCACTCGGCGACGACGTCCCGGCGCACTGGCTGGGCAGGCGCGTCGTCGCCCACATCGGCTTCGCCCCCGGCGGCTACGCCGAGCGCGTCGTCACCGAGGCGTCCCGCCTGCACGAGGTCCCCGACGACCTCGACCCCGCGGAGGCGGTCGCCCTGATCGGCACGGGGCGTACGACGATGGGCATCCTGCGGTTCGCCGCGCTGACGCCCGAATCCGTGGCCGTCGTCCCCGCCGCGGCGGGCGGCATCGGCACGCTCCTCACGAAGTACGCCAAGTACCGCGGCGCCACCGTGATCGGCCTGGCGGGCGGCCCGGAGAAGACGGCCCGCGTCCGCGCGAACGGCGCCGACCTCGCCGTGGACTACACCGACCCGAAGTGGCCCGAGGAGGTCCGCGCGTACCTCGCGGAGCGGCTCGACGGCCGCGCGGCCACCGTCGTCTTCGACGGCGTGGGCGGCGACGCGGGACGGCACGCGGTGGACCTGCTCGGCCCCGGCGGCACCCACATCGTCTTCGGCTGGTCCGGGAAGGGTCCGCACGACGGTGAGCCGCTCACGTTCACCGAGGAGGAGCTCGCCGCGCGCGGCATCACGCAGCTCAACGTGCTCGGCCCGGCGATGATGCGGAAGGCGGGCGGCGACAACCCGGTCCGCACCCTGGAGCTCGCCGCCCTCACCGCCGCGTCGCTCGGCCACTTCACCCCGGCCGTGCAGCGCTTCCCGCTCGCGGAGGCGGCCGCCGCACACCGCGCCCTGGAGTCCCGCGCCACGATGGGCAAGGTCGTCCTGGTCCCCTGAGCCTGGCCCCCTGGGCCCGGTCCCCTGAGCCTGATCCCCTGAGCGCACGGAAATACGGATGCCCGCACGGCATGCGGGAACTACCGTCCGTTATATGGGTATGGAATCCGTCCAATCCGTCCGGTTCCGCGACATCCCCGAGGCGGGGATCGACCGCGCGCTCTCCCTCGCCTACCTCGTCTTCCACGAGAACCCTGAGGACGAGAAGCGCAAGCACCACCATGACCTGCTGCGCGGCTGCACCCGCATCGGCGCGTACGAGCACGACGAACTCGTCGGCTTCGTCGCGGCGTTCCCCTTCACCCTGTCCGTGCCGGGTGGCGAACTGCCCTGCCCCTGCCTGACGTTCGTCTCCGTGGCCCCGACGCACCGGCGGCGCGGCGTGCTCTCCGGCATGCTCGCGGAGCTGTTCGCGCGGGCCTCGGCGGACGGCGCGCCGATCGCGGCCCTGTGGGCGTCGGAGGACGCGATCTACGGAAGGTTCGGCTTCGGCCCCGCCACGCACGGCCACACCGTGGAGGTCGACTCCCGGCGCCCGCTCGCCCTGCGCATCGCCCCGGACGAGCGGCCACTGCGCCTGGTCGACCCCTCCGAGGCACCCGGCGTGCTCGGGGAGTACTACGACCGGACCCGCGCCGACCGCGCCGGACGCATCGCCCGCAGTGAGGCGTGGTGGCGCGAGGAGTGGCTCGTGGATGAGGACGAGGAGGACGACGAGCTGTCGCCACCCCGCGTGGTGGTCCTCGGCGCCCCTGACGACTCCGTCGCGGGTTACGCGATCTACCGCACCAGGACCCGCGACGACGCCCCCGGCCTCGTACGCCTCGACGAGTTGGAGGCGGACACACCCGCCGTCGCGGCCGCCCTCTGGCGCTACCTCGCGTCGATCGACCTGACGGGCCTCATCCGCGCATGGGGACGGCCCGTGGACGACCCGCTGCACCTCCTCTCGGCCGACCGCGACCAGGTGCGCGTCACCGGCGAGTTCCCCGCGCTGTGGGTCCGGCTCGTCGACGTGCGCGGGGCGCTGGAGGCCCGCTCCTGGGCGGCCCCGGTGGACGTGGTCCTCGACGTCCGAGACGACCGCCTCCCGGCCAACGAGGGCCGCCACCGCCTGACGGCGTCCCCCGAGGGATGTACGTACGAGAGGACGGAGGACCCCGCGGACCTCACCCTCGACGTGCGCGACCTGGCGGCCTGCTACCTGGGCGGCACGAAGACGGACGCCCTGATCCGCGCGGGCCTGGCCACGGAGCACACCCCCGGCACGGCGGCGGCGCTGGACGCGGCCCTGCACACGCCGCTGCTGCCGCACACGGTGGACGAGTTCTGACGCGCGCCCTATGACCGGCCGCCCAGCGCGTCCAGCGCGCCGTCGGTCAGCCGGTACACGGTCCACTCGTCCTGGGGCAGCGCCCCCAGCGACCGGTAGAAGTTGATCGACGGCTCGTTCCAGTCGAGCACGGACCATTCGAGGCGCTCGTAACCGCGCTCCACGCAGATCCGCGCGAGCTCGGTGAGGAGCGCTTTGCCGTGCCCGCCGCCGCGCGCCTCGGGGCGTACGTACAGGTCCTCCAGGTAGATCCCGTGCACACCGCGCCACGTCGAGAAGTTGAGGAACCACAGCGCGAAGCCGACCACGTCGCCGGACGTGTCGTCCTCGGCGATGTGGGCGAAGGCGGCGGGGCGCTCCCCGAAAAGGGCCTCGCGCAGCTGCTCCTCGGTGGCCTTCGCCTCGTCGGGCACCTTCTCGTACGTGGCGAGGTCGCGCACCAGGGCGTGGATGACGGGGACGTCGGCGGCTGTGGCGGTACGAATCATGAAGGCAGCAAGCCACGCGTGCCGCACCGAGTCAACGGCATCTCACCTGCCGAGCTTGCTGAGCCTGCCGGGCTTGCCGAGTCGGCCGAGCCCGCCCTGTCGGCAGGGTCGGCCGGGTCGGCCGAGTCCGCCGAGCCGTCACCGGCCCAGCAGCCGCCGTGCGATCTCCATGTCGTCGGCCACCATGGGCCGCCCGTCCTCGGCCTCCCACAGCGCGTTCTGCAGGACCCGCCCGAGCGTCCAGGCGCGCGCCCGCTCGCGGTCGAGGGCGAGCACCTCCGTCATCGCGTCGAACCGCCACAGCACCTCGTCGGGCTCGAAGCGGTTGTCGATGGCGGGCCAGAGGTCGAAGCCGGGATCGCCCGCGAGCGGCTTCGGATCGATGGCGAGCCACGGCTCGCGGTCGCTCGCCAGCACGTTCTCGAAGTGCAGGTCCCAGTGCAGCATCCGGTCGCCGGGCTCCCCCATGACCTCGCGCACCGCGCCCCCGCACCGCTCGACCAGAGCCCGCTCGCCCGGGTCGGCGATCGCCTTCAGGGCCTGCGGCAGGTCGTCGACCATCTCGGCCGCGATGTCGCCGAGCCCGCGCATGCCCTCGGGGGCGGGTGTCGCGGTGAGGCGGGCGAGGAGTTCGGCGATGACGAGGACGGCCTTGCGGGTGTCGGCCATCGTCGACAGCATCCGCCCGGAGTCGAGGCGTTCGAGCAGCATCGTGCCGGTGGCGGCGTCGTGGTCGAGGAGCCGGACCGCCCCGCCGCCGTCCCACACCCGCAGCGCGACCGGCTCGCCCTCGGTCTCCTCGTCCAGAAGCTGGAACTTGACCGCGGCGGGCGTGCCGTCCGCGCACACCACGGGCAGCACGAGTGCCGCCATGCCGTGCATCGGGTCGCCGTCGACGGTCAGGTCCCAGCGTTCCACGAACTCCCGTACGCGCGCGGGGAGCGCGGCGATGAAGGCCCGCCCCGGCTCCCCCGCGTACAGGTGCTGCGACTCGACCAGCTCGTCCGGAATGCGAATGTCGATCACGTCCGGGACATTACCGAGGCACCCTCGCCGCCGCACGGGGATTTCCCGGCGGCGCCGAGAGCGAGGGGCGGGGCCCTGGGTCAGGAAATACCCTTCGCCTTCAGCTCCTTGGCGAAGGAGGCCTGGTCGTACAGACCGTCACCGTCCGCCTTCTTGCCGTCGATGAAGACGGTCGGCGTGCCCTGGACGCCGTCGGCGCTGAAGGACTCCATCGCCTCGCCGACCCACTTCTTGTACGTCCCGTTGGTGACCGCCTTGTCGAAGGCGCCGCCGCGCAGCCCCTCCACCTTGTCGGCGATCTTCAGCAGGAACGCGGGAGTGTAGGCGTCGTCCGACTCCTCCTCCGCCTGGTTGGCGAAGACGGCGGCGTGGAACTGCGGGAACTTGCCCGCCTCCACGGAGGCCCGCAGCGCGTTCGCCGCGTTCACCGAGCCGCTGCCGCCGAGGTTCTTGTCGAGGAACGAGGCGATCGTGTACTCGACCTTGACCTTGCCGTCGGCCACCGGCTTGACCAGCGCCTGAGCCCCGCCGTCCTCGAACTTCTTGCAGAACGGGCAGCGCGGGTCCTCGTAGACCTTGACCGTATGCTTGGCCTTCGGATCGCCGACCGTGATCACGCCGCCCTTCACGGAGGCGGGCACGTCGGCGAGCTGCTCAGCGGCCGCCGCCGGGGCCTTCGCCTCCGGAGCGCCGGCGTCCGGGGACTTCTCGCCGGACGACGCGGCGGGCTTCTCGCTGACGCGGTCGCCGCCCTTGGGGTCGTCGTCGCCGGGGCCACAGGCGGACGCGGTCACCCCGATCAGCGCCGCCGCTGCCACCGCGGTGGCGACGCGCGCCGTCCTGCGCCCGGCCTTGTGTACGGCCATGAAAAGCCCTCCATCACATTCGACACGTACCGCTCAAAGTATCGGAATCTATCCCGCGCACTCCCGGCCGAAGGACCCGCCCCCGGGGACTTACGGCCCTCCGCGCGAAACGGCCGCCCCGCCCCCTCCCCACGGCCCCCACCTGCGCAGTAGCGTCCGCCCATGAGCAGCGCGAACAACACGCACCACGGGCCCGGCACGGTCAACGGCGGCATATCGTTCTGGTACGCGGACCACGGACTGCCCACCGCCCGCGAGCCCTTGACGTCCGACGCCACGGCGGACGTCTGCATCGTCGGCGGCGGCTACACCGGCCTGTGGACGGCGTACTACCTGAAGAAGGCCGCCCCCTTCCTGCGCGTCACCGTCCTGGAGCAGAAGTTCTGCGGCTACGGCGCGAGCGGCCGCAACGGCGGCTGGCTCTACAACGGCGTCGCGGGCCGCGACCGCTACGCGAAACTGCACGGCCACGAAGCGGCGGTCCGCCTCCAGCGAGCCATGAACGACACGGTCCACGAAGTGATCAGGATCGCCGCCGAGGAGTCGATCGACGCGGACATCCACCACGGCGGCGTACTCGAAATCGCCTACACGCCAGCCCAGTTGACCCGCCTCAAAGCCTTCCACGCCGCAGAACTGTCGTACGGCGAGAAGGACCGCACCCTGCACGGCGCCCGCGAGACGGCCGAGCGGGTGCGCGTGTCCGGCGCCGTCGGCTCCACGTGGACCCCGCACGGCGCCCGCCTGCACCCGGTCAAGCTCGTCCAGGGCCTGGCCGCGACGGTGGAGGCCCTGGGTGTCACCATCCACGAGTCGACACCGGTCACGGAGATCAAGCCAAAACACGCGACGACCCCGTACGGCACGGTCCGCGCCCCCTACATCCTGCGCTGCACCGAGGGCTTCACGGCGTCCCTGAAGGGCCAGCGCCGCACCTGGCTCCCCATGAACTCATCGATGATCGCCACAGAGCCCCTGACCACCGCCCAATGGGAGTCGATCGGCTGGGAAGGCAGGGAGACACTCGGCGACATGGCGCACGCGTACATGTACGCCCAGCGCACCGCCGACGGCCGCATCGCGCTCGGCGGCCGAGGCGTCCCCTACCGCTACGGCTCCAGGACCGACAACGACGGCCGCACCCAACCGGCGACGGTCGAAGCCCTGCACGAGATCCTCACCCGCTTCTTCCCCCAACTCACCGGCATCGGCATCGCCCACGCCTGGTCCGGCGTCCTCGGCGTCCCGCGCGACTGGTGCGCCACGGTCACCCTGGACCGCGCCACGGGCCTCGGCTGGGCGGGCGGCTACGTCGGCTCGGGCGTGGCCACCACCAACCTCGCCGCCCGCACCCTGCGCGACCTGGTCCAACAGGACTCGGGCCAGGCGGGCCCCACGGACCTGACCACCCTCCCCTGGGTCAACCACAAGGTCCGCCGCTGGGAACCGGAACCCCTCCGCTGGCTGGGCGTCCACGCGATGTACGCCACGTACAACGCAGCCGACCACCGCGAACTGACCACGCACACGCCGGCCTCCTCCCGCCTGGCCCAATGGGCGGACAGGGTGGCGGGCCGCCACTGAACCCTCAAGTCGGCACGCGTACAAGCCAGGAGTCGCGACAGCCCTTCACCGTCGACCCCAGTAACCCCTCAGGCACGCATTGTCACACCCCTGTGCCAGGATCGCCCGAACATCTATCCAGCCTGGGGGGCTACTGATGCCTGAACCACGTCCTGCGGCGAGACCCGCGGCGTCCGCCGCGCTCCTACTCGCCCTGTCCGTACTCTTCGCCCTGCTCGTGCCGTTCACCCTCGCCGCGCCGCCCGCCCACGCAGCGGGGCCGGAGTGCGCGCCGCTCGCCCTCGCCCCGTTCGGAGACCCGGGCACGGCGGTCGGCAGGGCGAAGGTCGCGCCCGATACGACGGCCTGTTACTCCTTCTCCGCCACCGAGGCCGGGCTCCACCAGGTCTTGCTCATCAGCAGCGGCAACGAGTCGTACACGCAGGTCTACGCCGGCGAGACCAGAATCGCCTGCAAGAGCAGCGGCTGCGACCTGCCTGCCGCGGGCGACTACACACTGAAGGTCGTCAACAACGGCTGGGAGGACGAGGAGACCGCTGTCACCGTCGTGCCGCTGACCGGCACCCGCGGCTGCGACGAGCCCGTAGGCACATCCTGGGGCCTGCCGCCGGCCACGCACACCGTCGCCGACGGTCTGGAGCTCGGCTGCCGTCCCTTCGACGCCGAGCCCGGCGACCGTGTCCTGCTCACCGAAGGCACCAAGGCCTACGACGACTCCCACGCGTGGATCACCGACGCCACCGGTGCCGATGTCTGCACCTCCGAGGACGAGGAGATCAGCTGTCTGCTGGGGGGCAAGGGCCCCTATCGCGTGCTGTCCCGCGTCACCACGACCGAGGCGGGATTCCCGGCCGAGTACGGGATCCAGGTCCGCCGCCTGAACAACCCGCAAGGGTGCCACTCCTCCCCGGTACGTCCCTACGGTCCGCTGACGCCCCAGGAAGCCACGAAAACCCCCTGCTTCACCGTCACCACCGAGAAGGCCGGCCGCCACTCCCTCGCATCCGTCGACGCCGAGGGCGACACCGAGGCCGTACGCGTCTACGACCGCGCCGGGAAGACCGTCTGCCGCACCTCCGAACAGGGCTGCCGGCTGCCCACCGCGGGCACCTACACCGCCGTACTCAACGCCTCGTCCCCCTTGCACACCCCCGCACGCGACCTCATCGTCCTGGACCGGGCCTCGGAGCGCGGCTGCCTGAAGAGCGACTTGGGTGTCCACAGGGGCGAGTTCGGCGCGGCGGGCCAATACGACTGCCTGACCCTGCCCGTACCGAAGGACTCACGCATCGCGGCTCTCACCCCGCTCAACGCCTCCGGGCTCGACGCGGACGTGGAGGTCGTCGACAGCGAGGGCACCGAGCAGTGCGACGCGGAGCAGCTGGGCGCGGGCGACTGCGCGCTCACCGGGCCCGCGCCGTACCGCGCGCTCGTCCACGCCGACGGGCCCCCGCACACCGGCCCGTACACGGTCGCCGTCCACCGCACGGATGCCGCGAACGACTGCCCCGTCCTGCCCGCCGGCAGCTTCGCCGCGGATGGCGCCAAGGCGTCCTTCTCCACCGGCGACGGCGTCTTCTCGCACTGCCTGACGATCCCGGCGAACGCGCACACCTCGGCCGAGGTCCTGCAGCTCACCGCCACCTCCGGTGACGTGCCCGCCAAGTTCTCCGTGCTCGACTCCACCGGCAAGCGCGTCTGCGACCGCTACGCCACCACCAACGGCTGGACGCTCTGCGCCCTCACTCCGGGCAAGGCCCACACGGTCCTGGTCACCGGCCGCGACCAGGCCGCGGAGTACACCCTGACGCGGCGCGATGTGACGTCGACGGCGTCGACGGCGGGCTGCGCGAAGACCTCGGCGGGCAAGGTAGGCGGCCCCTCGATCAAGGGCACGTCTGGGGCTCCCGGCGCCCTCGGCTGCCACCAGATCACCATGTCCGAAGCCACCGATGTCGTACACCTGAACGTGCGGGACGCGCTGGGCACCGCCGACATGTACGTCCTCGACGGTGAGGGCGAGAGCGAGTGCGATCTGCGCGCCCGAGCCTGCGCCGCCACCGGCAGCACCACGCACCAGGTCCTCGTCCAGACTCCCGTGGGCCGGGAGGCAGCACCCCAATACCGCCTCGACGCCCTGCGCATCGCCACCGCCGAGGGACCTGCCGCCGAGTGCACCAAGGTTCCCTCGGTCGCCTACGGGTACGGCCCCGTGACCGGCACCCTCGACGAATCGCACACGGCCACGTGCGCGGTCCTGCCCACCGGCCGCAACGACCACTTCGAAGCGGAGATATCCGACACGGCGGGAGCCACCGAAGAAGCGGTCCCGGCCCTCTACAACAGCGCCTGGAAGAACGGCTGTTCCGGTGTCGATCCAGGGGACTACACCTGCGGGGTGAACGACTCGCCCGATACCCCGAAGAAGCCCTCCGTGTTCGTCCTCGGCCTGCCCGAGAAGACGTCGGGCACGTCCTACAGCGCGATGCTGAAGTGCGGGTCCGCCCGCTGCGGCGACGAGAAGGTCACGGTGACCGGCGTGACGCCCACCACGGCGCCCAGCGGTTCCAAGCCCACGCTCACGGTGACCGGCACAGCCCTTCACCCGGACTTCACGGTCCGGCTCACCCAGGCGGGCAAGACGCTCACGGCCAAGACGGACTCTGTGTCGGCCGACAACCGCACGCTCAAGGCGACCCTCGACCTGACGGGCATTCCTGCCGGCGACTGGTACGTCAGCGTCATGGCGAACGGGGAGTACCAGCGCGGCACCTTCACGGTCACGGCCCCGCTCCTGCACAACACCACACCCCCCACCACGACGGGCACCCCCGCCGTCGGCTCCACCCTCACCGCGACCCCCGGAACCTGGACTGGCGCCCCTTCCTCGTACACCTACCAGTGGACGGCGAACGGCGAAGCGATCGCGGGGGCCACGGCGTCGACGTACACCATCCCCGCAGCCCACCTGAACAAGAAGCTGGCGGTGACGGTCACGGCGCACAAGCCGCCCCAGGACACCGCCGCGGCAGCCTCCACCGCCGTCTCTGTCACCAAGGGCAAGGCCCCCAAGGCCACGACGAAGCCGACGATCACCGGCACGGCGAAGGCAGGCAAGACCCTCAAGGCAACAAAGGGCACGTGGTCGCCGGCCCCCGACTCGTACTCCTACCAGTGGTACGCGAACGGCACGAAGATCACCGGCGCGACGACATCCTCCCTGCCCCTGAAGCCCGCCCATCGAGGCAAGAAGATCACCGCCAAGATCACAGCCCACCGCACGGCCCACAACGACGGCACAGCCACAACCAGCCCCACCGCCCCGGTCACCTGACCTGACCCGCACAAGAGAAAAGCTCCAGGCCAGCAGCGCTGCCCTGGAGCTTTTCAGCGGAGCCCCCTGTCGGATTCGAACCGACGACCTACGCATTACAAGTGCGTTGCTCTGGCCATCTGAGCTAAGGAGGCACACCACACGCCCGGCGCCGGCCGCACGTGCCCGTGCAGTGTAACCAACGCCGTCCCCGCCCCCGTCGAAAATTTCCTCGAAGGTCGCGGCACCGCGACTGCTGACAGACCACTGACCCCCGGGGTACGGTCACGAGCAGTTCACTCAGGTGGACTACACCACTCCCTCTACTCGGATCGTCCGGCACGTTCCTGCCGGTGAAGGGGGCCCTCACCATGGCCACTGTTACGTTCGACAAGGCGACCCGGATCTACCCGGGTGGCGACAAGCCCGCCGTCGACGGTCTCGACATCGAGATCGAGGACGGCGAATTCCTCGTCCTCGTCGGTCCGTCCGGCTGCGGCAAGTCCACCTCGCTCCGCATGCTCGCGGGGCTCGAGGACGTGAACGCCGGCGCCATCCGCATCGGTGACCGCGACGTCACGCACCTGCCGCCGAAGGACCGGGACATCGCCATGGTGTTCCAGAACTACGCGCTGTACCCGCACATGACCGTCGCCGACAACATGGGCTTCGCCCTGAAGATCGCCGGTGTGAACAAGGCGGAGATCCGGCAGAAGGTCGAGGACGCCGCCAAGATCCTCGACCTCACCGAGTACCTCGGCCGCAAGCCGAAGGCCCTCTCCGGCGGTCAGCGTCAGCGTGTCGCCATGGGTCGCGCCATCGTGCGTGAGCCGCAGGTCTTCCTCATGGACGAGCCGCTGTCCAACCTCGACGCCAAGCTGCGTGTGTCGACGCGTACGCAGATCGCCAGCCTGCAGCGTCGCCTCGGCATCACCACCGTGTACGTCACCCACGACCAGGTCGAGGCCATGACCATGGGCGACCGGGTGGCCGTGCTGAAGGACGGGCTGCTCCAGCAGGTGGACAGCCCCCGCAACATGTACGACCGCCCCGCCAACCTCTTCGTCGCCGGCTTCATCGGCTCCCCCGCCATGAACCTCGTCGAGGTTCCGATCACCGACGGCGGCGTGAAGTTCGGCAACAGTGTCGTGCCCGTGAACCGGGAGGCCCTCAGCGCCGCCGCCGACCGCGGGGACCGCACCGTCACCGTCGGCGTCCGGCCCGAGCACTTCGACATCGTCGAGCAGAACGGCGCCGCCGCGAAGTCCCTCTCCAAGGAGACCGAGGACGCCCCGGCCGGCCTCGCCGTCTCCGTGAACGTCGTCGAGGAGCTCGGCGCCGACGGCTACGTCTACGGCACCGCCGAGGTCGGCGGCGAGCAGAAGGACCTCGTCGTCCGCGTCAACGGCCGCCAGGTCCCGGACAAGGGCGCGCAGCTGCACGTCGTGCCCCGTCCGGGTGAGACCCACGTGTTCTCGACCTCCACGGGCGAGCGCCTCAGCGACTGACGGCCCCCGGCCCCGAGCCCCAGGCTCCAAGCCTCAAGCTCCAAAGCCCAAGCCCCGTAGGGCCCCGCACCGTACGTGCGGGGCCCTTCGCGTACGGCCGTCCGCCCCGCCCCGGCCCCCACCCCGTTGTCGACAAATACCCCGGCACATCGGTCATTTCGCCTTCACGGCGTCAACAGCGCTCCAGAGGAAACCTCTTCCCTGTAGCTCGACCGAGTGACTAAATGTCGCCAAATCATCACCTAGCGCTACGCTCCTCGCGTGACGCACTCCGCCAACTACACCCAGAAGCCGCGCCGAGCCCACCGGGGCCCCGCCCGCCGCATCGGCCGCACGCTCGCTCTCGTCCTGCCCGTGATGCTGGTGCTTTCCGGGACCCTCGCGGTCACCAGCGTCAACTGGTCGGGGAACGCCTCGGACTCGATGCTCACCGCATCCGCCGACAACCTCTCCAAGCCCGCCAAGTCCCGCGCCCCGCAGGACGTCCTGCGCGACCGGCTCCTCCTGGAACTCCAGGAGAAGAACCCGGGCGTGGCGCTCACGCACCTCCAGCAGGAGGTGAACCGCCACCCCTCGCTCGCCCGGCACTGTGTCGCGCTGGCCCGCGCGCTCGGCCGTGCCGCCGTGCGGGTCTACGGCCCGACACGCGCCCAGTCGTACGCCAGGCCCGTCTGCGACACGTCCTTCGCCACGGGCGTGGCCGCGGCCCATCAGAAGGGCTGAGCGGGCCGCCGAGCACCGCCGCGTAGGGTTTCCGGCATGACCACGCTGAAGCCCACGCAGGCTGTCGTCCTGGCCGGTGGCCAGGGCTCCCGGCTCCGCCCGTACACCGACGACCGGCCCAAGCCGATGGTCGAGATTCCCGGTACGGGGACCCCGATCATCGGCCATCAACTCGCCTGGCTCGCCGAGGAAGGCGTGACGGACGCCGTCGTCTCCTGCGGCCACCTCGCCGAGGTGCTCCAGGAGTGGCTCGACTCCGCCGACCTGCCGCTGAACGTCAGCACGGTCGTCGAGAAGGAACCCCTGGGCCGCGGCGGCGGCCTCAAGTACGCCGCCCGGCACCTGCCGCACGCCGACCAGCCCTGGTACGCGACGAACGGCGACATCTGGACGCGCTTCTCGCTGCGCGACATGGCGGCGTTCCACGCCGAGCGCGACGCCACCGCGACCCTCGCCCTGGCCCGCCCCCGCATCCCGTGGGGTGCCGTCGAGACCGACGCGTTCGGCCACATCACGGACTTCATCGAGGCCCCGCCGTCCCCGTACCTCATCAACGCGGGTGTGTACGTCTTCGCGGCCGAGTTCACCTCGCTCCTGCCGGACCTCGGCGACCACGAGCGCACTACGTTCCCGCGGCTGGCCCGCGCGAAGCGCCTCGCGGGCTTCCCGCTGCCGCAGGGCGCCTACTGGCGCGCGATCGACACCGCGAAGGACCTCACCGAGGCCGCCAAGGAGCTCGCCGCGCAGGGGCGTTGACCCCGGCCCGACACCACGGTTCCGGTACGCCGATGGGCCCCGCACAGCGTGTGTGCGGGGCCCATCGGCGTACGTGAGGAACAACGTGGGGGGACGTGAGGAGCGACGTGCGCGGCGACGCCCTCAGCGGCCGAGCACACCGCCCAGCAGGCCGCCGGGCTGCTCGCCGCCCGAACCGCCGCCGGAACCGCCGGACGCCCCGGCACCGCCCGTACCGCCGCCGGAGCCGCCGCTGGACGGGGGGCCCGCGGTCGTGCCCGCCGCCGCCGGCTGCTGCGGCGCCGACTGCTGCGGCGGGGCCTGGCCCGCCGTGCTGCTCCCCTGCGTCTGGCTGGGCTGCCCGCCCGAACCGACCGTGCCCGTCTCCCGCGCCGTGCCCGGCGCCGTGGCGCCCTGCGTGGGGCTCGCGGAGCCGCGGCCGCGCGTCGGCGAGCTCGACGACGCCGACGGGCTCTGCGACTGCTGCTTCTGCCGCTTCTTCGCGGGGTCCTGGGGAAGCGCGGAGCCCGGCAGTTCGTTGCGCGGCGCCTCGCCGGGGCCGGGCACGGTCACGCGGTCCGCGTCCCGCACCGCGCCGCCCAGCATCGAGCCGATGAGCAGCGTCAGACCGATGACGACCGCGCCGATCAGACCGCCCCGCCGCAGCACGCGCCGCCGCAGGTCCCAGATGTCGGAGCGCGGCCCGAGCGTGCGCCACGCCTCACCGGCGAGACGTCCGTCGATCGAGTAGACGGGCGCGCCCGCGATGATCAGCGGCGACCACGCGGCGAGGTAGATGATGTCGGGCGCGTCGTAGGCGGGAACGGTCTTCCAGCTCACGGTGACGATGAGCGCCGCCGACAGGAGCACGCCGATCGAGGCGGCGACCCGCTGCCAGAGCCCGAGGACCGTCAGGACGCCGACGACGACCTGGAGGAAGGCGATGCACAGGCCGGCGCCCACGGGGTGCTGGAGGGCGAAGTCGCGCAGTGGCTCGGCGAGCGCCCAGGGGTGCAGCGAGTTCAGCCACTTGACCATGGAGCCGCGCTGGCCGCCGTCGAAGTAGACGGGGTCGCAGAGCTTGCCCATGCCGGCGTAGATGGAGATGAACCCGAGGAAGACGCGCATCGGGAGCAGGACGACGCCGAGGTTCATGCGGCGGCCCGGGTAGTAGGCGTGCCGGACCGGGTCCGAGCCGTGCCTGCGCGCCCGCTCCGTGCCGGTGCCGTCGTCGTACGCGTCGTCGTCGGAGTCGTCGTAGTCGCGGTCGGCGTACTCCTGCTCGAGCCGCTCGTCGTAGTCGCTGCCGGGCAGCCGCATCTGCGGCAGCATCCGGGTCCCGGGTTCGGGGGCGCGCGGGCCGATCACGGCGGGCGTCTCGACCGTCTCGGGGCCGTCGTCGACGCCGACGCGGGGGATGACCTGGGTGGCGCCCGCGTCTTCCGCGCCGCCGTAGGGCCCGGCCTCCTCGGCCGAACGGCGCACGCCGCCGCCGCGCACGGCCTGCAGCAGTCTGATGGCGCCCGTGTCGTCCGGGGCGGACTTCCCGCTCCAGACGACGGGCGCGCGGCGCTTGGCGGCCGCGCCGGCGGCGGGCATGCGCGCCGTCTCGCCGGGCGTGCCCAAGTGCCGTGAGATACGCGGGGATTGAGTGCGCCCAGCGGCGGGAAGCTGCACGCGGAAACTCGCGTGATTGACGATGACCTGCGCCGGGTCGCTCGGCACCTTCACCATGCTCAGCGCGGGAGCATCGTCAAAACCTGACGAGCTTCCCCCAGTGGGAGTGCGGGGTGTTCTGGTGTCCACACTCATCTAACCGAGTGATGTGTGTTTAGGACACTGCCTTGACCATGGAGAAATGTCCGGACCGCGTCAAGAGATCACCGCAGCCATCACGCAGCCATCACCGCGGCCCGGACATCACGGAGGATCAGGCGCGACGCCGCGCCGCCTCGTACAGCACGACGCCCGCCGCCACACCTGCGTTCAGGGACTCCGCACCACCGGGCATCGGAATCCGCACGCGGTAGTCGCAGGTCTCGCCGACGAGACGCGAGAGGCCCTTGCCCTCGCTGCCGACGACGATGACGACGGGGCCGCCGAGCGCCTCCAGGTCACCGACCTCGTGCTCGCCGTCGGCGGCGAGGCCGACCACGGCGACGCCCGCCTTCTTGTACTGCTCCAGGGCGCGCGTCAGGTTCGTCGCGCGGGCGACCGGCGTCCGCGCGGCGGTGCCCGCGGACGTCTTCCACGCGCCGGCCGTCATACCGGCGGCGCGCCGCTCGGGCACGAGCACGCCGTGGCCGCCGAACGCGCAGACGGAGCGGACGACGGCGCCGAGGTTGCGCGGGTCCGTCACGCCGTCGAGGGCGACGATCAGCGGGTCGCTGCCCTCGTCGAAGGCGTTGGCGACGAGGTCCTCGGGGTGCGCGTACTCGTACGGCGGGACCTGGAGCACGAGGCCCTGGTGGTTGAGGCCGTTCGTCATGCGGTCCAGCTCGGGGCGGGGTGCCTCCATCAGGTGGATGCCGCCGCGCTCGGCCGCGAGCTGCAGCGCCTCGCGGACCCGCTCGTCGTTGTCGATGAACTGCTGGACGTAGAGCGTGGAGGCGGGCACGCCGTCGCGCAGCGCCTCGAAGACCGGGTTGCGGCCGACGACCATCTCGGAGGTGCCCTTGCCGCCGCGGCCCTTGAGCGTGGCGGGGCGGCGGCCCGCGGCCTTCTTGGCCTTGGCGTTGGCGATGCGGTTCTTCACGTGCCCCTTGCGGGCCTCGGCGGGCGGCGTCGGGCCCTTGCCCTCCAGGCCGCGGCGCCGATTGCCGCCGCTGCCGACCTGCGCGCCCTTCTTGCCGGACATGCGGCGGTTGTTAGCGGCCATGACCTACCTGTCTGTCGTGATGCGTGGGCGCGTACGTGCGTACGCGCACGGGTGTACGTCTATGAAGTGTGCCGCCCGGAAGGCCGGGCGGCACATCAATGGTGTCCGATCAGCGCGGACCGAGCGTCCAGCGGGGGCCGGACGGGCTGTCCTCGATGACGAGGCCCGACTGGTTGAGCTGGTCGCGGATCGCGTCGGCGGTGCCCCAGTCCTTGCGGCCGCGGGCGGCCTCGCGCTGGTCCAGGACGAGGCGGACGAGGGTGTCCACGACGCCGTGCAGGTCCTCGCCGCGGTCGGCCTCGCCGCCGGCCCAGTGCGGGTCGAGCGGGTCGAGGCCGAGGACGCCGAGCATGGCCCGCACCTCGGCGAGGCGCGCCACGGCGGCTTCCTTGTCGTCGGCGGCGAGGGCGGAGTTCCCCTGCCGGACCGTGGTGTGGACGATGGCGAGCGCCTGCGGGACGCCCATGTCGTCGTCCATGGCGTCGGCGAACGCGGGCGGGACCTGGGCGGCGGGCTCGACGACGCCGCCGGCCTTCTCCACGACGCGCTGCACGAAGCCTTCGATGCGGGCGAACGCGGACTCGGCCTCGCGCAGGGCCTCCTCGCTGTACTCGATCATCGAGCGGTAGTGCGGGGTGCCGAGGTAGTAGCGCAGGACGATGGGCCGCCACTGCTTCACCATCTCGCTGACGAGAACCGAATTCCCGAGGGACTTCGACATCTTCTCGCCGCTCATGGTGACCCAGCCGTTGTGCACCCAGTAGCGCGCGAAGGTGTCACCGAAGGCCTTGGCCTGCGCGATCTCGTTCTCGTGGTGCGGGAAGATCAGGTCGATCCCGCCCCCGTGGATGTCGAACTCTTCACCCAGGTACTTGTGGGCCATCGCCGAGCACTCCAGGTGCCAGCCGGGCCGGCCGCGGCCCCACGGGGTCTCCCAGCTGGGCTCCCCCTCCTTGGCGGCCTTCCACATGGCGAAGTCACGGGAGTCGCGCTTCCCGGTCTCGCCCTCGCCCTCGGGCTGGAGCAGGTTGTCGAGCTCCTGGTTGGAGAGCTCCAGGTAGCCGGGGAAGGAGCGAACGTCGAAGTAGACGTTGCCGTCGGCCTCGTAGGCGTGCCCGCGCTCGATGAGCCCGCGCATCATCTCGACCATCTCGGTGATGTGGCCGGTGGCACGCGGCTCATAGGTGGGCGGCAGGCAGCCGAGCGCGTCGTAACCGCTGTTGAACGCGCGCTCGTTCTCGTACCCGATGGACCACCAGGGGCGGCCCTGCTCACCGGACTTCCGAATGATCTTGTCATCGATGTCGGTCACGTTCCTGATGAACGTCACGTCGTAACCGCGGTGGACGAACCAGCGGCGCATGATGTCGAAGTTCAGGCCGGACCGGATGTGCCCGATGTGCGGGGCGGCCTGCACCGTGGCACCACAGAGGTAGATCGAGACGCAGCCGTCGTTGAGGGGGCTGAAGTCACGGATCTGCCGGGCGCTGGTGTCGTACAGGCGAATCGTCACCACTCCAGGGTAGTGGGCGCGGGACAGTGCCCCACGCCCCCCGGCCCCACCGTGCACGCAACTGTGACGTGAGGCCCGCCCTCAGATGCTGCCGACGACCTTCCGCGCGCTCACCCTCACCACGACCCGCTGCGTGTCGTCCTTCGAGCCCGGGTTGAAGTCCGCGTACTTCTTGCCCGTGTACTTCATCGACAGCTCGTCGATCAGCTCCTGCCCGCCCTCCGTCGTCATCTGCGCCGTCCCACGGATCTCCGCGTACGTGTACGGCGCGTCGAAGGGCTGCACCAGCACCGTCACCCGCGGATCCCGCCGCAGATTCTTCTCCTTGCGCCGACCGACCGTCGTCGAGAACAACACATCGTCCCCGTCACGCTTCACCCAGACCGGGGACACCTGAGGACTCCCATCGGGCTGGATCGTCGCGACGTTGATGAAGACCGGGGTGTCGAGCAGGGCCTTGAGGTCGTCGGAGAGCTGGGCGGACATGGTTCGCTCCTTAGTGGGGGTTCGTACGGGTTGTGCCTGTACGAGGCATACGAATACCCCATTGCCCGCTCTACGACGACGTACGTACGACCAACGCGGTGGCGATCGCCGCCAGGCCGTCGCCGCGGCCCGGGAAGCCCAGGCCGTCGGTGGTGGCCCCGGAGACGGAGACCGGTGCGCCCGCCGCCTCGGAGAGCACCTTCTGCGCCTCGTCCCTGCGCTTGCCGATCTTCGGCCGGTCGCCGACGACCTGGACGGCGACGTTGCCGATGGTGAAGCCGGCGTCCCTGACGATGCGGGCCGCCTCGGCGAGGAGGGTCAGGCCGGAGGCGCCGGACCACTCGGGGCGGCCCGTGCCGAAGTGGGCGCCGAGGTCGCCGAGGCCCGCCGCGGAGAACAGCGCGTTGCACGCGGCGTGCGCGACGACGTCGGCGTCGGAGTGCCCGGCGAGGCCGGGTCCCTGGTCCTCCCACTTCAGGCCCGCGCACCACAGCTCGCGGCCCTCTTCGAAGGCGTGGATGTCGGTGCCGATGCCCACCTGGGGGAGGAGGGCGCGCAGGGGCGCCTCGGACGTCTCAGAAGCCATCGTTCGCCCTCCTTCGGGCCAGGACCGCCTCCGCGAGCACGAGGTCCAGAGGACGCGTCACCTTGAACGCCTCCTCGTGGCCCGGCACGCACACGACCGGCAGCCCCAGCTGCTCGACCATGCCCGCGTCGTCCGTCACCGGTCCGGTGGCGCTCTCATGGGCGCGTACGAGCGTCGCGCGGTCGAAGCCCTGCGGGGTCTGCACGGCGCGCAGCCGGGCACGCTCGGGGGTGGCGACGACGGGTTCGGGCGCGCCCTGCTCCGCCCCGGGCTCGACCTGCTTGACCGTGTCGGCCAGTGGGAGCGCGGGGACCACGGCGGGCGCCCCGTCGCGTACGGCCTCGATGACGCCGTCGACCGTGTCGACCGGCACCAGCGGGCGGGCCGCGTCGTGCACGAGCACGATGTCGAAGCCGGGCGGCAGCGCGTCCAGGCCGGCCCGCACGGACTCCTGGCGGCTCTCCCCGCCGGGCACGACGAGGAAGTCGGTGCGCTCGGGCAGCGCGTGGTCGTCGAGGAGTGTCTTGACCCCGGCCGCGCCGTCCGGGGGCGCCACCACGACGACGAGGGAGACCGCGCGGGACTCCGCCATGGCACGCACGGCATGGATCAGCATCGGGGTGCCGTTCAGCGCACGAAGCGCTTTGGGGGCGCCCGGGCCGAGGCGCACGCCCCGCCCAGCCGCGGGAATGACCACCGCGGTACGGGATTCGCTAGACATCGGTTCCGTTCAGGTTTGTGTGCTCGGCCGACGTGGGTATGGCCACACCGTGCCGGGCGGGACGGACGCCTTGACCGGACCCTTCCGTGACATTCGGTCGAGTCAGCCGCAAGAGCCCGGCACGCCAGTAACGGCCCTTCGGGGTCGCCCCACCACATCGGCCCGGGTACGAATCAGCCTGGGTACGAATATCCCGGTGACGAAGACCGGGTACGAACATGCCGCAGCGCCCGGCGACTCCATGAAGGGTCAGCGGGCACCGCGGCATTGCTGCGCCTGGTCGACGCGGGAGCTCCGAGGCATGTCGCACCTCGGGACGTCCGCGTCAGGACGCGAGGACCTCGTCCAGCAGGGCCTCGGCCTTGTCCTCGTTCGTGTTCTCCGCGAGGGCGAGTTCGCTCACCAGGATCTGGCGGGCCTTGGCGAGCATGCGCTTCTCACCGGCCGACAGTCCACGCTCGCGCTCCCGACGCCACAGGTCACGGACGACTTCCGCGACCTTGATGACATCGCCGGAGGCGAGCTTCTCGAGATTTGCCTTGTAGCGGCGCGACCAGTTCGTGGGCTCTTCCGCGTACGGCGCGCGCAGTACTTCGAAGACCCGGTCGAGGCCGTCCTGCCCGACCACATCACGCACACCGACGAACTCCGCATTGTCCGCTGGCACACGCACCGTCAGGTCGCCCTGGGCGACCTTCAGCACCAAGTAGGTCTTGTCCACGCCTTTGATCTGGCGAGTTTCGATGGCCTCGATCAGCGCGGCCCCGTGATGGGGATAGACCACGGTGTCGCCAACCTTGAACGTCATGTGACAGGTACCCCTTCCGTGGCTATCCATCCTAACACGAGAACCGCCTCTTCTGAATGGCGTTTTCGCAGGTCAGGGCATATCTCGGGGCTTGACAACAGCAACAGGAACGTGCTGCGGAGGGCCTGCGGAACGGGGTATTCGCAGGTCGGAGCGGCTCTTCGGGGAGCCGGAAACGCCCCCGCCGCACGCCCCCCGAGGGCGCTCGAAGAGGCTGAACGTCCCGGTTTGCGAGGTTCCAAGCGGTGAACTTTCGATACTCCGTTCGGTGGCCGGAGAGATGTGCCGAGTGACGTCCGGCGCGATTCCTGAATTGATCAAGCGGCCCGATGATCAATTCTCCGGGGCCCCCTCCGTACCCCCATGCATTCCTTACGGGAAATCCGCGGGGCGTGACACCTGCGCTCTCGGCCTCGCTCTTGGTCGCGCCCTTGACCGCGCTTTTGCGAAAGGGGCCGGGCGCGCATTGAAGCGCCGGGGGCGTGGACCCGCCGCCGGGCGGCCGGGGCGCGCTCGTACGTGGTCCCGTGCCCTAAGGGGCGGGTCGGGTGCGGCGGTGCGGGAACGGCTCGGTAATCTAAGCGCGCTGACACACCCTTAGGACGGCTTTACGGCCGCCCGCCCCGTCCTGTACCGCCCACGTTCAAGGAGTTGCCGCCGCCGTGAGCCGCAGCCTTCGACGCGGCGCCCTCGCCGCCACCGCCCTCGCGTTCTCGCTCGCCTCGCTCACCGCGTGCGCCGCGGGCAACAACGCACAGACGATGGAGGTCAAGCCGGACAACGCCGCGACCTCCGTCGGCGACATCAAGATCCAGAACGCCATGGTCATCACGCAGCCGGACCTGGAGTCGAAGGGCCCCGCGGTGGTCGCCGCGACGATCTTCAACTCCGGTGACAAGGCCCAGACCCTGGAGTCCATCTCGGTCGACGGCACCGACAAGAAGGCCAAGCTCACGCGCGGCAAGGACGACAAGGACTCCAAGCCGAACGGTCCGCTGACCGTTCCGGCCGGCGGCTCCATCGTCATCGGTGGCAAGGACAACGCCTCGGCGGTCCTGTCCAACAGCCGCGAGGCGGTCAAGGACGGCAACGCGCAGCGCGTCACGTTCTCCTTCAGCAGCACCGGCGACGTGAAGATGCAGGCGTTCGTCGTGCCGGCGGACAGCTACTTCTCCAAGTGGGGCCCGAGCGCGCTCCCGCAGTCCCCGGACGGCAAGCCCTCGAAGCCCGCGAAGTCGGGCAAGCCGCAGGAGCCGTCCACGGGCTCGTCGGCCGACCCCTCCGGCAAGCCGTCCGGCAGCGCCGGCACGGACCCGTCGGGCAACGCCTCCGACCCGGCGAACGCCGGTGAGCAGGGCGCCGAGGCCGGCACGGGCACGCAGCACTGATCGACGTACAGCTGATCGGCGTACAGCAGCAGGAAGGGCGGGACCCCGGTGGGGTCCCGCCCTTCTTCATGCGTTCAGGGTGCTCTTTACGGCTCGAACTTGTAGCCGAGGCCGCGGACCGTCACCAGGTAGCGCGGCGCCCCCGGGTCCGGCTCGATCTTGGCGCGCAGGCGCTTCACGTGGACGTCGAGGGTCTTGGTGTCCCCCACGTAGTCCGCGCCCCAGACGCGGTCGATGAGCTGCATGCGGGTCAGCACGCGGCCCGCGTTGCGCAGCAGCATCTCCAGGAGGTCGAACTCCTTCAGGGGCAGGTCGACCTTGGAGCCGGAGACCGTGACCACGTGGCGGTCGACGTCCATCCGGACCGGGCCCGCCTCCAGCGCCTGCGGGGTGACCTCCTCCGGCTCGCCGCGGCGGCGCAGCACCGCGCGGATGCGGGCGACCAGCTCGCGGGAGGAGAAGGGCTTGGTGACGTAGTCATCGGCTCCTATCTCCAGACCGACGACCTTGTCGATCTCGCTGTCCTTGGCGGTCACCATGATCACCGGGACGTTGGAGCGGCTGCGCAGCTGGCGGCAGACCTCGGTGCCGGGCAGGCCGGGCAGCATCAGGTCGAGCAGGACGAGGTCGGCGCCGTTGCGCTCGAATTCGTCGAGTCCGTCCGGGCCCGTCGCCGCGATGGCGACTTCGAAGCCCTCCTTGCGGAGCATGTAGGACAGAGCGTCGCTGAAGGATTCCTCGTCCTCGACGACGAGCACTCGGGTCACGGAAGGACCTCCGGGGCAGGAATGGGTTCGTACGTGGTGGTCGCGGCGGTTTCGGCGCTGTCGCCGGGCGTGGTGGTCTCGTCGTCGAGTCCGCCGCCGCGCCCTGATCCGCGGTCGCGGTGCGCGGCCGCCTCGGGCAGCCGCAGGGTGAACGTGGAGCCCTGACCCTCGGAGCTCCACACGGTGACCTCCCCGCCGTGCGAGGCGGCCACGTGCTTGACGATGGCGAGACCGAGGCCGGTGCCGCCGGTGGCCCGGGAGCGGGCCGGGTCGACGCGGTAGAAGCGCTCGAAGATGCGCTCCTTGTCCTTGTCGGAGATGCCGATGCCCTGGTCGGTGACCGCGACCTCGATGAGGTCCCCGCCGGGGACGGAGACCCTGCGGGCGGCGATGCCCACGCGGGTGCGGGCGGGCGAGTAGTTGACGGCGTTCTCGACGAGGTTGCCGAGCGCCGCCGCGAGCTGGCCGCGGTTGCCCCATATCTGGAGGTCGGCGGTGCCGCCGGAGGCCATGGTGATCTGCTTGTGGGAGGCCTGGTGGCGGCTGCGGTCGATGGCCTCCGCCACCAGTTCATCGACACGGACGGGTTCGGCGTCCTCCAGGGGGTCGTCGTTCTGCACCCGGGAGAGGTCGATGAGTTCCTGTACGAGGCTGGTCAGGCGGGTCGCCTCGATCTGCATGCGGCCCGCGAAGCGCTCGACGGCCTCCGGGTCGTCCGAGGCGTCCATGACGGCTTCGGAGAGCAGGGAGAGCGCCCCCACCGGCGTCTTCAGCTCGTGGCTCACGTTGGCGACGAAGTCGCGCCGTACGGCCTCGATGCGGCGGGCCTCGGTGAGGTCCTCCACGAGGAGGAGGACGAGCCGGGAGCCGAGCGGGGCGACGCGCGCGGAGACCGCGAGGGCCTCTCCGCGGCCGGTGCCGCGCCGTGGCAGGTCCAGCTCGACCTGGCGTATCTCGCCGTCGCGGCGGGTGTCGCGGGCCATCTGCAGCATCGGCTCGACGGCGAGCTTCCCGCCGCGTACGAGTCCGAGTGCGTACGCCGCCGAGCTCGCCTTGACCACGCTGTCGGCCTCGTCGAGGACGACGGCGGAGGAGCGGAGCACGGAGAGCACCGTGTCCACGCCGGGTGGCAGTACGGGATCGGTGTGCAGGGAGGTCCGGGTGGGGCGTTTCTGGTCGCGCTCGCTCCATCGGAACGCCAGCATGGCGATGACACCGGTGCACACCCCGGCGATCGCTGCCGCTGCGGCGACCGCCGCGTTCACGTCCATGCCTCAAGGTTATGCGCCGAGTAAGAGCCGGTCACAGCCGTACGGGTACCCGCTCGAACACTCGTCGCCCAGAGTTCACCGTGGGGACGGTGCCGGTTCACTTCCTACCGGCGGTCCGGGGCGCGGTTGATCAAGGAGGCGGTCACGCGTCGCCCACAGTTCACCTTGATGACGGTGGTGATTCATGTGGGGTGCCGGAAACGGACGCGTCCGGGCCGCACCGTGGGAGCGTAGGGGCCAGCCCCCATGAGACGTACCGAGAGGTGTAGGGGCCAGCCCCCTGAGACGTACCGAGAGAGGGACAGCCACATGCGGGACGCGTACCACGAGGAACTTGACTCGATCGGCGACAGCCTGGTCGAGATGGCCCGCCTCGTCGGGTCCGCGATCGGGCGCGCCACGACGGCCATGCTCGACGCCGACCTGAAGATGGCGGAGAGCGTGATCGCCGCCGACCAGAAGGTCGACGATCTGCAGCACGACCTGGAGGCGCGTGCGATAGCCCTGCTGGCGCGCCAGCAGCCGGTCGCCACCGATCTGCGCATCGTGGTCACCTCGCTGCGCATGAGCGCCGATCTGGAGCGCTCGGGCGACCTCGCCCAGCACGTCGCGAAGCTGGCGAGGCTCCGCTTCCCCGACTCGGCGGTGCCGCGGGACCTGCACGCCACGATCCTGGAGATGGGCCAGCTCGCGCAGCGCCTGATGGCGAAGGCGGCGGAGGTCATCATCACCAAGGACGTCGACCTGGCGCTCCAGCTGGAGCAGGACGACGACGAGATGGACCAGCTGCACCGCACGCTGTTCCAGCACCTGATGGATGACCGCTGGAAGCACGGCATCGAGACGGCCGTCGACGTGACGCTCCTCGGCCGCTACTACGAGCGCTTCGCGGACCACGCGGTGTCGGTGGCCAAGCGGGTCGTGTACCTGGTGACGGGTGAGCACGCGGACGAGATACAGCCCGCGGGGCAGGCGCCGGTGGAAGGGGCGTAGGCCCTTTGTTTGCCGTATGTGCCCCGCGTGACGTCAGGTTGTCGCGCGGGGCACGCTCAGTTCTTCCCGTTCCGGCGGGTCAGCCGCAACCGCCGCCGCACTGGCAGGAACCGCCCGACTGGCAGCCGCAGCTGCAGCCCGGGCCGCATCCGCAGGCGCTCAGCGGGACTTCGGGAACGTATTCGCGCGTGGGGGACTCGGCCATGGTCTCCTCCTCGTGGGCGTACGACCTCGTAGGCGTACGACGTACTGCCTGTTGCCCATTCCATGCCCACGGGGGCGGGGCGCATCAACGGCGCACACGCGCGCGGGGACGTCGGGATCTTTGCGGGAACCCGTGTGCGACACGGCCGTCCCGCGCGAACATCCCTCCATGCCCAAGAAGAAGCAGCGAAGCAGGAAGAGCCAGAAGGCGAGCGGCGGTGGCAGCCGCGGCAGACGTCCGGCAGCCGCGCCTGTCGAGAAGGCGATCCTGCTGTACCACGACATGGCGGTGTACGAGAACTTCGAGCGCTGCGCCCGACGCGTCTTCGAGGTCCTGCGGAACGCGGAACGCGGGATGCCCGGCAAGCCCCGGCACCTCTTCCTGAGAGTGCAGGGCCACCGCAACGACGCCGGGGGCTACGACCGCGATGCCATCGAGATCATCCGCGAATTCGCCATGGGGTACCTGCTCCCGTACCTGACCGAGCTGACGACGCCGTTCCACAGACTGGAGAACCCCGCCGGGCAGCGGAACGACGTTCCGGACGAGCTCCACATCACCTACCCCGAGGAGCCCGGAACCGCCGACTCGGGCTTCTGGTACGACGTGACCCTCCTGCCCCTGCGCCCGCGCGGGACGACGGAGAACGCGAGGAAGACCCCACCGAAGCTCACGGCGATAGCCGACTATCTGGGGATGGACCCCGCGTGCCTGATCTGCTGGGGCACCCCGGTGGACCGCGCACACGCGGTCCCCACTTCGCTGGGCGGCTCGATGGACGTCCGCAACTTCGCCCTGCTCTGCCCGGACCACCACCGGCAGGCACCCGACATAGCCGACGCGGAGGCGTTCTGGGCCTGGGTGGACTACGCGGAGATCAGGGACTCGGGCAGCAAGTGGAACGGGGCGGCGCCGGAGGTCCAGGAGTGGGTGCGCGCGCACGGCGGCAGGACGGAGCCGAAGGACCGCGGCGACATGGAGTTCCTGGCCGCCGTACGGTTCGAGCTCCAGCACCTGTACGGCTGGGCCGACGCCGACTTCGAGAACATGTCCTGGGACCTCCTCCAGGAGTACCACCAGGTTCTGGAGGCGGCGACGGGCAGGCACTTCGGGGTGGAGAAGAAGGTCGCCACGCACGCGTGGGCGTACCACATCGCGAGGCGCCGCCTGGCGAAGCGCAAGGGCGAGACCGGCCCGATGCCGTCCGACCACCCGTGGACGGGAATCTGGCCGGTGCCGTGACGCCCGCCTTATGGACCGGTCGAGGACCAGCCCAGCCCCACCTGCGAATCGCTTGAGCCGCGCATCGATTCGGCCCCGAGAGAGCACATTGCTGCCAACTACAGGTAATCGGGCGGCCACGGGCCGGAGTTCTGGGTTACACAGGAAGGCCGGGACGTCACACGTGCAGGGGGCCTGGCCGATGGTGCTGACGATCAACGTTGCGGTGCTCCTGGCCGTCATCCTCTTCTTCCTGCTGCGCCGCAAGGTGCAGGCCAGAAGCCGGGGTGACCAGATGGTGACGGTGGCGCTCGCGGTGGCGTTCGGAGTGGTGGTGGCCCCGACGGACTTCGGCCAGAGCATCCTCAACGCGGTGGGCCAACTCGCGGAGGGCATCACGGATTCGGGGTCGCCGTGATGCCCTCCCCGAGGGGGTTGGTCAGGCGTCGAAGTCGTACTCCAAGACGTACGAGGCGGCGTCCAACGTCATTTCGTTGACCTCGACGGGGCGGCCCTCGGCCGTGAAGGCCGTGCGGCAGATGAGCATGACAGGGGTGCCCTCCGACATGCTCAGGCGTGTCACCTCATCCTTCGACGGCATGCGTGAACGAACCTCTTCGCGGAAGTGCACCGGCTTGTGGCCGAGGTCGGCGAGCCTGGCGTACGTTCCGCCCTCCCCGGTGTCCTCGCGGGTGATCGCGGATCCGGCGACCAGAGGCATGGGCAGATAGCTCGTCGCGAGCAGGACGGGCTTGCCGTCCAGGACGAAACGCCGGCGCCTCACACACGCCGGTTCTTCAGGTCCCAACTCCAAAACGGCACCGACGCGTTCAGGCGCGGCCTCTTCGGACACGGTGAGCTGGTCCACCTCGAGGGAGCGGTCCTCGATGTCCGCCGCCCAGATGGAGCGGCCGTTGCCCCACTGCTGCTCGGCCAGCCGCTGGATGCCTCGGCGCCGCAGCGGGCGAAAGGTGCGGACGAACACACCGGCGCCCTTCCGGGCTTCGGCGAGGCCCTCATCCCGAAGGACGCCCAGGGCCTGGCGTGCCGTCATGCGTGCGACGCCGTGCGTGGCCATGAGGTCGTTCTCACCAGGCAGCCGGTCACCGGGACCGTACTGGCCGGCCTGGATCGCCTCGCGCAAAGTGTCGGCGATCCGCTGGTACTTGGGCCGAGGTCCGTCTTCGGTACGAGCCATCCCGCAGGTCTCCTCCCGCTCATCTCTAGACACCTTAGGCCACAGGTTGGGGGTTCGTTCGCTGCGAGTAGTCACCGGCTCAGTCGTCTAATGTTCCCGCGTTTTCGATTGACGTCTCTAGAGATGTCAGCCAGAGTGAGATGTATAGAGAGGTCGAGCTGCCAGGCCTCGGGAGCGAGAGGTGCGGGACGCTGATGGCCTACACAATCGACCGCAATCCCTGCGAGGAGTCGCCACGTCTCGGCGCGATGACCTTGCACCCCGTCGCGGAGTCCGTTCCTCGGGCGCGGCGCTGGTTCCGGAAGTTCATCGCTCCCTACGACCCCGCCTGCTCCGTCGACGACTGCGTCCTGATGATCTCGGAGCTCGTGACCAACGCCGTCGTCCACGGCAGGTCGGACGAACCATGGGTCGTCCGGGTGGAGTGGTTCCGCGAGGGTGGCTCCCTCCGGGTCGAGGTGCACAACCCGGGACTCCCGGAGAACGTACGACTCAGGCACCCCGACGCCGACGACGCGCACGGCCGCGGACTGCTCCTCGTCGACTCGGTCGCCGACTCCTGGCGCCTTCGGCCGCCAACTCGGCGTACGCACGATCCGATCGGCCGACTTCGACGGCGGCCAGGAGCTGACCGAACGGGCTGTCGCCGCCTACATCGCCAAGTACGCGACCAAGGGCGCGGAGACGGCCACCGGAGCTCTGGACCGCCCACTCAAGTTCCTCGCCGAACTCGCCCAGCTCGACATCAGCGACCACGCCCGCCGCATGATCCGCACCGCCTGGACCCTCGGCGCCCGCAAGGAACTGGAAGAACTCCGGCTCCGAGCCTGGGCCCACATGCTCGGCTTCCGCGGCCACTTCTCCACGAAGTCCCGCCGCTACTCGACCACCCTCGGCGCCCTCCGCGACGCCCGTGCCGAATGGCGCCGCGCCCAAGCTACCGCCGACACCCAGACCGGGCCCGGCACGACTCTCGTCCTAGCCCACTGGGTCTACGCCGGAACGGGCCTCACCGACGCCGAAGCCTGGCTCACCGAAACCCTCGAACCCGCCCCCGGAACAGAAGGAGAACCCACCCGTGGGTAACCGACGCCTCGCTGTCGCCGAACGGTCCGACGCGCCGCGTGCCCTGCCTCCGCGGTACCTGACTCCTGACGACCTGGTGGAGATCTTCGACTTGCCCAGTGTCGAGACGGTCTACCAGTGGCGCCGCAAGCGCACCGGGCCCCCTGGGTTCCGTGTCGGTCGGCACCTGCGCTTCGACCCGGCCGACGTGCGTGCCTGGGTGGACTCCCAGCGCCAGGGGGTGGCTGCCTGATGGCCGGACACATCCAAGACCGCTGGTACAAGACCGAGGTAGCCCCCGACGGCAAGATCCAGAAGGTGAAGAGCGAGCGGTATGGCTCGGGCATGCGCTACCGCGCGCGCTATGTCGGACCGGATGGTACGGAGAAGTCCAAGAGTTTCCCCGATCGGCAGAAGCGCCTCGCTGATCAGTGGCTGGCGCAGACCGAGGCGGACATGGCGCGAGGGCAGTACATCGACCCGCGCGCGGCCCGGGTCACGTTCCAGCAGTACGCGGAGGAGTGGGCGACTCACGCACCGGATCCGAACACACAGGCGTCGATAGAGTCGCAGCTTCGGTTGCACGCCTTCCCGTACCTGGGCTCACGTCCTCTTGGCTCCTTCCAGCCTGCGCACATTCGCACCTGGGTGGGCCAGCTTCAGGAGAACGGTGTCCGTGGCTCGTATGCCCGGACGATCTACTCCAACGTTCGCGCCGCTCTGAGTGCGGCCGTGGACGACGGTCACCTTCCCCGGAACCCGTGCGCTGCTCGCTCCGTCCGGCCGCCGACCGTGGATGACAAGCGCATCGCCCCTTGGACGCCGGAACGGGTCTTCGCCGTCCAGGCCGGCATGCCCGAGCGGTTCAGGGCCATGGTCGATCTGGGCGGCGGTTGCGGACTTCGACAGGGCGAGATCCTCGGCGTTGCCGTCGACGCGATCGACTTCGAGTCGGAGACGCTCCATGTGGTCCAGCAGCTCAAGCTGAGTCGGAGCAAGCCCGTGTTCGCTCCGCCCAAGGGCGGCAAGCTCCGGGACGTCCCGCTCCCTGGCCCGGTCGCCGATGCTCTGCGCGCCCACATGAAGGAGTTTCCACCGGTCGAGGTCACCTTGCCCTGGAAGGTCGTCGACGGGTCTCCCGTGACCAAGCGACTCATCTTCACCGGGCCTCGCGGCGGGCATGTCTGGCGTACCTCGCTCAACGAGGAGGCGTGGAAACGCGCGCTGGCCGCTGCCGATGTGATCCCGACGCCCAAGCGAGGTGAGTCCTACGCGGATTCACGCGAGAACGGCATGCACGCCCTGAGGCACTTCTACGCCTCGGTGCTCCTGGACGCCGGGGAGAGCATCAAGGCCGTTGCCGAGTACCTGGGCCACTCGGACCCTGGCCTGACACTCCGCGTGTACGCGCACCTGATGCCCTCCAGCCGCGAGCGAACCAGGAAGGCTGTCGCCAGCGTTTACAACGCTCTATCAGCCTTGGCACCAACGGACTCGTGAGTGATCTCTGTCAGAGGCGGGCGATAGCTTCCAAGCGTGACTAGGAAGAGAGCGGCGGACCCTGCTGAGCTCGCGGATGACCTCGCTGATGCCGCTTCGGTCTACTCCGCTTGGGTACGAAGTGGCTACCCACGCGACGAGACGGATGACGGTGGAAATCCTGACGAACGCCTGCGGCAAGCTATGCGCCGGTTCAGTGTCGAAACGCGCAGTGGCGTCGTGTACGGACTTTGGGACCCGCATAGCTACGAACTTAGGTACGTAGGCGTGACGACACGAAACCCGATGTCTCGGTTGGCAGAGCACCGTAGAGCCCTCCATTCGCCGGTGGGACGCTGGATAGCAGATCTAAGGCAAGATCCGCTCATGGGTGCCCTGACCTACGGCTTCGGAGCAAAACTCTTCATAGCCGAGAGGGACGAGATCTTCAAACAGACGTGGGCAGGACATGACCTGCTCAACGTTGATCATGATGAGGACCACGCTCTGTGGCATTGGGCTGCCACGAAACACCCCTGGGACGGGGACGTTCCCGACTTTTTGGATTGGCACGAAAATGGGATAGTGCGCAGAGCGCCCTGCCCTGCATGCCGCGTTGGCCCTTGGGAGGACTGCCGCACGCACCCTGATGCGGCAACGGTTGCGCAAGGCGCCAGTCACATACGACGGTGCGCGGCCTACCTACGGCACGTTCGAGGGAAGCGCCCGCCATGGACACCGCCTCAAGCACCTATCAACTACCAAGCCAGATCGACTGACGGCCCCTAGACGGCCCACACAAGACTGAAAGCCCCCTGCCAGCAGAAAACCCGCTGGTAGGGGGCTTCTCCGTTCGGGGCTACTTCTTCTTCTTGCCCTGGTTCTTGACCGCCTCGATTGCCGCCTTTGCGGCCTCCGGGTCGAGGTAGGTGCCGCCCGGGTTCAGGGGCTTGAAGTCGGCGTCCAGCTCGTAGGAGAGCGGGATGCCCGTGGGGATGTTCAGGCCCGCGATGTCGGCGTCGGAGATGCCGTCCAGGTGCTTGACCAGGGCGCGGAGGCTGTTGCCGTGGGCTGCGACCAGGACCGTCTTGCCGGTGAGGAGGTCGGGGACGATGCCGTCGAACCAGTACGGGAGCATGCGGACGACGACGTCCTTCAGGCACTCCGTCTGGGGGCGCAGCTCCGGGGGGAGCGTGGCGTAGCGCGGGTCCGAGAACTGGGAGTACTCGGCGTCACGGTCGAGCGCCGGCGGCGGGGTGTCGTACGAGCGGCGCCACAGCATGAACTGCTCCTCGCCGAACTCGGCGAGCGTCTGGGCCTTGTCCTTGCCCTGGAGGGCGCCGTAGTGGCGCTCGTTCAGGCGCCAGGAGCGGTGGACCGGGATCCAGTGGCGGTCAGCCGATTCGAGGGCCAGCTGCGCGGTGCGGATCGCGCGCTTCTGGAGCGACGTGTGGACCACGTCGGGGAGCAGGCCGGCGTCCTTGAGCAGCTCACCGCCGCGGACCGCCTCCTTCTCGCCCTTCTCGTTGAGGTTGACGTCCACCCAGCCGGTGAACAGGTTCTTCGCGTTCCATTCGCTCTCGCCGTGGCGGAGGAGGATCAGCTTGTACGGTGCGTCGGCCATGCCTCTGAGCGTAATCGAACCTCAGGGCGCCCCGCGCGCGCGGACAAGGGGCGGACAGTTGACGGTCGTCGTCAATTGACTGGCGGTTCCGGGCGCGGGGCTCGTAATTTGTGCTGGCCTAAACCGCCTCTTACAGCTCAGCCGCTTGCACTTCCGGGGGACCTCCATGCCGTACGCCGCCACAGGACGAATGAGACGCGCCGTCAGCGAGAGCGTCTCCGGGCTGCCCCGTGCCTTCTGGTGGCTGTGGATCAGCACCCTGGTCAATCGGCTCGGCGCCTTCGTCGCCACCTTCATGGCGCTGTATCTGACCCTTGAGCGGGGTTACTCGGCCTCGTACGCCGGGCTCGTCGCCGCGCTGCACGGGCTCGGCGGGGTCGTGTCGTCACTCGGTGCGGGGGTGATGACCGACCGGCTGGGGCGGCGGCCCACGCTGCTCATCGCGCAGGCCTCCACTGCCGTGTCGGTCGCGGTCCTCGGATTCATGGAGCACCCCGTCGCGATCGCGGGGGTCGCCTTCCTCGTCGGCATGGCGAGCAACGCCTCCCGGCCCGCCGTGCAGGCGATGATGGCGGACATCGTGCGGCCCGAGGATCGGGTGCGGGCCTTCTCGCTAAATTACTGGGCCATCAATCTCGGGTTCGCGGTCTCGTCCGCGGGGGCCGGGTTCATCGCCTCCTACAGCTACCGGGCCGGGTTCCTGATCGAGGCCGCCATGACCATGGTCTGCGCGATCGTCGTCTTCGCGAAGCTGCCGGAGTCGCGGCCCGTGCGGACGGCGGTGGAGAAGGCCGCCGAGCCGGTGGTGGGGCTCGGGACCGTGCTGCGGGACGGGCGCTTCATGGGTGTGGTCGGGCTGAGCTTCCTGGTCGCGCTGATCTTCCAACAGGGGTCCGTGGGACTGCCCGTCGCGATGGGCGAGGCGGGGTTCACGCCCGCCGACTACGGGCTCGCGATCGCCGTGAACGGCGTGCTCATCGTCGTCATGCAGATCCCCGTGACCCGCTTCATCGAGCACCGCGACCCGCGCCGGCTGCTGGTGATCTCCTCGGTCGTCGCCGGATACGGCTTCGGGCTCACCGCGTTCGCCGGGTCGCTCGGCGTCTTCGCGCTGACGGTGTGCGTGTGGACGCTGGCCGAGATCGTCAACGCGCCGACCCAGACGGGTCTCGTCGTGCGCCTGTCTCCCGTTCATGGACGCGGGCGGTACCAGGGCATGTACACGATGTCCTGGTCCGTGGCCGCGCTGGTCGCCCCGCTGATGTCCGGCTTCATGCTCGACCGGTTCGGCGCGGAGTGGTTGTGGGGCACGTGCGCGGTGCTCGGGACGGGGGCGGCGCTGGGCTACTGGGGGCTGATGCGCGGGCTTCCCGCGGAGGGGGCCGAATCGGGGGAGGCCGCTCCGGGCGGGGTGGTCCCGGGGGTCGCCGACGCGCCCGGTGCCGTCGAGGTCACCGCCGCGGCAGAAGCCGTTGCGCCTCGTGCAGATTCCGTGGCCGCACCGCGTCCGTAGTGCCGTACAGCTCCAGCCGGGCGTCGAGGTCGCCGGTGAAGTCGGGGACGTCGATCTGATCGAACTCGCGTACCGCGTTGAGGCCGACCGTCGCACTGCGGGGCGCGAGTCCGTCGATCTTCGTCAGGCCCGCGCGTTCGTTGGTGACGCGGATGTTCCAGTGCGTGAAGCGGGCTCCGAAGAGGGGGCCCGCGCTCGCGTCGCCGCCGTGCCGGCCGTTGTTCTCGACCGTGATGTCCGTGCGTACGTTCGCGAAGGGCATCCCGCGGTGGCTGTCGAACGTGCCCATCTCCATGTGGCCGCGCGACCAGACGTTGTGGGAGGACAGGCCCTCCACGTTGATGCCGTGCAGTTGGGTGCCGGGCGGCGCGGGAGTGGTGCGGGCGTCGATGCGGAAGTCCTCGACGAGGTTGTCGTGCGCGCCCTCCCGGCAGAAGTACGGGTGGTGGGAGCCGCGACCGGTCACGCGCGTGCGGCGCAGGGTGCAGGCGGACGCGGCGACCAGACCGAAGCCGTTGTCCACGTGGCGTACGACGATGTCGTCGGCCCAGCAGTCGTACGCGCACTGGAACGTGACGCCGTTGAAGCCCTGGTCGAGGAGGTGCGGGGACTGCGGGGTCTCGACGGCCTCCAGGGTGAGGCCCTCGACGCCGGAGCCGGTGAGGGCGGTGACGTGGGTGGTCAGCCGTGGGTCCCACTCCGGGCGTACGTCCAGGGGGAGCGGCCGCTCGAACGTGACCCGGCGCTTTCCGGGGTCGACGGCGGCGATCCGTACGGGCCACTCGTAGGGGACGTACGAGGTGAGCTTCGTCTTGTCGTCCCAGGTGTACGCCTTCGCGCCCGCGCCGTCGCCCGCCATGTGCTCCAGGAGGGTGTGGTCGGGGTCGTCGGAGAGGCGGAGGAGCACCAGGTCGCCCTTGCGGAGGCGGGAGGCTTCGGCGACGGTCACGGACCAGGAGCCGCGGTGGGCGGGGCGGACGGTGGTGAGGGTTTCCCACTCGTCGCGCTTGTTGCCGGTCCAGCCTTCGAAGGGCCAGTCCTTCGCCCTGATGGCCGCGGTGAGCGAGGCCCAACGGTCCTGCGGGCAGAGCCAGATGAGGCCGCCCGCCCAGGACCAGCTGGACTTGTCGCCGCCGTAGCGGGAGCCGTAGGGGCCGATCAGTTCGGTGAGGCTTCTAGTGGCGAGGAGGGTGGTGCGGGTGCTGCCCGCGCCACGGAGGGTGACGTTGTCGTGGGCTATGTGGATGAGGCTGTCGATGCGGTACGTACCGGGGCGCAGCACTACGGTGCCGCCGCCCTCCCGGCCCGCTTCGGCCAGGGCGCGGTTGATCGCGGGGGCGGCGTCCATCTTTCCGTCCGGGGCGATGTCCATGTGGTGGACACGGTCAGGGTGGAGTCGGGGGAAGGGGCGGCGGCCTGTGCGGAAACCGGCTCGGCCTATGTAGGGGATCTGGGGGTGGGTGTAGGGGGTCGCGGTGAACTCTCGCCAGAGGGTGGGGGTTCGGGAGCGGGGGGCGGCGTGGGCCGGGGTCGGGGTGGCGGCGCCGGTCGCGGTGGCGGCGGCGACGGCTACGGCAGCGCCGAGCAGGCCTCGTCTGCTGGGGCGGGGGTGGGGGTGCGGGTGCGGATCCGTGGGGGTTCGTTCTTGCTCCATGGGGTGGTGCCGCCTTCCATCAACCAACAGTGAGCACATATGTGAACCTTGTTCATGTCTGCGGTAGGCGGGAGCATGCCATGGTGCTGCGCCGGGCGGAAGGGGTGGAGCGGGTGGTGCGGAGAACGGAGAGGTGACGGGCCCTCAGCGAAGGCGTCCCGGCCGCACCCGGTGCAGGTGGATCAGGATGTCGCAGGAGCGGGCCAGCGCCGTACGGGGGCGTGCTGTCGTCCGGGGTCGAGTCGTCGTCCGGCGCTGGCCAGTACGAGGCAGAGCGCTACGAAGCGCTGTGGGCCGCGGTCATCCAGTCGTTCACCGACGACCGCTCCCTGTGGCTCGCCACCCTGGAGGCCCTCGTCCAGGCGGAGCACTCGGACGACCTGCGCCGCTATCTGTCGGGCGGCCAGGTCGAGGGCCGCACGGACCTCGCCGCACTGTTGCGCGGAACGCCCGAGGACGAGGTCGACGACGCCACCGCCCGTACGCTGGGCGCGACTCAACTGGCGCTGTTCACCGGCCTGATGACCCAGTGGCTCACCGACCCGGACCAGGCTCCGCGCGCGCCGGAAGTCGTCACCGGCCTGCGCGCGCTCGGCGGGATCGTGGGCCCACGGACGTGGAGCTGCGTCAGCTCGGATGAGTCAGATGCCTGAACGCATCGAGGTTGCGTGTGGACTCGCCGCGCGAGACCCGCCACTCGTACTCCTTGCGGATCGCCGACGCGAAGCCCAGCTCCAGGAGCGTGTTGAAGGAGTCGTCCGAGGCGGAGAGGACCGCGCCGAGGAGGCGGTCCAGTTCGGCGGAAGTGACCGCGGAGAGCGGCAGCTTGCCCGCGAGGTAGATGTCGCCGAGCGAGTCGATCGCGTAACCGACGCCGTAGAGGCGGAGGTTCCGCTCCAACAGCCAGCGGTGCACCGCCTCGTGGTTCTCGTCGGGGTGGCGGATCACGAAGGCGTTCAAGGAGAGGGAGTGGTTGCCGACGCGCAGCGACAGGGTCGTGGAGAGCTTCCGGGTGCCGGGGAGCTTCACGACGTACGAACCGGGCTCGGGGGACTCCCATTCGAGCTCGGCGTCGTTCAGCGTTCCCTCGATGACCGACGCGGTGTCTGCCGGTTCCGCCCGCTCCGTCTGCTCAGCCCGCTCAACCATGGTGCGAGCGTACGTGACGGCGCGAGCTGCGGAAGTCGTGCATCGCCGCGGTGTAGACGTCCGCCGTCGCGGACGCCGCCGTGTCCCAGCCGAAGGACTGCGCGTGCGCGGTGGCGGCCGCGCCCATGCGGTCCACGAGCTCGGGATGATCGGCGAAATCGCGGAGCACGCGCGCGTAGAGGGCCGGTTCGTGGCCGGGGACGAGGAATCCGGTGACCTCGTCGCGTACGGCGACGGGCAGCCCGCCCACCGACGCGGCGAGGACCGGCGTGCCGGCCGCCTGCGCCTCGATGGCGACGAGACCGAAGGACTCGCTGTAGGAGGGCATCACCAGGACCGAGGCCGCCCTGAACCAGTCCGCCAACTGCTCCTGCCCGACGGGCGGCTGGAAGCGGACGACGTCCGCGATGCCCAGCTTCGCGGCCAGCTTCTGCAGCCCTTCGGGCTTCGCGAGGCCGCTGCCGCTCGGGCCGCCGACTATGGGGACGACGATGTTCGAGCGCAGCGCCGGACGCTCGTCCAGCAGGACGGCGACGGCGCGCAGGAGCAGGTCGGGGGCCTTCAGAGGCTGGATGCGGCCTGCGAAGAGCGGTACGAGGGCGTTCTGCGGCAGGCCGAGGCGGTGCCGGGCGGCGGCGCGGCCGTCGGCGGGGCGGAACCGTTCGAGGTTGACGCCGGGGTGGACGACGGCGACCTTGCCGGGCTCCGCTTCGTAGTGGCGTACGAGCTCGTCGGCCTCTTCGGAGGTGTTGGCGATGAGGCGGTCGGCGGCCCGGACGATCTGGGTCTCGCCGATGACGCGGGCGGCGGGCTCGGGGGTGTCGCCCGCGGCGAGCGCCGCGTTCTTGACCTTCGCCATGGTGTGCATGGCGTGGACGAGGGGGACGCCCCAGCGTTCGGCGGCGAGCCAGCCGACGTGGCCGGAGAGCCAGTAGTGGGAGTGGACCAGGTCGTAGTAGCCGGGTCGGTGGCCCGCCCAGGCCTGCATGACGCCGTGCGTGAAGGCGCAGAGCTGGGCCGGCAGCTCCTCCTTGGCGAGCCCTTCGTAGGGGCCCGCGTCGACGTGGCGCACGAGGACGCCGGGCGCGAGCTCCACGGTGGGCTGGAGCCCCCCGGTGGTGGCGCGCGTGAAGATCTCGACCTCGATGTTGATCGCGGCGAGGCGCTTGGCGAGCTCGACGATGTAGACGTTCATGCCGCCCGCGTCGCCCGTGCCGGGCTGGTGCAGGGGCGAGGTGTGCACGCTCAGCATCGCCACGCGGCGCGGCCGCCGCTGGGAGCCGGGAATACGGAGTCTCGGGGGTGCCGCCTGGGAGCGACGCCCGAGCCTGGACACGTACTGGCTCACGGGGCGGTCCTCCTTGCGTACGTGCATGGCTACGGGCACAGCTTTGGGCACAACTTTTGGGAGGGCGTACGTTCCTCCAGAGGGAGAACACCGGAGCTTGCTGCTCCATTTCCACCTTGTCCGTTTTTACCAAAGCATTACGCGGCGTCCCTCGACCGTCATCCCCGCATACCCTTTCCCCATGACCCCACGCACCTCTTCCCGCCCCGTGGGAACGGTGACGCGCGGGACCACGAACCCGAACCGGCTGCGCCGCATGGACCGCTGGATCGCCGCCTTCCACGGCGCCGCGCTGCGCCGCTCCGCGGACCCCGTCGCCGTCGACCTGGGATACGGCGCCTCCCCATGGACCGCCGTCGAGCTGCTCCTGAGGCTGCGTACCGTCGCTCCACGCGCGCGTGTCGTCGGCATCGAGATCGACCCGGCGCGGGTCGCGGCCGCCGCGCCCTACGCGCGCGAGGGGCTCACCTTCCGGCACGGCGGGTTCGAGGTCCCGCTGCCGGGTCCGGGCGGCGGCGGGGTCTCGACGCCGCCCGGCACGGGCCCGGATCTGATCCGGGCCGCGAACGTCCTGCGGCAGTACGACGAGGACCAGGTCGCCGCCGTCTGGGAGCGGCTGTGCGCCCGCCTCTCCCCCGGCGGGCTGCTGGTCGAGGGCACCTGCGACGAGATCGGGCGGCGGCACGTGTGGGTCGCGCTCGGGCCGGAGGGCCCGCGCACGGTGACCTTCGCGACGCGGCTCGGCTCCCTGGAGCAGCCGTCCGACCTCGCCGAGCGGCTGCCGAAGGCGCTGATCCACCGGAACGTGCCGGGTGAGCCGGTCCACGCGTTCCTGCGCGACTTCGACCGGGCCTGGGCGGCCGCGGCGCCCTACGCCTCGTACGGGGCTCGGCAGCGGTGGATCAGGGCGGTGCGGGACCTGGCCGCCGACTGGCCCGTTCTTGACGGCACGTCACGGTGGCGGCAGGGCGAAGTGACGGTGCGGTGGGAGGCGTTGGCGCCCCGGTCGGGGTAAGTCCGGCTCCTCGCATGCTCGATGCCGGGGTGCCCCCGCGCCCCTCTCCCCGGCGTCGGGGTGAACCCCGAGGTCACTCCGGGGCCACCCGGGCGCCACCCGGAGATGTTCGGGTGAACGCGTCGGACGGGAACGAACGCCGCGTGCGGTACGTCACATGGGGCGTATGGGGGTCGGAGTTGCTGTCGAGCTCTGTCGTATCGAGCGCTGACATGGCACTATCCCGATGTCGACCGGAAGTTACTGACGGTAAATCAGCTTTGGGGGTGGCGGGGCGTGACTGGGAAGCGATACCCGACGGCGGCAGCCGTGGCACTGGTCTGCGCGGCGACGGTGCTGGCCGCACCGGGGACGGCCTTTGCGAGCCCGAGCCCGAATCCGAGCCCGACACCCCACTCGGACACATCCCTTGAGCAGGTCCGCAAGGAGATCGACGATCTCTACCACGACGCGGGCGTGGCCACGGATGCGTACAACGCGGCCGAGGAGAAGGCCGAGAAGCAGTCCGAGCAGATCGTGGAGCTGGCCAAGGACATCGCCAAGGGCCAGGCGAAGCTCAAGAAGCTGAAGGCCCGCGCGGGCGCCGCGGCCCGCGCGCAGTACCGCGCCGGTGGCATGCCCTCCGAGGCCAAGCTGATGCTCAGCGAGGACCCGGGCCAGTTCCTGGACGGCGCGGGGCGCATGCGGGAGGGCGAGAAGGCCACCAAGGGCATGCTGACGGAGCTGCAGAGAACGCAGGAGGACCTGCGGATCTACGCCAAGGACGCCACCGCGCGCTGGACGAAGCTGGAAGCCAACCGCAAGTCGAAGGCCGCCGCGAAGAAGAAGATAAAGAAGAAGATCGCGGCCGCCGAGAAGCTCGAGTCGACGCTGGAGAAGGAGGAGCGGGAGCGGCTCCGGAAGCTGGAGGAGGAGGCCGCCCGCAAGAAGCAGTCGGCGTGGGTGAGTTCGGGCGTCCTGAAGGACGTCGACGGCAAGGCGACCAGCCGGGGCCAGAAGGCCGTCGCATTCGCCACCGCCCAGATCGGCAAGCCGTACGTGTGGGGCGCCGAGGGCCCGGGGTCGTACGACTGCTCGGGGCTCACCTCCCAGGCCTGGGCCGCCGCGGGGCGCGGCATTCCGCGGACGTCGCAGGAGCAGTGGAAGCAGCTGCCGCGCGTCGACATCAAGAACATGCGCCCCGGCGACCTGATCATCTACCACGCGGACGCGAGCCACGTCGGGATGTATCTGGGCGACGGAGCGATCGTGCACGCACCGCGCCCGGGCCGGAACGTGACGATCGCGGGCGCGGGCTCGATGCAGATACTCGGGGTCGTGCGCCCCGACAAGTAGCCACCGCCCCGGCTCCTCCCCTCCCCGTGTGACCCAGCGCACGCCGTGGCGCCCCTCTCAACCCTCACGGCGTGATGTTCGTCATCCCCTGCGGGACCGCGCCGTGCCCAATTGCGTTCCTGGATGCGGCATATGACGGTGGCCGTTTGCCGTACGGCATTCCAATGGAGGCACGGCTACCGCTATGGTCCCCGTCGGTGCTGCGTCGACCTGCGCGGCACCATGCCCTCGGGGGGAGGGAAGGAATCCAGACGATGCCCGTACCCATACCGCGGCAGAGAGCGATACCGGCCGCGGAAGGCGGTCAGGCTCATGCGGCGCCCCCGCACGACACGACGGCGCCGCCCCTGGGAGGCCCCCGCGTCAACGGCTTCAGCAGCGCCACGGACACCGGCGCGGACACCGGCACCGCCATCGGCGGCAACGGCTCCGGGCTCACGCTGCTGGTGATCGAGGACGACCCGGCGGGTTCGCTCAGCGTGCCCGAGCTCCTCGACTCCGCGGGCAAGCCCATCCGTATCCGTACCGCCCGCAACCTCACCGAGGCCGAGCGGCTGCTCACCGACGACGTGCACTGCATCCTGCTCGACCTCGCCCTGCCCGCCCCCGGCAGTACCGGCACCACCGAGGGCGACGAGGACGAGTTGGTCGCGCTCAAGCACGTGCTGCGGCTCGCGCCCCGGCACGCCGTCCTCGCGCTCACCGCGAACGACGACTCCGAGCGCGGCGCCGAGGCCGTGCGCGTCGGCGCGCAGGACTATCTGTTCCGGGACGAGCTGGACGGCCGGCTGCTGAGCCGCGCCATCCGGTACGCGGTCGAGCGCAAGCGCGCCGACGCCGCCCAGCGCCAGCTGACCGAGTCCCGGCTGCGCGCGCAGGAGAACGCCCGCCTGGAGCGCGGCCTGCTGCCGACGCCGCTCCTGGAGGGCTCCCCGCTGCGCTTCGCCGCCCGCTACCGTCCGGGCCGCTCCCGCGCGCTGCTCGGCGGCGACTTCTACGACACCGTGCGCACGCCCGACGGCGCCGTGCACGTCATGATCGGCGACGTCTGCGGCCACGGACCCGACGAGGCGGCGCTCGGCGTGGAGCTGCGCATCGCCTGGCGCGCGCTGACCTTCGCGGGCCTGTGCGGCGACGAGCTGCTGTCCACGCTCCAGAAGGTCCTGGAGCACGAGCGCGCCGACGACGAGATCTTCGCGACCCTCTGCACGGTCGACATCGCCCCGGACGGCCGCAGGGCCGGTCTCTGCCTCGCCGGGCACCCGGCACCGCTGATCGCACGCGAGGGCCGGCTCGCCGAGCTGCTTCCGTACGAGGACGGGGGCCCCGCCCTGGGGCTCCTGCCGCGCGCCCGCTGGCCGCGCCGCCAGGTGGAGCTGGGCGGCAAGTGGAGCCTGATGCTCTACACGGACGGCCTGATCGAGGGCCGCATCGGCCAGGGCAACCAGCGCCTGGGGCAGGAAGGCATGGTGGACATGGTCCGCCGCCAGATCGCGGCGGGGCTGCAGGGCGACGAGCTGCTGGAGGCGGCGGTGAACGAGGTCCGCGACCTCAACGGCGGGGACCTGACGGACGACGTGGCCGTACTGCTCCTGGACCGGACGCCCGGCGCGCGCTGAGCCGGGCGCCGAGGGGCGGTGACGGCCTACCGATCACCGAGGGGCGGTGACGGCCTGACGGCCTACCGACCGCCGTTGTACGGCCCGTACGGCCCGTCGCTGCTGGAGCCGCCGCGGCGGCCACCGCCCGAGATCTGCCGGATCGCGGGGCGCACGTCGACCATGTACACGATGGTGGCGACGAGCCCGATGATCGGCAGGAACGACAGGATCGGGAAGAGCAGGTTCACCACGAAGGCGAGACCGAGGATGATCAGCCAGAACGGCTTCGTCTTCTTGTCCGCCGCGCGATAGGCGTCCTCGCGCCGGACGGCGGCGTCGATGAGCGCGAATCCGCTGAAGACGATCAGGGCCAGCGACAGCAGCCACATGAAGTTCGCGAACCCTTGCATCAGCACAACGTCCACCACCAGTCTCGGCTCATCGATTACGCGGCCACGGTACCCGCTACCCAGCCGCCCGTTACCCAGTCAACGGGGCGGACACTCGGTGAGTGCCCGCCCCGCCGCACGGCCCGCCCCTACTTGGCGGGCGGCGTGGTCTTCTTGGCGGCCGGCTTCTTGGCCGGGGCCTTCTTCGCCGCCGGCTTCTTCGCCGGGGCGGCGGCGACCGCGCTCTTCGGCGCGACGGCGACGGGACCCTTGGGCTCGGCGGACTCCGCCGACGCGGGCTTCGGCTCCTCGTCGGGCTCGACGGTCTCGGCCAGGTCGAGGATCTCCTCGGCGGCCTCGCCGCGCCACGCCTTCACGGCCTGCTCACCGTGCTCGGCGACCTCGTCGTACTTCTCGCGCGCCTTGACGGCGAGCTCGGCGGCCACGCCGACACCGCGCAGCGCGAGGTCCTGAGCGGTCTCGCCGAGCTTCTTCAGGTCGGTGTCGATCGTGCCGAGCACCTCGGTGACCTTGGCCTGGAGCGTCTCCTGCGCCTCCTTGGCGCGGGCGCTCGCCTTGTCCTGGACGGTCTTCGGGTCGGTGTTGCGCACCGCGTCGATGCGGGACGGGGCCTCGGCGATCAGCTGCTCGACGAGACCCGGAACCTTCTTCGCCTGCTGAAAGGCGAGGTCCGCGGACCCGGCGACGAAGTACGCGGGGGTGGGGTTGCTCAGGGTCTTGCGCAGGTCATCGGTGATGGCCATGACGAGGGTCCTCCCGGATTCGCGTCGGCGTGTGAGGCGTATGAAACGTGTGGCGCGTGTGAAACGTATGGAGCGTTCAGCTCAGGTGTGGTGCCTGCTCTGGACCGGCATCACTGCCGTTGTCGTACGTATCCGTATCCGCATCCGTGTGCGTCGGCGTCTCGAAGCCGTTCTCCTTGCGGAACGACTCGTAGATCTGCAACAGCACTTGCTTCTGGCGCTCGTTGATGGACGGGTCGGCGAGGATGACGGCGCGCGTCTCCAGCTCGTCCCGCTCCTTCTCGTCGAGGATCCCGGCCCGCACGTACAGCGTCTCGGCGGAGATCCGCAGGGCCTTGGCGACCTGCTGCAGAACCTCGGCGCTCGGCTTGCGCAGGCCGCGCTCGATCTGGCTCAGATACGGATTGGACACTCCCGCGGCATCGGCGAGCTGCCGCAGCGACAGCTGCGCACTGCGCCGCTGTTCGCGCAGATACTCACCGAGGTTGCCGACGTTGAGTGATGCCATACGCCGATGGTGCAACACCCCCGCTAACTATTGCAAGCAGATGCTTGCAATAGTGCGCCACGCCACTTCGGCCGGGCTTACGCCCCGCCGCCCGACTGCCTACCGTGGTGCGACCGGTGGTGAGGCGACGGGAGTGGCGATGCGTATCGCGGTGACGGAGGCGGCGGGCCGGCTGGGTGGGCGGGTCGTGCGGTTGCTCGCGGATCGGGGCGACGTGGACGTCGTGGCGGTGACCAGGCGGAGGGTGCCTGCCGGGACGTTCCCGGCGCGGGTGGAGGTCGCCGTCGCCGACTACGCCGAACCACCCGCTCTGCGTGCGGCGTTGAAGGGTGTGGACACGCTCGTCCTCGTCTCCAGTGACGGGCCCGACGCACAAGTGCTGGCGCACCACCGCAATCTCGTCGACGCCGCGGCGGCGTCGCGCGTCGGCCATGTCGCGGCGCTGAGCAGCGTCGACGCCCACACGCGGGAACAGCGCTGGGACCGGGTACGGAACGACTGCGCCCAGCTGACCGGCCGCCCCCCTCTCGCCCTGAGCGAGGTCCTGGCAGCACACAGGTGAGAGTCGGTCAGCCGTCACCCCGCAGCGGGTCCGCGGGGAGGCGGACCGGTGCCGCGAGCGCGGCCTCGTAGGCGGGGCGGGCGAAGACGTAGGGGCCCATGGGGAGTTCGCCCCACTTTTTACGGAAGGGCTGTCGGAAGGCGGACCAGGTCACCGTGTCGGGCGTGGTGGTGATCGTGGTCCGCAGGGGCCAGCACGCCCAGACTCCGCACGAGCAGCCCAGCACGGGAGTGGTGCCGGCGGAGGGATCGGCGAATTCCGGGGCCGGGTCGCCCAGGAAGTGGCGTGCGGGGTCACCGACCTCGTCCAGTGTGAGGCCGTCGTGCTGGTCGAGCAGGAAACGTTCCTCCGCGGCCGGGTCCTTCTCCTCGCGCTCCCGGCGCCAGAGGTCGCGGGTCGCGTCGGCGGCGTACACGCGCAGATCGGTGCCGTCGATGCGGTAACCCCACTGGTGGATGGGCACTTCGCCGCCGATGGGGTAGTTCAGGAACTCGATGCGCCGCATAGCCGTCATTTTCTCCTGCCGCCTCCCACGCGGTTCTTTCGTCGGCTCCGGTATCACGCCGCCCTGTAGCGGTCCCGTGTCTCCTCGCGGCGTTCGAAGCCCGCCGACTCGTACGTCGCCACCGCGGCCGTGTTCGAGGACGGGGTGGCGACGAGTGCGCTCGACGCGCCCAGGTCGCGGAGCGCGGCCGCCGCGGCGAGGGTGATCTGTTCGCCGTAACCGCGGCGGCGGTGGTCGCGGTGCACCCCCATCGGTTCGAGGATCCCCGGTCTGCCCGGGCCCGCCGACCAGACCGTCACCGCCGCGACCGCGTCGCCCCCACCGTCGCCCCCGTCGTCGTACGCGAGCAGACAGCGCGCGTCCGCGTACGGAACGCCGGACGCCATCACGTGCCAGCTGTCCTCCGTGAACCTCGAACCGTCGAACGCCGCACCGAGCAGCGCCGCGAAACCGTGGGCCCGCGCCGACCCGACCTCCTCGATGCGCAGGTCCGGGGCCGGGCCCGGGGCGGTGAGGTCGCGGCGCAGCGGGGTCCACGGGTCGTCGAGGGGCCAGCCCTCCTCGGCGCCGAGGAGGTCCGGGAACAGGGTGTTCGGGGGTGCCTCGATGTTCACGCGGCCCGCGGGCAGTACGCCACGCGCCGGGTCGGTCACGTCGGAGACCAACTGCCGTGCCAACTCCTCGTCCTGGCGGGCGTCCGGTGCGGTCGTCAGGCGCAGCAGGTCCGGGCCGTCCAGCAGGCCCACCGCGAGGATCCGTCCGGCCCGGCTCCACGTCCTGACCGCCGCCGCGGTCGCCTCCGCGCCCGCGCGCCAGAACCAGCCCAGGTCCCCCGGATGCAATTGCGTCGGCGCCCCTTCGTACTGCCACTCGCGCAGTACGCCCACGGCGTCGGCCAGTCCGTCGATCTCCGGCTTGTTCAGCACGATCGTCATGGCAGCGATCACACATCATCGTGCCGGACCGCCGCATCCCCTTTACTCGGGGCGAGCGGCCAACGGGCGGTGTCGCGGTCCGCGCAGGGACTGCCGGGCCCGCGCCAGCGTGCTGTCGCCCGCCCCCCGGCCGGTTACGCGGCCGCCGCGTCGCCGAACCACCTGCGCAGTGCCACCGCCAGCTCCCCCTGCTCGTCGCCGGCCCAGGCCACATGCCCGTCCGGGCGGAGCAGCACGGCCGGTACGTCCAGCTCCTCGCTGACGTCGACCACGTGGTCGACCCGGCCCTCCCAGCCCTCGGCCGAGAGCCGGCCCGTCTGGTCGAGCAGCAGGCCGCGGCCGCCGTGCATCAGCTCGAAGAGGCGGCCCCGCTTCAGGCCCACGTCCCGCAGACGGCGGCCGAGCAATTCGTGGCTGTCCGGGGCGGTGCCGAAGTCGTAGCGGACACCGATGCCCGTGATCTTCTCGATCAGGTGCCGGTTCACCTGCTCGTAGTCGATCAGCTCCGCCATCAGCCTGCGCACGGCCTGCGCCCCCGGCTCGACCGACATCAGCTGCATCTGCGCGCGCGTGTTGTCGAGCACCTCCGCGGCGACCGGGTGCCGTTCCGCTTCGTACGTGTCGAGCAGGCCGTCCGGCGCCCACCCGGTCACCTCGGCGGCCAGCTTCCAGCCCAGGTTGAACGCGTCCTGGACGCCGAGGTTCAGCCCCTGCCCGCCGGTCGGCGGGTGGATGTGCGCCGCGTCCCCGGCCAGCAGCACCCGGCCCACCCGGTAGCGCTCGGCGAGCCGCGTGGCGTCGCCGAAACGGGAGAGCCAGCGCGGCGAGTGCACGCCGAAGTCGGTGCCCCCGAACGCCCGCAGCTGCTTCCGGAAGTCCTCCAGGGTCGGCGGGGCCGTCCGGTCCTCCGCCACACCGTCGGCGGGCACGATGACCCGGTACACCCCGTCGCCGAGCGGCATCGCGCCGAACCGCATGTGGGTCTTGCGGACCTCGGCGACGACCTGCGCGAGCTCCTCGGGCGACGCGGTCATCTCCATCTCGCCCAGCAGCGTCTCGACCCTGCTGGGCTCCCCCGGGAAGTCGACGCCGAGCAGCTTGCGCACGGCGCTGCGGCCGCCGTCGCAGCCGACGAGGTAGCGCGAACGCAGCCGCGTGCCGTCGGCCAGCTCGACGGTCACGCCGTCGTCGTCCTGGTCCAGGCCGACGACCTCGCGGCCGCGCAGGACCTCGACGCCGAGTTCCGCGGCGTGCTCCGCCAGCAGGCGTTCGGTGATCTGCTGCGGAACGGCGAGTACGTAGGAGTGCGCCGTGTCCATGCGCTCGGGCCACTCCTTGGCGAGGCCCGCGAAGAAGCCACCGGCCGTGATCCGCTGACCGTGCTCGTTGAAGCGCTCCAGCAGACCGCGTTGGTCCATCACCTCGATGCTGCGCACGTGCAGGCCCTGAGCACGCGACTGCTTGGTCGGCTCCGTCTCCTTCTCGAGGATGAGGACGTCCACGCCCTGCAGGCGCAGCTCAGCCGCCAGCATGAGACCGGTCGGACCGCCGCCGGCGATGATTACGTCAGCCATGAAAATCCCCCATTTGACGAGCTCGGAAGGGAGATTGTGCGGGACGACCGGGGCCTTGCCGCAAGGCCCCCTGTGCGCTATAAGTTAAGAGTGGCAAGGGGTGAGTTTTCCTCCTTGCCTTTCGTATTTCCCCTTGCTTGCCATTCGTGGCTTCCCTCGGGCGTGCGTCAGGACGCGGTTGTCAGACCCCCCGGCTAGCGTGAACAAGAGCACCGCATTCACGCCAACTCCCTCCCGTACGACGCCACGTACGGGACTCGCTGCCCCGCGGAGACAACGATGAGCAAGGCCAGGAAGCCCGATGCGCGGGCGAACGCCCCGCACACCGCCGACAGCCACGACCTGATCCGTGTGCACGGCGCCCGCGAGAACAACCTCAAGGACGTGAGCATCGAGATCCCGAAGCGCCGTCTGACGGTGTTCACCGGCGTCTCCGGCTCCGGCAAGAGCTCGCTGGTGTTCGACACGATCGCCGCCGAGTCGCAGCGGCTCATCAACGAGACGTACAGCGCCTTCGTGCAGGGCTTCATGCCGTCGCAGGCGCGCCCCGAGGTCGACGTGCTCGACGGGCTCACGACCGCCATCACCGTCGGCCAGCAGCGGATGGGCGGCGACCCCCGCTCCACGGTCGGCACCGCCACCGACGCCAACGCGATGCTGCGCATCCTCTACAGCCGGCTCGGCAAGCCGCACATCGGCCCGCCCGGTGCGTACTCCTTCAACACCGCGTCGGTCCGCGCGAGCGGCGCGATCACCGTCGAGCGGGGCAACAAGACCGAGGCGCAGAAGGCGACGTACCAGCGCACCGGCGGCATGTGCACGCGCTGCGAGGGCCGGGGCAGCGTCTCCGACATCGACCTGACGCAGCTGTACGACGACTCCAAGTCGCTGGCCGAGGGCGCGTTCACCATTCCCGGCTGGAAGTCGGACAGCCAGTGGACCGTGCAGGTCTACGCCCAGTCGGGCTTCGTCGACCCGGACAAGCCGATCCGCGCGTACACGAAGAAGGAGCTGCGCGACTTCCTCTACGGGGACGCGGTCAAGGTGAAGGTCAACGGCGTCAACCTCACCTACGAAGGACTGATCCCGAAGATCCAGAAGTCGTTCCTGTCCAAGGACAAGGAGTCGATGCAGCCGCACATCCGGGCGTTCGTGGAGCGCGCGGTCACGTTCACCGTCTGCCCCGAGTGCGACGGCACGCGGCTCAGCGAGGGCGCCCGCTCCTCGAAGATCAAGCGGAAGAGCATCGCCGATCTCTGCGCGATGGAGATCAGGGACCTGGCCGAGTGGATCCGCGGCCTCGGCACGAGCGGGGTGTACGCGTCGGTGGCGCCGCTGCTCACCGCCCTGCAGCAGACCCTCGACTCGTTCGTGGAGATCGGGCTCGGGTACCTCGCGCTCGACCGGCCCGCGGCGACCCTCTCCGGCGGCGAGGCGCAGCGCGTCAAGATGATCCGCCACCTCGGCTCCTCGCTCACCGACGTCACGTACGTCTTCGACGAGCCCACGATCGGTCTGCACCCCCACGACATCCAGCGGATGAACGACCTGCTGCTGCGCCTGCGCGACAAGGGCAACACGGTGCTCGTCGTCGAGCACAAGCCGGAGACCATCGTCGTCGCCGACCACGTCGTCGACCTCGGGCCCGGCGCGGGCACGGCGGGCGGCACCGTCTGCTTCGAGGGCACGGTCGAGGGCCTGCGGGCGTCCGGCACCGTCACCGGCCGCCACTTCGACGACCGGTCGACACTGAAGGAGTCCGTGCGCAAGCCCACGGGTGCGCTGGAGATCCGCGGCGCGGACGCGCACAACCTGCGCGGGGTCGACGTCGACATCCCGCTCGGGGTGCTCGCCGTCGTCACCGGCGTCGCCGGGTCCGGCAAGAGCTCGCTGGTGCACAAGTCCATCCCCGCGGACGCGGGCGTGGTCGCCGTCGACCAGACCCCGATCCGCGGTTCGCGGCGCAGCAACCCCGCGACGTACACGGGCCTGCTCGACCCGATCCGCAAGGCCTTCGCCAAGGCCAACGGCGTGAAGCCCGCGCTGTTCAGCGCCAACTCCGAGGGCGCCTGCCCGACCTGCAACGGCGCCGGGGTCATCTACACCGACCTCGGTGTGATGGCGAGCGTCGCCACGCCCTGCGAGGACTGCGAGGGCCGGCGGTTCCAGGCGTCGGTCCTGAAGTACCGGCTCGGCGGCCGCGACATCAGCGAGGTCCTCGCGATGTCCGTGGAGGAGGCCCTGGAGTTCTTCGGTGGCGGTTCCAGTGCCGGTGGCAGCGAGGCCAGGACGCCCGCGGCCCACCGCATCCTGGAGCGCCTCTCGGACGTCGGCCTCGGCTACCTCAGCCTCGGCCAGCCCCTCACCACCCTCTCCGGCGGCGAGCGCCAGCGCCTCAAGCTGGCCACGCACATGGCCGACAAGGGCGGGGTCTACGTACTGGACGAGCCGACCACCGGTCTCCACCTCGCCGACGTCGAGCAGCTCCTCGGCCTCCTCGACCGGCTCGTCGACGCGGGCAAGTCCGTCATCGTCATCGAGCACCACCAGGCGGTCATGGCGCACGCGGACTGGATCATCGACCTCGGCCCGGGCGCGGGCCACGACGGCGGCAAGATCGTCTTCGAGGGCACGCCCGCGGATCTGGTCGCCACGCGGTCCACTCTCACCGGTGAGCATCTTGCGGAGTACGTGGGCGGCTGACGGGCCGCGGTCCCGCACCGAGGGCCGGGTGGTCGGTGAAGCCGTCCGCCCCGCCCTCGTACATCAGGCCCTTGTCCCGTACGGGGTTGAGCGGCGCCCGGCCCTCATCCGCTCGACCAGGTCGGGGTTGGCGAGGAACGCGCGGCCCAGCGAGGTCAGGTCCGCGCCCGCGGCGAGCAGCCGTTCGCCCGCGCGCCGGCCGCCGTCGGCGGGCAGCGGGCCGCCCCGGCCGAGGACCGGGTTGGCGACAAGCGTGCCGGACCAGTCCGCGCGGATGCGGCGGGAGAGGGGGCTGTCGGGGTCGGCGAAGACGACGTGGAGGCAGGCGAGGCCGCCGATGGTGTCGAGGGCGTCGATGAGTGCCGGGTGGCTGTCCTCGGTGTCGCCCTCCTCGATGCCGTTCACGGTGATGCCGGGGGCGATGCGCACGCCGACCCGCTCGGCGCCCATCTCGTCGGCGACGGCGCGGACGACCTCGACGACGAAGCGGATGCGGTGGGCGACCGGGCCTCCGTAGGCATCGGTGCGGTGGTTGGTGTTCCGCGCGAGGAACTGCTGGAGGAGGTGGCCGTTGGCCGCGTGCACCTCCACTCCGGCGAAGCCCGCGTCGACGGCGCGACGGGCGGCGGCGAAGTCGGCGACGGCGCGGTGGATGTCGCCGACCGTCATCTCCCGCGGCACGACCGCCGGTTGCGGCCCGGTGGGCGAGTGGATGGTGTCCGGGAGCGGGATCGGGGACGGGGCGACGGGGATGAGTCCGCTGTTGTCTGTCAGGCGGGCGCGGGTGGCGTCGGGTCCGACGGCGCTGACGAAGGCGAGGACGGCGTCGGTGGCGACGGCGGTGGCGACGGCGCCGGTGACGACGGCCGGGTGGTCCTTTCGTGCGGGTGCGCCGGTTCGACGGGGGCGTCCCCGCCCTGCCGTTCGGTCCAGCCCAGGGCCAGCAGGACACCGGCCAGAGCCGCCGCGAGCGCGAGCAGGGTCAGCGCGGTCGCACGGACCGGAATACGCCTGCCCACCTGCTCGGACGGCGGGATCGCGCGCCGCAGGGACTCGGGGCCGACCGTGCGCGCCCGTGCGTCCAGCGCGTCCCGCAACCGGGCTTCGAGCAGCTCCTGCCCGGGACCGGGGCCGGGGCCGGGGCCGTGCCCGTCCTTCAGGGTCATCGGGAACCTCCCAGCTGTCTGCTCAGTGCGTCCAGCGCCCGGCTGGCGGTGGACTTGACCGCGCCGCGCGAGAGACCGAGGGTGGCGGCGATCTGGGCCTCGGTGAGGTGGGACCAGTAGCGCAGCACGAGCACCTCGCGCTGGCGCCGGGTGAGCCGCTTGAGCGCGTCGAGCACCTCGCGGTGTTCCTCGCGCAGCAGGACGTGCTCGTCGACAGGCGGGGCGTGGCCCTCTCGCTCGGGTGTGTGCGCGCGGACCGTTCTGCGGCGGCGCAACACGGAACGGGAGCGGTTCACCACGCTCGTCCGCAGGTACGCCTCCGGGTCGTCCACTCCTTCCAGGCGGGCGCCGTGTCTGCGGAAGAGCGCCGCGAACGCGTCCTGCACGACATCCTCGGCGGTCGGGAGGTCGTCGACGAGGAACAGCGCGAGACGGACGAGGTCCAGGCGGCGGTAGTGGTAGAGGTCGTCGATCCCGGGGCTCTCGCCCCGCGTGGAGAGGGGCGCGGTCGGCACGGGGGCCGGCTGCCGGATCCCTTGTGACGGTTGGCCCCCGCGAGTCAGGAGCCCGCACAGCAGACGCTCCCACCCACGGCGCAGCGCGCCGGTGGCGGGGAAGGCGGGGAAGGCGGGGACGACCGGGTACGTCGCTGTCCTCATGGCTCTCCTGGACGCGGGGCGTGCGGGCCGCCGGGTGATCAGCCCGGCGGCCCTCCTACGGCTTGCGGCTACTGCCGACGCTGCGGCATCACTTCGTAGCCGGAGGAGCCGGAGCCGCGGTCGGCTCCTCGTGCCCCGGAACAGACGGAGGCTCGGTCGGCTCCTCGTGACCGCCCTTGGCCGGAGCAGGAGCAGGAGCAGGAGCGGAAGCGGGAGCGGGCGCCCTGTGCTTGCCCTTGCCGGGTGTCGCGGACGGACCGTTGTCGGGCGCCGCCTGCTTGGCCGGGGCAGGGGCAGGGGCAGGGGCAGGGGAGGAATCGGCGGTGGCGGCGTGTGCCACCGCGCCACCTCCCAGGGCGAGCGCCGCGATGGCCGCCGCCGCCCCCAGGGCCTTGCGGGGCGAGACATGACGCAGGGACATGCGGTTCCTCTATTCGTGATTCGTGATCGTGGTCGTGCTCGGAGTCGGTGGATCGAACGAAGGCGCCTTCACCCCGACAGACGTCCGGGTCCCGGGGAGGTTGCAGGTCCGCCGCGGTCTTTTTCAGCGCAGGGGCCCGATGGCGCGGAGCCACACCCCGCGGCGCCCGCCTGTGGCCCCGGACCACCTCGTCTCCCCCTCCGACGGCCGCCCAGAATGACGGCCCCCACACCGCCCGGATCCCGGAGGTACGCATGGCCCACGGAACGTCCTGCGGAAGGACCCGTGGAAAGACCCGCGGAAGGCCTCGTGGAAAGACCCCCTCACCCTGACCACCACCTTCGCCCTCGCCCTCACCGGCGCCCTCACCCTCGGCGGCACGACCGACGCCGCCGCGGCCGCCCCCACCCCCACCCCCACCCCCACCCCGGTGAACTGACACCGCACGCCATCGAGTCGACGTACGTCTCCGGCGTCTCCTCCGGCGGCTACCTCGCCGATCAACTGCACGTCGCGCACTCCGCCGTCTTCGAAGGGGCCGGCATCTTCAGTGCGGGGGCGTACGACTGTGCGCAGGGGAGCGTCAGGGTCTCCCCGCTGGGCAAGGTGGCCTGCGCCGCCACCGCGTCCCCGTACGTCAACACCTGCGGCACCGATCCCGAACGGTCCATGCTCAGCCATCTCTTCGGCGCCCCGGTGAACCCCCGCGACCACCGCCCCACTGGACGGCACCCTCGTCCGCTTCGACCAGAACCGCCACGCCCCGGGCGGCAACGCGGCCGCCGTCAGCATGGGCAGGGACGGCTTCGCGTACGTCCAGACGTACGGCCAGATCGGCGACACGCACTACGCCGACAAGGCCGGCAAGCAGATCACCGCGATCATGAGCATGGTCAAGCAGCTGGGCGGCTGAAGAACGAGCGCCGGTAGTCGGCGGGCGACACCCCGACGTGCTTGAGGAAGTGGTGCCGCAGGTTGTTCGCCGTGCCCAGGCCGCTCAGCTCGCCCACCCGCTCCACCGGCAGGTCCGTCGTCTCCAGCAGAGTCTGCGCCCGCGCGAGCCGCTGGTTGAGCAGCCACCGCAGCGGGGTCGTACCGGTGGCCGCGTGCAGGCGCCGGTAGAAGGTGCGCGGGCTCGTCGCCGCCCGGCGTGCCAGGTCGTCGACGGTCAGCGGCCGGTCCAGGTGCGCGCGGGCCCACTCCAGTACGGGCCCGAGGCCCGTGTCGTCCGTCTCGGGCACGGACAGGTCGATGAACTGGGCCTGCCCGCCCGGACGGTGGGCGGGCACGACCATCCGGCGCGCCAGCTGGTTGGCGACGTGCGCGCCGAGGTCGCGGCGGACCAGGTGCAGACAGAGGTCGAGGCCCGCGGTCAATCCCGCGCTGGTCAGGACGTCACCGTCGTCCACGTAGAGGACGGAGTCGTCGACGGTGACGTCGGGGTAGCGGGCGGCCAGTTGAGCCGTGTGCATCCAGTGGGCGGTCGCCCTGCGGCCGTCGAGGAGGCCCGCCTCGGCGAGCGCGAAGGCACCGGTGCAGAGGGAGACCATGCGGGCGCCCTCGGCGTGCGCGGCCCGCAGCGCGTCGGCGAGACCCGCCGGCAGCGGCGCGCCCTCGTCGATGCAGGCGTCCGGCACGGAGGTGACGACGACGGTGTCGGCGCCGGCCAGGCCTTCGAGGCCGTAGGGCGTGCGGAGCGAGATCCCGAACTCGCCCATCGCCGCCTGCCCCGGCTCCCTCGTGGCGCACAGCCGCAGGTCGTACCAGTGGTCGGACAGGTCGGGCTGCGGCTTGCCGAACACCGTGAAGGGGATGCTCAGTTCGTACAGATCCCAGGACGGGACCCCGATCTCGTCGGCCACGACGACCGCGACGGAACCTGCTCTCATCGGGCGAGCGTACGCCGGTCCCGGCGCCCCGCGGCGGCTGGCAGGAATTTGGTGATCACCGTCACCGCTGTCACTGTCGACGGCGGCCGCCCGCTGCGAGCGTGGACCCCATGAACGCCACCAGCGACTCCAATGAGAACGCCACCCCCGTCACGGTCCCCGTCTCCGTCCCCGTCACCGTCATCGGCCTCGGTCTCATGGGCTCCGCCCTCGCCGCCGCCCTCCTGGACGCCGGTCACCCCACCACCGTATGGAACCGCTCCCCGGAGAAGGCGAAGCCCCTGGCCGACCGGGGCGCGCAGGTGGCCGCCACCCCGGAGGACGCCGTCGCGGCGAGCGACCTCGTACTCGCCTGCGTACTCGACTACGACGCCCTGCACGCCGTGCTCGACCCCCTCGCCGCGACCGGCGGACTCGCCGGGAAGTCCCTGGTCAACCTCACCTCGGGTGCGCCGGAGCAGGCCGAGGAGATGGCGCGGTGGGCCGCTTCGCACGGCGCCGGGTATCTCGACGGCGGCATCATGACGACCCCGCCGGGCGTCGGCAGCCCCGAGATGATGTTCCTCTACAGCGGCTCGGAGTCGGTCTTCGAGGCGCACCGCGCCACTCTCGCCACGCTCGGCGACCCGCTCCACCTCGGCACGGAGCCGGGCCTCGCCTCGCTCTACGACTCCGCGCTGCTCGGCCTGATGTGGGCCGCGTTCACGGGCTGGCTGCACGGCACCGCGCTGGTCACCTCGCAGGGGACGTCGGCCGCCGCTTTCACGCGGGTGGCGCTGCGCTGGCTGAACGGCGCGGTCTCCGGGTTCGTGACGACGTACGCGCCGCAGGTGGACGCCGGGCGCTATCCGGGCGACGACGCGACCGTCGACGTACAGATCGCGGCGATCGGTCATCTCATCCACGCCGCGGAGGCGCGCGGCATCGACAACGCGCTGCCCGAGCTCCTGAAGTCGACGATGGAGCGCGCGGCCGCGGCGGGCCACGGCGGCGACAGCTACGCGAGCGTGGTCGAGGTGCTGCGCGGCGACAGTCGGTAGTTCGGCGGCAGACGGTGACCGGCGGCAGACCGGCGATGGATCACCCGGTGATCCATCGCCGGGTTTCCCCCCGTTTCTCCGTCGCAGCGGCGAGGATGGGCGGGAACGATTCGTCGTCGGCACCGGGGGAGCCACCCATGAACCGTCCGCTGCGGCACATAGCCGTCTTCTGCGGGATCCTCACTCTCGCCCTGCTCCTGCGGGCGAACTGGGTGCAGTTCGCGCAGAACGACGACCTCGCGAACGACAAGAAGAACCGCCGCGTGCAGATCGAGGCGTTCTCCCACCCCCGGGGCGACATCATCGTCGGCGGCAAGTCCGTCACCGGCTCGAAGGAGACCCCCGGGTCCGACTTCAAGTTCAAGCGGGTCTTCAAGGAGGGCCCGATGTACGCGCCGGTGACGGGCTACTTCTCGCAGGCCCAGGGCGCCACGTTCCTGGAGGGCGTGCACAACGGCGTCCTCAGCGGCAACGACGACCGGCTCTTCATCAAGCGCACCCTCGACATGCTGACCGGCAAGAAGCAGCAGGGCGGCGACGTCATCACGACCATCGACCCCAAGGCGCAGAAAGCGGCCTACGAAGGCCTGGTGAACCTGAACGCCAAGGGTGCGGTGGTCGCCCTGGACCCGCGCAGCGGCAAGGTGCTCGCGATGGCCAGCACCCCGTCGTACGACCCCTCGTCCTTCTCCGGCATCTCGCTCGCCGAGGGCAAGAAGTTCAAGGCGCTCGGCGACCGCAAGGACAAGCCGCTGAGCAACCGCGCGCTGCGCGAGATCTACCCGCCCGGCTCCACCTTCAAGATCCTCACCGCGGCCGCCGCCCTGGAGCACGGCGTCGTGACGGACATCGACAAGCCGACCGGTGCGGAGACCCCGTACAAACTCCCCCTCAGCTCCACCCGCATCGGCAACGACGTGCCGGACTCCAACTGCGACAAGGTCTCCGTGAAGACCGGCATGCAGTGGTCCTGCAACAACGTCTTCCTCGACCTCGCGGACAAGCTCGGCAAGGACAAGATGCGGGAGACGGCGGAGAAGTTCGGGTTCAACGACGAGCAGTTCATTCCCGTACGTGCCGTCGCCAGCAGCTATCCGGAGAAGCTCGACAAGCCGCAGACCGCGCTGACCGGCATGGGGCAGGGCAGCCTGACCAGCACGCCGCTGCAGATGGCGATGGTGACGGCGGGCCTCGCCAACGACGGGAAGGTCATGAAGCCGTACCTGGTCGAGGAGTTGCGCGGGCCCGACCTCTCGACGATCGAGAAGGGCGAGCCGCACGAGCTGAACCAGGCCGTATCCGAGAAGACCGCGAGGACCGTCCAGGAAATGATGGAGAACACCGTCGAGAACGGCACCGCGAACAAGGCGCGGATCGACGGCGTCACGGTCGGCGGCAAGACCGGCACGGCCCAGCACGGCGCCGATGTCAACGACGAGCGTCCCTTCGCGTGGTTCGTCTCGTACGCGAAGAACAGCGAGGGCGAGTCGCCCGTCGCCGTCGCCGTGTTCGTGGACCCCTCCAACATGGACATCCCGCGCTCGGAGATCGCGGGCGGCAAGCTGGGCGCGCCGATCGCGAAGGCGGTCATGGAGGCGGTCCTGGAACGCTGAGGCCTCTCAGGACACCTCAGGCACTCAGGCACCGCAGGCACCGCAGGCCTCTCCGGCGGACCACGGCAGCGGTCTGCTGTGCAGTACGTCGAGACGTGACACGGCGCGGGTCAGCACCACGTACAGACGGTGGAGCCCGCGCGCCTCGGCCTCCGCGATGTCCGCGGGTTCGGCGGCGACGACGTGGTCGTACTCCAGGCCCTTGGCGACGGACGCCGGGAGCACGGTGACGCGCGCGCCCAGCTCGTCGGGGCCCGCGCTGCCGATGCCGGCCGCGTCCAGTGCCGTACGCAGCCGCTCGACGGCGTGGTCGGCGGCGATGACCCCGATCGACCCCTCCCGACCGAGCGCCTCGCGCACCGCCCGCACCACTGCTGCCGCCACGTCCGCGACCTCCCGCACCCGCAGCTCGCCGTCCCCGCGCAGCGAACGGGCGGGCGGTACGTCCACGTCGAGCCGTCCGAGCAGTTCGTTGGCGAGCCCGACGACGGCACGCGGCACCCGGAACCCGGTGGTCAGCGGCGTCACCACGGCATCCGGCTTGCCCAGGTGCGTCAGCACTTCCGCCCAACTCCGCGCCGCCCACGGCGTGGTGGCCTGGGCGAGGTCGCCGAGCACCGTCAGCGAGCCGAAGTCCGAGCGGCGCGCGATGACCCGGCACTCCATGGGGGAGAGGTCCTGCGCCTCGTCGACGACGATGTGCCCGTACCCGGCGGGCCGTTCGAGGAGCCCCTCGACCTCGTCGAGCAGCACCAGGTCGGCGGCGCTCCACTTCGCGGACTTGTGGGAGCGGGGCGGCCTGGCCCACAGGATCGCCCGCTGTTCCGCGTCCGTGAGGATTCCGTCGGCCGCCGCGGCGAGCGCCTCCGCGTCCCCCAGCACCTCCGTGAGCACCTCGTCCGCCCGCACGCGTGGCCAGACCGCGTCGAGGAACCCTTTGACGGCCCCGGCCCGCCCCACCTTCTGCACCCACGCGTTGTTCTGCGGCCCCGCCCGCCGCTCGGCCCGCTCCTGAACGGCCCGCACGACGCGGCTGCGCACCCGCTCGCGCCCGACGGCGTACGGCGGCTCCTCACTCCTCACCGTCGCCACGATCCGCTCCAACTCGCCGACCGGAACCCGCCACCGGTACGCCCCGTCGGCCACGGCGACCTCGCCGTCCGCGTGCGGGGCGGCGACCCGCGCGTACAGCGCACGGCGCAGCACCTCCGCCATCCGGGCGTCGTGTTTGACGACGGCGGCGGCCTCGTCGTCGTGGGCGCGGACCGGATGCCGTCCGCCGATCTCGTCAGCCACCGTGGACTGCCGTACGCCGGTCTCCCCGAGGGAGGGGAGCACCTCGGCGATGTAGCGGAGGAAGGTGCGGTTGGGGCCGAGGATGAGCAGTCCGGAGCGCTGGACGCGGTGGGGGTGCGTGTAGAGGAGGTAGGCGGCGCGGTGCAGCCCGACGGCGGTCTTGCCGGTGCCGGGCGCGCCCTGCACGCAGACGGATGCGGCGAGTTCGCCCCGTACGAGGTCGTCCTGTTCGGGCTGGATGGTGGCGGCGATGTCGCGCATGGGGCCGACGCGGGGCCGCTCGATCTCCCCGGCGAGAATGCGGCTGCCCGTCCCGGCCAGGCAGTCCCTGCTCCGCTCCCCGCCCCCGTCCCTCTTCCCCTCCCCCAGGGGCTCGTCCTCCATCCCGGTGAGGTCGGCGGAGTCCCCTTTGCTGCCGGGCGCCCAGCCGAACCGCCGCCGGACGGCGACGCCCTGCGGGTTCCGGGCGCCTGCCTGGTAGAAGGCGCGGGAGACGGGGGCGCGCCAGTCGACGACGAGGGGCGGGGCGGAGGGGTGCTCGCTGACGCGCAGCCGCCCGACGTAGTAGCGCTGCCCGCGGTGGTCGCCGGCCCCGGCGTCCTCCTCGCCGGCGAAGTCGAGCCGCCCGAAGAACAGCGGGGCCCGCGGGAGCTCGCGCATGGCTTTGGCGTGGCTGCGGAACTCGTACCCGAGCACTTCGGCGTCGGCACCGGACGCGGACACGTCCGCCCCTCCGACGACCCGCTCCTCGGCACCCTCGACCATGCGGGCCAGGGCGGCGCGACAGGCGTCGTGGTGGCGGCGTTCCTGGGCGAGGGCGTCGGTGGGTGGTGTCGTCATGGGGCCAGAATAATGTAACCGAGTTAAATTCGTAACCAAGGCACCTTCATGACCGCGTCTCACCCACCGGCTACACTCGGCCCATGCCCCCAGCCACCGAGAGCGCGAACGCGAGCGTGAGCGCGAGCGCAGCCGAGATCCAGCAGCCCGGTCTCCGCGCCCGCAAGAAGCAGCGCCGCTTCGAGGAGATCTCCGAGACGGCGATCGCCCTCTTCCTGGAGAAGGGGTTCGAGAAGGTGTCGGTGGCGGAGGTGGCGGCGGCAGCGGAGGTCTCCAAGCCGACCCTGTTCCGCTACTTCGACTCGAAGGAGGACCTGGTCCTCCACCGCTTCGCCGACCACGAGGACGAAGCGGCCCGCACGGTCGCCGCCCGGCCCGCCGGACTCACCGCGCTCGACGCCCTGCACCGCCACTTCCTGGCCGGCCTGGACCGCCACGACCCGGTCACGGGCCTCAACGACGCCGAAGGAGTCCTGGCCTTCCACCGCCTCCTCTACGGCACCCCGTCCCTGGTCGCCCGCCTCCACGGCTACCAGAACCGCTCCGAACAGGCCCTGGCCACGGCCCTCCGCGACGCCCACGGCGGCACCCCCCTGGCCGCCCGCCTGGCCGCGGCCCAGATCATCGCCGTCCACCGCGTCCTGGCGGAGGACAACTGGCGCCGCGTCGCGGCGGGCGAGCCCGTGGCCGAGATCGAACCGGAGGCGGTGAGGTCGGCGAACACGGCATTCACCGACCTACGCACGGGCCTCACGCGCTACGCGTGACCGGACCGCGGCCGGCGCACGGGGGGCCTCAGGCGCCGCTCGCGTCGGGCAGCGGCGAGGACAGCCGCCACAGCGTGTCGAAGAGGTCCTGCCGCTGGGCGACCTTCTCCCGCCCGGCGGCCCCCGACTCGGCACGCCAGTGGGTCAGCACGGCCTGATAGCCCTTGAGGTCGAGGATCTGCCGCTCCGGCGGCACGGGAGCGGACTCCTGCACCACCTTGTCGTAGATGCCGTCGAACAGTTCGTCGCCGTTGATCAGGCAGAACTTCAGGAGGGGCGTGATGCGCAACATGCGGAACTGCACGTCCATGTCGGCCCGGCGGGACCCTCGCAGAGTGCGGGTCACTCCCCCGAACTCGCGCACGTTCCACCGCACCCGGTCCAGCTGATACGCGCGGTACGCGGGGTCGTCGACCGCTCTGCCCCGCGCGTCCAGCGTCCCCGGTATCGCCATCGGAACGGTGAAGTCCGGTACGAGGATGCGCACCCGCACGCTGCGCCGGGCCCCCTCCTCCAGGGCTTCGAGGCACCGCGTGACCGGCGTCTTGACGGTCTCCCCCGTGTAGCCGATGGCGTCTATCCGGACCCGCCGCGCCCTTCGGTCTCCCACCACACGCTCGATGTGCTCGCTCAGCTCCGCCGTGCGTATCTCGGAACCGGCCTCGGGACGCGTCCTGCGGTTCAGCTCGCGCACCTCGTTGTAGAGCACGTAACCGACCAGGCTGACGATGGAACCGCCCACGAAGGCCTTGCCCTCCAGCGCGTCCCCCACCGGCCCCACGAACTGGGCGACAAGGCCGAGGACGAACACGCCGAGCAGCAGCGCCTTGGTCAGGGCGCTCTCCGCATCGGCCCAGCGCTCCCGCCCCGAACCACGACCTCTCACAGCCATCGGACTCCCCTCGCGTCACGGGAGTTGTCCGGCGCATGCCGCCACGTCGGTCATGCCCCGCCGAACGGCCCCTCGTACCACTCCCGAAGAGCCTTCTCGGCAACTCCCTCATCCGGCACCGAGACCAGCTTCAGTGGTTCCGCCGCCCGGCGCACCGCCCGGCACACACGTGCCGCCGCGCCCGCGTAGTCGGCCAGGTCCGGGGCGCCGGGCAGGGCCGTCAGGTCGAGGGCGGCTCGCATGATGTCGGGGAAGACCGACTGGGCGTACTCGAAGTCCAGGTAGACGGGGAGGTCGACGGTCATCCCGGCCGTCATGTCGGCGTGGCCCGCTCGTTCCATCGCCTCGGCCCACAGTTCCTTGACCCGGGTCTGTTCGTCCTTCTCGTAGTCCATGCGGACGACGTGGACGGCGAGGTCGTGCAGGGGGTCGCCGTACATGGCCAGCTCCCAGTCGATCACCGCCAGTTGCTTGCGGTCGACCACGACGTTCGCGCGGTGCACGTCGGTGTGGAGGAGGCAGAAGGGGCGCGGTGTCAGCCGCGGGCGCTCCGGGTCGTCACGGAAGGCGGCCAGGGCGTCGGGGCGTACCCCGACCGCCGAGAAGAGGGAGTCGAAGCGCCGGCGGTTCGGGGCGTGCACCCGGTGCTCGGTGAAGTCGACGAGCCACTGGAGGAACTCCTCGGACCGGCCCGACTCGGGCCATCCGCGTGGGCGGGGCGGGAGTTCGTCCTCGGGTACGGCCGCGGCACGTGCGAAGAACTCCGCGAAGGAGCGCATCAACGGCTCCCCGATGGAGCCTTCCGGCACGAGGTCGGAGAGTGCCTGGCCGGCCCGGTAGGAGTGCAGCGACCAGTCGCCGAAGTCCCGCAGGCAGCGCGGGACTTCCTTCAGATGGCGGCTGACCACCGCGAGCAGTTCGGGCTCGCTCGGCCAGATGCGGGGCACCACTTCCACCGTCTCGCGCGGCATCCGGCACTTGACCCGCGCACGGAACGGCATCGTGCCCAGCAGCACGGCGAGGGACCAGCCGAGCGGCACGACGTGGTTGATGTTGTGGTGACCGGCCACGACCTGGCGCTTCGGGTGCTCCCGGTGCAGTTCGGCGAGGCGTCGGATCCACGTCTCGCGGAGCCCGGTCTTCGGCGCCTCGTGGGGGGTGCGAGGCGGAGGGGACGGCATGAGCGCAGAGGGTATCCGGATCACGGAACCGTTCCTGCCACATGCCACATAGTGGACGTCGGCGTGGCGCTTGCTTGTTCGGCCTGCTGCTTTACGGCGCCTTCATGTCCCCGATGGCGTATACAACCCTGGAGAGACGTTCGAGAGAGTCGACCAGGTGTCCCGCGCCCGCCTCGCGCAGCAGGCGCGCCTTGCGGTCGTTGCGCGCGTACCCGAGGAAGCGCACGCCTGCCTGCCGTGCCGCCGCGTAGTCGGACGGCGCGTCACCGATCATCAAGGTCGCCCGCGGATCCGCCCCCAAGGCGCGCAGGGCCCTCTCCACGCAGTCCGGGTCGGGCTTGAGCCGGCTGAGGTCCTGGGTGCGGCCGTATATGTGGGGCGCGAAGCATTCCAGGATGCCGCGCCGCTCCAGGTACCTGCCCACCGCGCAGGGCGCGTTGTTCGTCGTCACCGCGAGCCGGGCGCCGACCGCCGACCAGGTGCGGATCAGCGGGTCGACGTACGCGGTCGGCATGGCCGTCGTCACGGCGTTCAGCTCCTGACGGGTGAGCCACCGCTCCAGCTCGACGACCAGGTCACTGCGGGGGTGACGGCGGTGGACGGCGCGCAGTACGACGTAGGGGTCGGGCTGCTGCTTCTCCTCGGCGGTGAGCAGGCCGCGCAGCCCTCGCTCCTTCAACCACTGGACCAGGTCCCGCGCCACGTCCGCCGCCGGGCGTCCGGCGAAGAGGCGGCAGATGGGTCCGTCGAAGTCGAAGAGCACGAAGCGGATGGGAGCGACCACGTCCCGAAGACGTTCGGTCTCATCCGCCGCCGATTCGGTCGGCGTCGCGTCGGACTGCGTCGAATCAGATGTCATTTAAGAGAGTGTCAGGTCGGAAGTGATCGTTTCCCAGAGGGCGTCGAACCAGTTCTGCGACTCCTGGACGAAGACCGTGTCGCGAGAGGTGTCCGCGGCTTTCTCGAAGGAGAAGACCGGGGCCTTGATGCCTCCCGCGTCCCAGATGTCCATCACCTCGTTCGCCCCGTCGGGCGCCTCCAGTTCCACGGACGTGGGCGCCAACGTGTAATACGCCAACAACGCCTCCCGCCCGTTCAGCAGATAGAGCTTCACCGGCGTCGTGAACGGCAGCGCGCGGAACGTGACGTCGACGTCGATTCCGTGGGAGGCGCGCAGGGCGCGCAGGTTGTGGCGGAGGACCTGGCCCTGGGCGTTGCGCTGGGCGTGCCAGCGCTGGTGGAGGCGTTCCCGGCCCTCGTCGCCGCCCTCCATCGGCACGGGGAACGCCAGCTCGATGTCGCTGCTCGGCAGGAGGATCCGCGCGGTGATCGACTGGGGGCGCAGGCGACCCTCGTGGATGAGTCGCACCGGCTCTCCGAGCGCGATCATCAGCGTCTCCGCGGTGTACGAGACGACGTCGATCCGCACGTGCGGCTCGGCGAAGGCCGCCGCGAGCCTCGGGGCCAGGGCGACCATGGACGGCTGGGGTTCCTTGCCCACGGGGGGCGGCGCCGACTGGGCCACCCGGGGCGGGCTGCCCTTGCTCACGTTGGACAGCAGGCCCTCGGCCTGGAGCTTCTTCATCGCCTGGCGTACGGCGCCTCGTTCGACGCCGAACTCCCCGGCGAGTTCCGCCTGGGTCGGCAGGCGTTCGCCCGCCTTGAGTTCGCCCGCCCGGATGCGGTCGCGGAGGGTGTCGGCGATGTCCTGTGGGGTGAGTCTTCTTCTGCTTCTGCCGTTCACTGCCACGTTCTCCTGGGTCACGACCAGACGATACAACTGACCGCCATCTCTGGGGAGTTGCAGGGAAGTTGTTTTGGAGATCTCGCCAAGTGGGGACAACTCAAACAGAGTTGGTTGCCAACTGGCTCAAGATGGCAGAAGGAGGAACCACCATGCCCGCCATAGCCCTCCTCGCAGCCGTGGTCGCTGTCGCCCTGGAACAGCTCGTGCAGTGGAAGTACGGACCGATGGGCATCGTCGGCCTCCTTCTGCTGACCGTGGGCGTCAAGGCGAAGAACGCCACCTGCAGTTCCATCGGAGCCGTCGTCCTCGCCCTGATGGTGACGGGTCCGGCCGGCTGATCCGGCGGAGCCGGCGGTCGGCATCACCCCTCGCGGGCCCCGCGAGGGCCCCGGGACGCTCAGCCCGCCGCCAGCTCCAAGTCCTGACTGATCGTGTTCCAGAGGGCGTTGAACCACAGATGGGACTGTTCCACGAACGTCGTGTCCCGCAACCCGTCCCCCTCCTTGAACGGGAAGAGCATCGACTGCGTGCCCTGCGCGTCGTACATCTCCAGGGACTCCTTGCCGATCTCCTCGTCCCGCTTGGTGAGCGTGTAGTAGGCGAAGAGCGCCTCCGTGCCGTTGATCAGGTACAGCTTCACGGGCGGCGTGAACGGCAGCGCGCGGAACTGCACCGATACGTCGATGCCGTGCGACGACCGCAGCGCGAGGAGGTTGTGGCGCAACACCTGCCCCTGCGCGTTGCGCTGGTCGAGCCAGCGGCGGTGGACCCGGTCGCCCTGGAGGTCCCCGCCGTCGACCGGCGCGGGGAAGGCGAGGTCGATGTCGCGGCTGGGCAGCAGCACCCGGACGTCGACCTTGGCCGGTTTACGCCGTCCCGCGTGGATCTGGCGCAGCGGTTCACCGATGGCCATGGTGAGCGAGATGGACGTGAGACAGAGGGCGTCTATCTCCACGTGCGGCACGTCGAAGGCGGCGGCGATCCGCGGGGCGAGGCCGACCATCGTGGGCTGCGGCCGCACCTCGCCGGGACCGGCCGAAGCACGCTCCGCGGCGTCCGCGACCGTGGCGGGGCTCCCCTTGGACACGTTGGACAGCAGATGCTCACGGTGCAGGATGCGCAGCGCTTCCCGCACGGCTCCCCGTTCCACGCCGAACTCGTCGGCCAGCTCGGCCTGCGTCGGCATGCGCTGGCCGGGCCGCAGCGACCCGGTTCTGATCCGGTCGCGCAGCACGTCGGCAACCTCTCGGTGGCTCCGCTGCGCTCGCTTGCGCCCGTTGACGGCGGCGTGTTCGGTGCTCACAACCAAACAGTACAACTTCGCGCCATCTTAGGGGAGTTGCAGGAAAGGTGGTTATGAGTCGACTCCCAGCGGAGATAAGTCAGTTGAAGTTGGTAGCCAACTTCGGCGACCTGGTCAGACCCCTCCGGGGTTGGCCACCAGCCCGATATGGGGGAACGTCATGCCGCTCATCGCCATCGCCGTCGCCGCCCTCGCCATCGCCTTCGAGCAGCTCATCCAGTGGAAGTACGGACCGCTCGGCATCGTCGCCTTCGTCCTGCTGACCATCGGAATCAAGGCCAAGAACGTCAAGCTCAGCGGCGTCGGAGCGGGCCTGCTCGTCCTGCTCCTCGCCCAGTCGGGCTGACCCCGCCCGACCGCACGAGACCCGACCGCACAAGGCCCGGCTGACCGGGCTCCCATCCGGAGGGGAGCCGGGAGTCCGATCAGTCGTATGGGGGGCTGGGCCCCGGTCCATTTGCTACGGAGGGCCGGGGCTCAGAACAGGTCCGGGGGCTGTGGCTGGCCGCCCGGACATGCGGAACCGGGCGTCGGACACCGTGCCGGCGCCCGTCCGCTCCTCCCCCACCCGAGCCCGAGCGCCGAATCCCGCGGCACTGACGCGTCAGCCATCGCCCGCCACGGAAGCGTCAGCCGCCCGCGCCACGGGCCGACCGCTCACAGCAGCAGGTCGTCGACCTGCGCCTCGCCCACTCGATACCGCCGCGCGATCTCCGCCGAGCAGTCGTCCGCCGTGCGCTGCAGACCCTGTCTGCGCCGGGACACCTGCTGTTCGTAGCGGACGAGGCGGCCCATGGCCGCGTCCAGTTCGTCGTCGGTGCGTGCCGCCAGGTCGGAGAGTTCGACGTCGGCGAGCATCTCCGTGGCCAGCAGGCGGGACTCCTCGCCGAGCGGCGTGCCGAGCGTGACGTGCCGGGCGGAGGAGCGGTGGCGGGCCGGGGCGTCCTTCAGGATCTCCGCGAGCCGGTCCACGACCGTCGACTCCGGAGCCGGCGCCGGTGAGTCCGGCGAGCCGGGCGTCCCGCGGCGTGCGATCTCGGCGCGCAGGATGTCGATGCGCCCCTGCAGCAGCCGCCGCACATAGCTGAGGTCGGCCTCGTCCTGCTGCGCGGACCTGCGCAGCTCACGGAGCTCCGGCAGACGGAGCGCGGCCAGGTCGTGCTGGGGCACCTCGGGCAGCAGCCGACTCCCCGTGCGCTGCGCCGGCGGCCGCGCGCTCTGCGTGCGCCGCAGCGAGATGCGCCCCGGTGTCTGCCCCGTACTCGATGTGCTCATCATCTGGCTCTACCCGTCCCCTCGACCGGCCGACGCGGTGCACCGCGTGTGAGCATCGTGCCACCCCGAGTGGCCGCTATGTGGCCGAGTGCCCGGAATCGGCCCCGGATGGGGGGATCGCGGGCCCGTCCCGGGCGCCTCGTGCGGCACGGCATGATGGCCGTATGCGAGCAGTGGTGCAGAGGGTCGACGGAGCGAGTGTGGTCGTCGACGGCGAGACGGTGGGCGAGATCAACGGCGAGGGCCTGTGCGTCCTGGTGGGCGTCACGCACGACGACACCAAGGAGAAGGCCGCCCAACTGGCCCGCAAACTGTGGTCGGTGCGCATGCTGTCCGACGAGAAGTCGTGCAGCGACATCGACGCGCCGCTCCTGGTCATCAGCCAGTTCACGCTCTACGGCGACGCACGGAAGGGCCGCCGCCCCACCTGGAACGCGGCGGCCCCTGGACCCGTGGCCGAGCCCCTGGTCGACGAGGTGGTGTCGCAGCTCCGCGCCCTGGGGGCGACGGTCGCTACGGGCCGCTTCGGGGCGCAGATGCGAGTGGGCCTGACGAACGACGGCCCGTTCACGGTGCTGCTCGAGATGTGACCCCGCCGCAAACCCTGAGGCCCTACGGCTCCACGACCACTTCCTGGGCCGCGGCGGTGTCCCCCGCCACGAGCCCCGCGTCCAGCGGCACGTTGCGCTTGACCAGGCCCAGCGCGATCGGCCCGAGCTCGTGGTGGCGTACGGCCGTGGTGATGAACCCGAGCTTGCGTCCCTCGACGCCCTCGCTCGCGAGGTGCAGCGGCGTCCCCGCCGCGGGCAGGTGCACCTCGCTGCCGTCCAGGTGCAGGAATACCAGGCGGCGCGGCGGCTTCCCCAGGTTCTGGACGCGGGCGACGGTCTCCTGGCCGCGGTAGCAGCCCTTCTGCAGGTGCACCGCGGAGCCGATCCAGCCCAGCTCGTGCGGGATGGTGCGGTGGTCGGTCTCGAAACCGAGGCGCGGGCGGTGGGTCTCCACGCGGAGCGCCTCGTACGCGAGGAGGCCCGCGGCGGGGCCGTTCCCCTCCGCGTACGCCTCCAGGTCGGTGCGCGGCAGGAACAGGTCGCGGCCGTGCGCGGTCTCGCGTACGACGACGCCGTCCGGGACCGGCGCGATGGAACCGGCGGGCAGGTGCACGACGGCGATGTCGTCGGTGCGGTCGGCGACCTCGACGCGGTAGAAGAACTTCATGCTCTCCAGGTACGCGATGAGGGCGTCCTGCGTGCCGGGCTCGACGTGCGCCCAGACGGTCTCGCCGTCGTCGACGAGGGAGAGGTGGTGCTCGATGTGGCCGTTGGCGGAGAGGATCAGCGCTTCGGTGGCCTGGCCCGCGGGCAGCTCGGTGAGGTGCTGGGTGAGCAGCAGGTGCAGCCAGCTCAGCCGGTCGGATCCGGTGACGGTGACCACGCCGCGGTGCGAGAGGTCGACGAAGCCGGTGCCGTCGGCGAGGGCGCGCTGCTCGCGGAACAGTTCGCCGTAGTGGGCGGCGACGCCTTCGTCCACGCCCTCGGCGGGGACGGCGCCGGGCAGGGACAACAGGGGGCTCTTCATGTTCACAAAGACTACGACCAGCCCGCGCCCGCGCTTATTCCGAGCCCCTACTCCGTGTCCGAGCCCTTGCACTTCCCGCACTGCCCGAAGATCGCGAAGTGCTTGAGGTCGGTGTCGAAGCCGAAGGTCTTCCGCAGTTTGTCGGTGAACTCCGCGGCGATCTCGGTGTCGGCCTCGATGACGTCCGTGCAGTCCCGGCAGACCAGGTGGATGTGGTGGTGCCGGTCCGCGAGGTGGTAGGTCGGCGCGCCGTGCCCGAGGTGGGCGTGGCTGACCAGGCCCAGCTCCTCCAGGAGCTCCAGGGTGCGGTAGACCGTGGAGATGTTGACCCCCGACGCCGTCTTGCGCACTTCGCAGAGGATGTCGTCGGGGGTCGCGTGTTCCAGGGTGTCGACGGCTTCGAGGACAAGCTGTCGCTGCGGCGTCAGCCGGTAGCCGCGCTGACGCAGGTCGCTCTTCCAGTCGGAATCGGTGCTCGCCACACCACGAAGTCTAGGCTTACTTGAAGAAAGCGATGCCGTCGTCGGGGAGATCGCCGAGGTTGCGGGCCATGTCGGCGACCTCTTCGGGGGTGACGACCTTCTTCAGCTGGGCCGACATGTAGGGGCGCAGCGGCACCTCGGGGGTCTGCTTCTCGCCGACCCACATCAGGTCGCCCTTCACGTAGCCGTACAGACGCTTGCCGCCGGTGTACGGGCCGGAGGCCGCGGTGCGGGCGACGGCGTCGGTGGCCAGGTCGATCTGCGGCTTCTTGTCGGCGAGCTCGCCGTACCAGACCTCGACGACGCCGTCGTCGCGGACCATGACGACCTCGACCTTGCGGTCCTTGTCGATACGCCAGAACCCGGACTCGGTCTCCAGCGGCTTCACCTTGTTGCCCTCGGAGTCGAGGATCCAGCTGTACGAGCGGTACTCGATGAAGTCCCGCCCGTCATGGGTGAAGGAGACCTCCTGGCCGAAGTTCGCCTTCTCGGCGCCGGGGAAGTCGGTCACGCCCGCGCCCGCCCAGTTGCCGAGGAGCCAGGCGAGGGGGACGAGGTCGGGGTTCAGGTCGGACGGAATCTCGATCATGGGAAGCTCAGGCGATCTGTGGAGGTGGCGTGGGCGGGGGTCAGCGCTGGCCCTGGTACAGCTTCTTCACGGTCAGCCCGGCGAAGGCGAGAACGCCGACGCAGACGAGAACCAGCAGGGCGGAGAAGAAGGCCTCAAGCACGGGGTGCTCCTCGGTGAGCGATTGGGGCAGGTATCAGAGCCGGTCCCACTGTAGTCGGGCGGCGCCCGTCCCTCTCTGTGAGGTCCCTCGCGACGTACGCTGGATGTATGTACGCGCGAAGGCGCCGTCTGTACTTCGCCATGATGGGGACCTGCATCGGTCTGTTCGTCCTGGCCTGGGGCGTCGTGCGCCTCTGGTCGGTTCCCGTGGCCGTCGGAATGTGCGTCGTGGCGATGGTGATCCCGCCGCTGGCCGCGATGACGGCGAACCGCCGGGGACCCGACGACCGCTGGTGGGACGATCCCAGCGGGGACAAGAAGTCCGACGAGTGGTGGGACGAGCTGGACGGCAGACGCAGACGGCAGGGGTAGCCGGAGAAGAACGACGCAGCCGAAGGGCCGCACCCCGTTCCAGTGGCGTCCAACCCCCTGGGGTGCGGCCCTCCGGCCGTTCTCAGTGCGCTGTCCGGTCAGACCGCGATGGCGACCTCCGCCAGACCGCCCGTCCGGGCGACGACCGTACGGTCCGCGGTGCCGCCGGGGATCAGCGCCCGGACGGTCCACGTGCCCTCGGCGGCGTAGAAGCGGAACTGTCCGGTGGCCGAGGTGGGGACCTCGGCGGTGAACTCGCCGGTCGAGTCGAGCAGGCGCACGTATCCGGTGACGGGCTCGCCGTCGCGGGTCACCTGGCCCTGGATCGTCGTCTCACCGGGCTTGATCGTCGAAGCGTCGGGGCCGCCGGCCTTTGCTCCACACATGTGTACTCCTAGGGGATGAAAGGGCGGGCGGGCTTACTTGTTGGCACCGAGCTCGATCGGCACGCCGACGAGCGAGCCGTACTCGGTCCAGGAGCCGTCGTAGTTCTTGACGTTGGTCTGGCCGAGCAGCTCGTGCAGGACGAACCAGGTCAGGGCCGAACGCTCACCGATGCGGCAGTAGGCGATGGTGTCCTTCGCCAGGTCGACCTGCTCGTCCTCGTAGAGGGCCTTGAGCTCGTCGTCGGACTTGAAGGTGCCGTCGTCGTTGGCGTTCTTCGACCACGGGATGTTGCGGGCGCTCGGCACGTGGCCGGGGCGCTGCGACTGCTCCTGCGGGAGGTGGGCCGGGGCGAGCAGCTTGCCGCTGAACTCGTCGGGCGAGCGCACGTCGACGAGGTTCTGCGCGCCGATGGCGGCCACGACGTCGTCGCGGAAGGCACGGATCGAGGTGTCCTGGGCCTTCGCCTTGTAGTCGGTGGCGGGACGGTTCGGGACCTCGGAGCCGTCGACCAGGTCGCGGGAGTCGAGCTCCCACTTCTTGCGGCCGCCGTCGAGGAGCTTCACGTCCTGGTGGCCGTAGAGCTTGAAGTACCAGAAGGCGTACGACGCGAACCAGTTGTTGTTGCCGCCGTAGAGGACGACGGTGGAGTCGTTGGCGATGCCCTTGCCGGAGAGGAGCTTCTCGAAGCCCTCCTGGTCGACGAAGTCACGGCGGACCGGGTCCTGGAGGTCCTTGGTCCAGTCGATGCGGATCGCGTTCTTGATGTGGTTCTTGTCGTACGCGGAGGTGTCCTCGTCGACCTCGACGATGACGACCTTCGGGTCCTCGATGTGGGCCTCGACCCAGTCGGCGTCTACCAGGACGTCGCTGCGGCTCATGCTTCTCTCCTCCGGGGCAGTTACGGCGGTGCAAAGGGGCGTGCGCGGTACGGGAGGTGCGGGGAGGCACGGCGTACGTACGCACGGGGGAGGCCCTGACGGATGACGTCAACAGGCCGGGGGAAATGCGGGGATGGGGCGTCCCGCTAGAAGGTGCGACAGAGCATGGCGGCGACGCGGCACAGGTCCACTGCCCGCCGCTTCGTGAGGTCCGCCTGTCGGTGCATGGGTCCGATCGTAGGGACGGAGGGGTGGCCGTGTCACCGGCGCTCCGCATGTTGAGACACGATCGTCCGGAATGTGGGAATCGTTGAAGCCCGCAGCCGCCCCGGTGGCGCCGCGGACTGCCCCGCACCCGTGCCGCATCCGCCCCCCGGACGCCTCCGTCTCGTACTGCGGACGAGCCCCCTGGGAGAGGCGGTTCAGCCCGCCAGGCGCACGTGGGAGCCGGAGACCGACATGTCGACGCCGTCCGGTGCCGCCTCGACCTTCTCCAGCTTGATGCCGGCGGGCAGGTCCTCGATCTTCTGGTCGAAGTCGGTGACGTCGCGGGCCGTGCCCTCGGGGAGCGGGATGGAGACGCCGAGCACGTTCAGGCTCTTCGGGATCCGGTCGGCGTGGACGCGGATGTTGTCGCCCTCGACGCGGACCGAGCTGAGCACGTGGACCGGCTTGGGGAGCTTCGCGCCGCCCTTGCTGACCTCGATCTCGACCTTGATCTTGCCGTTGCCGCCGTCGGAGAGGCCGACGACCTTGCCGGTCGCGCCGAGCGGCAGCTCGACGGGCTCGGACTTGCTGGCCTTCAGGAGCTCGTCGTACGAGACGTGGGCGGTGCCCGTCGCCGTCGCGGCCGTCGCCGAGCTGTAGTCGCCGGAGAACTCGACGCCCTTCATGTGGGCGGTCAGGTCGGCGATGCGGATGGAGTCGGAGCCGGACTTGGCGTCGTAGTTCTTGATGCCGACCTCCACGTCGTCGAGCTCACCGCCCATCACCTGGGTGAGGAAGGGGAAGCCCTTGATGGAGACGTCGGGCGTCTCGCTCAGCCCTTCGCTGGTGCGCATCTTGTCCGCCGCCTCGCCCTCGGCGAAGTTCACGGCGAGCCGGTCGGCCGCCACGAACAGACCGCCGAGGATGACGACGACGATCAGAAGTGTGCGTATCGCGCGCTTGCTCATGTCCGGTGTTCCCCCACCTGGTCCCCCGAGTCAACTGTCGTTTCCGCGAGCCTAAAGGACAGGTCCCCGGCCGGAGAGCCCGGCGGGGGACCTGTCGATCAGCTGTGACGATCAGCCGATGGCACGTCCGAGGACGTAGACGGCCGGAGCGGCTGCCGCTAGCGGCAGCGCGACACCCGCCGTCATGTGCACGAAGCGCGACGGATAGTCGTAGCTGGCGACGCGGTGGCCGATCAGCGCGCAGACCCCGGCGCCGAGCGCGAGCAGCGCGCCCTCGCTGCCGTAGTCCGTCGTCCCGCCGACCGCGATTCCGGCGCCCGCGGCCGCGAGCAGCGCGACGACCACCGAGGCGGCGGTGGGCAGCGGCAGCGCGCGGGCGAGGATCGCGACGGCGACGGCGATGCCGCCCACGGTCACGGCGTCGGCCGCGGCCGCGAGGTGTCCGGCCGCGACGATCGCGAGCGCCGACGAGGCGACGGTGGCCATCAGCCCGTACATCCGCTCGTCGGCCCCCGCGTGGCTGCGCAGCTGCAGCACGAGGACGAGCAGCACCCACACGCCGAGCGTGCCGAGGACGGCGGCGGGCGCGTTCTCCTTGCCGACGGCGAGCAGCGCGACGTCCGCGACGACACCGCCGAGGAAGGCGAGCGCGATGCCCTGCCGCGCGGGCCACATGCCGTTCAGCCGGAACCATCCGGCGGCGGTCACGGCCTGCAGGAGCACGAGCGGTACGAGCAGCGCGTACTGCCCGACGGCGGCGCCCGCGGCGAGCAGGAGCCCGAGCACGGCGGTGAGCGCGGCGGGCTGCATCCCCGGCTCGATGATCGGCGAGCGGCCCTCGGCGCGGGCGCGCTGGGCGTCCGTGATGCGGGGGTTGCCGGTGGTGGTGGCGGGGCCGTACGAGGACGAGTCGGCGGCGGGGTCCTGGGCCGGCTCCGGTTCCGGTTCCGGCGTGGGCGCGGGGGCCGGAGCGGCGCTCTGCGGCGGCAGGTACGCGGTCTCCGTCACGTCCACCGCGGCGGGCTGGTGCCCCACCTGCGTCTCCCAGGTCTGCCCCTCCCACTGCTGGGTGTGGTGCTCCTGGCCGTAACTCTGCTGGGGCTCGGCGTAGTACTGCTGCTGCGGGTGGGGCTGCGGCTGGGCGTACGGCTGCCCGTACTGGTCCTGGCCGTACTGGTCCTGCCCGTACTGATCGTGCCCGTACTGCTGTTGTTGCGCGTAGTACTGCTGCTGGTCCGGATACGGCTGCTGCTGATGCGGCGCTTGTTGCTGTTGCTGCTCCGGGTACGGCTGCTGTCCGGGGTACTGCTGCGGATACGGCTCGTACCCCTCGTACCCCTCATAGGGCTGATCGGACATGGCGCTCATCCTCCTGCGAACGGCGGGAGCACCTCGACCGTGCCGCCCTCGGCCAGCCGTACGGTCTCATGCCTCCGGGTCCCGACGGGGGCCCCGTCGACCAGGAAGGAACAGCGCTGCAGGACCCGGACGAGCTCACCGGGATGCCGCTCGCGTGCGGCGTCCAGCGCTTCGGCGAGCGTCGCCGCGTCGTACGGCTCCTCGGCGACGCCCGCGGCCGCCTTGGCAGCGGCCCAGTAACGAATGGTGCCGTTCACCATGCGACTCCCCTTCCTCTCAGTCGGCGGTTGCCGACGTCCATGATGCCGTGGCCCACGAGGCGATCCGTCCGACGAGGGCGTCGGACGCCGCGTGCTCCGCGTGTCCCATGCCCTCTTCCAGCCACAGCTCCGCCCCGCCGTCGGCGGCCGCGGCGAGCATCCGCGGATGGTCGAGCGGGAAGTACGGGTCCCGGTCGCCGTGGACGACGAGCAGCGGCGTCGGGGCGATGAGCGGGACGGACTCGACGGGCGAAAGGGGGACGGGGTCCCACTCGTGCGGGTGGATTCGCGTCCGCAGTCCGAAGCGGCCGACGGCGCGTCCGGCGGGCCGGGTGACGACCCAGTGCAGCCGCCGCATCGGCGCCGTCCCCCGGTAGAACCACCTCGCCGGGGCACTCACCGCGACCACCGCGTCGGTCCGCGCTTCCGTGCGCCCCCTGTGCAACGCGGCGTGACGGAGGACTACCGAGCCGCCCATCGAGAAACCGACGGTGACCACGCGCGCGTACCCGAGCGACCGCGCCCACTCCACCGCGGCCGCCAGGTCGAGGACCTCGCGGTCGCCCACCGTGGAGTGCCCGCCCGAGCCGCCGTGGCCCCGGAACGAGAAGGTGATCACGGCCGCACGCTGGGCGAGGACGCCCGCGATCCGGCGCACGTGCGGGCGCGCGAGGTCCCCCGAGAAGCCGTGCGCGACGACGATCGCGAGCTCCCCCGAGGGGTCGGGTCCGGGGTCGTGGGCGGCCTCGACGGCCACGCCGTCCTGTGTACGGAGCGTGGCCCTCTGCTGAACGCTGTGCTGACCGCGAGTGAGCGGAGGCACAGAAGATCGCGCCTCTTGACCTGCCGGACCGGAGTTCATGTGGGCTATTCTGCTGGGCAGAGGATCCGGGCAGCGCAGCCCCCGGGTCCTTTCGTGCTTTCCGGGACCCCGGGCGCGGGCCCGCGGACAGCACGGTTTTCCAGCAGTACGAAGCAGTGCCGTAAACGTCCTCGCAGGGACCGAGGAGGAACCAGACGTTATGGGCGAGCGAAACGTGCACGACAGTCGGACGACCCGGGCAGGTGGTCGGCGGTGAGCTCACTGCTGCTTCTGACCAACGCCCTCCAGCCGTCGACGGAGGTGCTCCCCGCTCTCGGCCTGCTCCTTCACCACGTGCGCGTCGCCCCCGCGGAGGGGCCCGCTCTCGTCGACACCCCCGGCGCCGACGTCATCCTGATCGACGGGCGCCGCGACCTCCCGCAGGTCCGCAGCCTCTGTCAGCTCCTCCGCTCCACGGGACCCGGCTGTCCGCTGGTCCTCGTCGTCACGGAGGGCGGCCTCGCGGCCGTCACCGCGGACTGGGGCATCGACGACGTGCTCCTCGACACGGCGGGCCCCGCCGAGGTCGAGGCGCGGCTACGGCTCGCGACGGGCCGCCAGTCGATCACCGCCGACGACTCCCCCATGGAGATCCGCAACGGCGATCTCTCCGTGGACGAGGCGACGTACAGCGCGAAGCTGAAGGGCCGGGTCCTCGACCTGACCTTCAAGGAGTTCGAGCTCCTGAAATACCTGGCGCAGCACCCGGGGCGGGTCTTCACGCGCGCCCAGCTGCTCCAGGAGGTCTGGGGCTACGACTACTTCGGCGGCACCCGCACGGTCGACGTGCACGTGCGGCGCCTGCGGGCGAAGCTCGGCGTCGAGCACGAGTCGCTGATCGGCACCGTCCGCAACGTGGGCTACCGCTTCGTCACGCCGGAGAAGGTGGACCGCGCCGCCGACGGCGAGAAGGCGAAGGCCGCCACCCCGCGGGCCGAGCAGAACGGGCGGGGCGCGGACCGGAACGGCGCGGGCCCGGTGGCCGCTCCGAAGGAAGCTGCCGTACGCCCTGCCCAGCGGTAGTTCCATCCGCGTAGACTCCGCGCGTGGCCAAGGTGACTCGGGATGACGTGGCAAGACTTGCGGGTACTTCGACCGCGGTCGTCAGTTACGTCATCAACAACGGACCGAGGCCGGTCGCCCCGGCCACGCGCGAGCGGGTACTCGCCGCGATCAAGGAGCTGGGCTACCGGCCCGACCGTGTTGCCCAGGCCATGGCCTCGCGGCGCACGGACCTCATAGGCATGATCGTGCCGGACGCGCGCCAGCCGTTCTTCGCGGAGATGACGCACGCCGTCGAACAGGCGGCGTCCGAGCGCGGAAAAATGGTCCTGGTCGGGAACACCGACTACGTGGAGGAGCGCGAGACGCACTACCTCCGCGCCTTCCTCGGCATGCGGGTCTCCGGCCTCATCCTCGTCAGCCACGGTCTGACCGACCAGGCCGCCGCCGAGATCGACGCCTGGGACGCGCGCGTGGTGCTGCTCCACGAGCGGCCCGAGGCCATCGACGACGTCGCGGTCGTCACGGACGACGTGGGCGGCGCCCAGCTCGCCACCCGCCACCTCCTGGAGCACGGCCACGAGTACGTCGCCTGTGTCGGCGGCACGGCCGAGACCCCGACCGTCGGCGACCCCGTCTCCGACCACGTCGAGGGCTGGCGGCGCGCGATGCGGGAGGCCGGGCACTCGGTGGAGGGACGGCTCTTCGAAGCGCCGTACAACCGCTACGACGCGTACCAGGTGGGCCTGGAGCTCCTCGCCCGCCCGGACAGGCCGACCGCGATCTTCTGCTCCACGGACGACCAGGCGATCGGCATCCTGCGGGCGGCGCGCGAGCTGCGCATCGACGTGCCGGGGGAGCTCGCGGTGGCCGGCTTCGACGACGTGAAGGAGGCGGGGCTCACGGACCCGCCGCTGACGACGGTCGCGTCGGACCGGCCCGCGATGGCGCGGGCGGCGGTCGACCTGGTCCTGGACGACGGGCTGCGGGTGGCCGGGTCGCGCCGTGAACGCCTGAAGCTGTTCCCGTCCCGGCTGGTGGTGCGGCAGTCCTGCGGCTGCCAGTAGAAACGTAGGCATCACGGGCGCCTTTATATCGGGCATACGCACTTCTGCCGGGCTTCTCAGGACGTACTCAGGCAGCTCTCATGTACGCCGGACAGTCTCGTAGTCATGACCGAGACCTTCCGCCACAGCGGCGAGTACCCCCAGCAGCAGTCGTCAGCGCCTGTGCCGCCCGGCGGTACGCAGGGCGCCTACCCGCCCCCGCCCTACTACGCGCCGGAAGCACCTCAGGGCCCCCCGCCGCCGCAGGGCCACGCCCCGGCCCGACGCCGCCGTGCGAAGGGCCCGGTCGCCCTCCTCGCCGCCGTCGCGATAGCCGCGGCCGCGGTGGGCGGCGGCACCGCGTACGCCGTGCAGTCACTGACCGACCGGGGCGGCGGCTCCTCCGCGACCAGCACCGACGTCGTGCCGACGAGCAGGAAGGGCACCGTCTCCGGGGTCGCCGAGGCGGTCAGCCCCAGCATCGTCGAGGTCAGCGCCGCGACGGCCGAGGGCAAGTCGACGGGCTCCGGGGTCATCACGAAGAGCGACGGCGAGATCGTGACGAACAACCACGTCATCGCCGGCGCCACGTCGATCAAGGTGCGGACGAACGACGGCAAGACGTACGACGCCGAGGTCGTCGGCACCGACAGCAAGAAGGATCTCGCCCTCATCCAGCTGAAGGGCGCGTCCGGGCTCAAGCCCGCCACCCTCGGCAACTCCGACAACGTCAAGGTCGGCGACGAGGTCGTCGCCATCGGCTCCCCCGAGGGCCTCACCGGCACGGTCACCAGCGGCATCGTCTCCGCGCTCGACCGCGACGTCACGGTCCCCACGGGCGAGGGCCAGGAGCAGCCGCAGAACCCGCAGGACGGCTGGCCGTTCGAGTTCGACGGGCGGCAGTTCAACGGCGACACGGGCGCGTCGAAGACCACGTACAAGGCGCTGCAGACCGACGCCTCGCTCAACCCCGGCAACTCCGGCGGCGCCCTCATCGACATGAACGGCAACATCATCGGCATCAACTCGGCGATGTACTCGCCCAGTTCCTCGCAGGGCGGCTCGGAGTCCGCGTCCTCCGGCAGCATCGGCCTCGGCTTCGCCATACCGATCGACACCGTCAAGGACGACCTCGGCAAGCTCCGCTCGGGCTCGAAGACCTGACGCCCGAAGACCTGGCCCGGGGCGCTCGGCCCGCCCTCGCGTGCGAGGCTGATACCGGCCCCGTTCCGTCCGCCGACCCGAGGAAGTCCACATCCCATGAGCCCCGCCGAAGGCGACCGCACCGGTGACCGCGAGCAGCTGCGCATCCTGATCGTGGACGACGAGCCCGCCGTGCGGGAGGCGCTCCGGCGCAGCCTCGCCTTCGAGGGATACGGCACGGAGGTCGCGGTCGACGGCGCCGACGCGCTGGAGAAGGCCGCGGCCTACCGCCCCGACCTCGTCGTCCTCGACATCCAGATGCCCCGCATGGACGGCCTGACCGCCGCGCGCAGGCTCCGGTCCACCGGATCGACCACCCCGATCCTGATGCTGACCGCGCGCGACACCGTCGGCGACCGCGTCACGGGACTCGACGCGGGCGCCGACGACTACCTGGTCAAGCCGTTCGAACTGGACGAGCTCTTCGCCCGCATCCGCGCGCTGCTGCGCCGCAGCTCGTACGCTCCCGGGGCGGGGCAGGACGCGGAGGGCGACACGCTCGCCTTCGCCGACCTGCGGATGGACCTCGCGACGCGCGAGGTCACGCGGGGCACGCGGACGGTGGAGCTGACCCGCACGGAGTTCACCCTCCTGGAGATGTTCCTCGCCCACCCACGCCAGGTCCTGACCCGCGAGCAGATCCTGAAGGCGGTCTGGGGCTTCGACTTCGAGCCGTCGTCCAACTCCCTCGACGTGTACGTCATGTACCTGCGCCGCAAGACGGAGGCGGGCGGCGAACCGCGCCTCGTGCACACGGTGCGGGGCGTCGGGTACGTGCTGCGGGGCGGCGAGTGAGCAGGGTGCTGCGACGGTTCCGGGGGCTGCCGCTGCGGTCGCGGCTGGCTTTGCTGGTGGCCACGGCGGTGGCTCTGGCGGTCGCGGCGGCGGCGGTGACGTGCTGGTTCGTGGTGCGCAACGCGTTGCTGGACTCGTTGGACGACGCGCTGAGCAGCAACCGCCCGAAGCCGGGCGAGGTGATCCAGCAGATCGACATCGACGCGGCGGCGGGCGGCGCGCGCTGTCTGCGCGAGATCCCGAGCCGCGACCAGCCGGACCTCTACAAGCAGATCATCCAGGTCGTCGCCAAGAACGGCTCGAACTGCATCGTGCTCGGCCGCCATTCGATCAAGGTCGACGCCCCGGACACCGCGGTGGCCTCGCGCGAGCGGACGGCGACGTACCACGACACCACCGCGTCGAACGGCGAGAAGTACCGGGTCTACACCTACCCGCTGGAGGACGTCCCCCAGCTGCAGCTCGCCGTCTCCGTGGCCCGCCCCTACAGCGAGATCGACGACACGCTCGACACCCTCGCCCTGATCCTCCTCGTCGTCGCCGGCGTCGGCGTCCTGGGCGCGGGCGCCGCGGGACTCTGGGTGGCCCGCACGGGACTCCGCCCGGTGAACCAGCTGACCGCGGCCGTGGAACACGTGGCCCGCACCGAAGACCTCTCTCTCCGCATCCCCGTCGAGGGCGACGACGAGATCGCCCGTCTCTCGGAGTCCTTCAACTCCATGACCGCCTCACTGGCGTCCTCCCGCGACCTCCAGCAGCAGCTGATCGCCGACGCCGGCCACGAGCTCCGCACCCCGCTCACCTCCCTGCGCACGAACATCGAGCTGCTGGCCCGCAGCGAGGAGACGGGCCGCGCCATCCCGCCCGACGACCGCAAGGCGCTGCTCGCGTCGGTCACCGCGCAGATGACGGAACTGGCCGCGCTCATCGGCGATCTTCAGGAACTCTCCCGCCCCGACACAGGCACCGGGGAAGGAGACGGGGACGGCGGCGGCAAGATCCACGTCCTCGCCTTCCACGACCTCACCAGGACCGCCATCGCCCGCGCCAGGCTGCGCGGCCCCGAGCTGACGATCACCGCGGAACTGGCCCCCTGGTACGTGCGCGCGGAGCCCCCCGCCCTGGAGCGCGCCATCGTCAACGTCCTGGACAACGCGGTGAAGTTCAGCCCGCCCGGCGGCACGGTGGAGGTCACCCTGGACCGCGGCCGCCTCACGGTCCGGGACCACGGCCCCGGCATCCCCGCGGACGAACTCCCCCACGTCTTCGACCGCTTCTGGCGCTCCCCGTCGGCCCGCTCGCTCCCCGGCTCGGGCCTCGGCCTGTCGATCGTGGCCCGCACGGTCCGCCAGTCGGGCGGCGAGGTGACGCTGGAGGCTGCGGAGGACGGCGGAACGGTGGCGACAGTACGCCTGCCGGGGGCGGCGACACCGCCACCGGAGTCGCCGTCTCTGTAGCGCTACTGCCCGATCCCGATCCCCGACCCCGCGATCCGCACCCGGATGCCCTCCTTCTCCACCGTCACGTCCCGCAGGGACACCGTCCCGGCGCCCGGCAGCTTCGGCAGCTGGAAGGCGAGGGTGAGGCGGTCGGCGAGGACGGGGCGGGTGAGTCGGGAGAGGCCGTTCAGGAGGGCGGGGTCGAGGCCGAGCTTCTTCAGGAGCTCGGGGTGGCCCATCGCCACGTCGATGAGGTTCAGGCCCATGACGTCGTTCACGAAGCGCGGCGAGCCGGTGAGCTCGTTGAGCTTGGCGTCGCTCTTCAGGGCCTCACGGACCACGTTCCGCGGGACGCCGAGCCGCTCGACGATCGCCGGGACGGACAGCAGCGCCTTCGCCTTGGAGGTCTCCTCGGCGACGCGGTCGGCGGACTTCTGCGAAAGGTGCAGGCCTTCCTTCTCGCGCGTACCCGGACGGTACGTCGCCAGGTCGCCGAGTTGCAGGCTCATGCCGCCGATGTCGGTGGAGATGCCGCGGTCGCCGTTGCGCTGGATGCGTGCGTCGGCGCGGACCTTGAGGTCGTGCCCGGCGACGGGCAGTGTGCCGCGGGCGAGAACCTGGTCGTCGCCGTGGCCGGTGAACGTGACCTGGGACGCCCCCAGTTCGCGGTTGAGGTCGTCGAAGGAGAGCAGGACCTCCCCGTTCATCTCGCCGATGCTGGCGCCCTTGATGGAGGTGGGCCCGTCGCCGTTGATCGTGACGTTCGTGGCGGTCGCGGAGACCTTCGCGAGCGAGACCCGGTCGGCCGCGACGTCGGGGACGGTGACCTTCACCTTGTCGACGCGCTTGTCGAAGACCTGCGTGAGGAAGGGGAACCCTTCGATGTCGACCTCGGGCGCCGCGCTCAGGTTCATCTGGTCCTTGAGCTTGTCCGCGGCCTCGTGCTCGGCGTAGAGCAGCGCCCAACGGTCGCCGAGCGCGAGGAACGCGGCGGCGACGAGGACGGCGACCAGGGCCTTCGCGGCGAGCGGGAGGCCCGCGAAGCGGTTGCGGCGGCGGCTGCCGCGCCGGTGGTTCGGCGGCGTCCACGGCTTCTCGGCCTCGGCCGTGCCGCTCTCGCTCCTGTCCTCGTGGAGGAACTCCTCCAGCGGGTTCGGCGCGAGTGCGGCGAGCTCGTCGTACGGGTTGGTGTACGAGGATGCGGGCAGCTCAGCGGTGTCGTCGCGGTGGTCGTCGTGCTGGTTCAGTGGGGCGTCGTCCGTCGGTCGCGTGGCTATGCGGTGGGGGGAACGCATCAAAGGATCTCACCATACGTTCACACCCCACCCCAAGCCTTACATCCGGTAACGCCCGGTTTCGGCGGCTTCTTTAACGCGCTGTTTTCATCACACGCCACCCGCGGTCCACCGGACGTACACTCCCTACTTCACGATCGTGATGCGGTCCGCCTTCGGCGGTGCGATCGGCTTGTCCGCCGAGGAGTTGGCGGTCAGGTAGTCGCTGAACGCCTTCAGGTCGTCGCTGCCGACGACCGGCTTCGTCCCCTTGCCGAGCTCCGCGAAGCCGTCGCCGCCGCCCGCGAGGAACGAGTTCATCGCGACGCGGTAGGTGGCCGCCGGGTCGATCGCCTTGCCGTTCAGCTTGATCGAGTCGGCGACGACGCGGTCCGCCCCGCTCTTGGTCATGTCCAGCGTGTACGTCAGCCCCTCCGACACCTGCAGAATCTTCGGCGAGGCCTCGTTCGACCCGCTGACCTGCTGCTTCAGCCCGGTGACGAGCTGCGCGCCGGTCAGGTCGACCAGGTTGACGGTGTTGCTGAACGGCTGCACGGTGAACGCCTCGCCGTACGTGACGACGCCGTCGCCCTCACTGCCGCTCGCCTTGAACACGATGTCGGAGCGGATGCCGCCCGGGTTCATCAGCGCCAGATCGGCCTCGGGGTCGAGGGACTTGGCGTGCGCGAGCTGCGCGTCGGAGATGAGGTCGCCGAGCGGGGACTCGGGAACGCCTGCGCCACGACCCGGGATGTCCCCGGAGATGTAGCCCACGGCCTTGTTGGCGACGGGCGCGGCGAGCTTGTCCCAGCGCGAGATCAGCGAGGTCATGTCGGGAGCCTTGGCCTGCTCACGACTGACGACGTGGTTCGCGGACTTCACACTGGTCCGGACGATGTCCTTGGTCCTGCGGTCGTACGTGAGCGTGGTGTCGGTGTAGAGCTTCCCGAACGAGGAGGCCGAGGTCACCATGCGCGGCTTGCCCGCGGGGTCGGGGATGGTGCAGACGTACGCGTTGTGGGTGTGCCCGGTGACGAGGGCGTCGACCTTGGGCGTGATGCCCTTGGCGATGGTGGTGATGGGGCCGGAGATCCCGTCGCCGGCGCCGGGCGAGTCACAGTCGTAGTTGTACGTCTGGGTCTTCGGCACGCCGCCCTCGTGGATGAGCGTGACGATCGACTTCACGCCCTGCTTGTCGAGGATCTTCGCGTACTTGTTGACGGTCTCGATCTCGTCGTGGAACTTCAGCCCCTTGACTCTGTCGGCGGAGACGATGTCAGGGGTGCCTTCGAGCGTCACACCGATGAATCCGACCTTGACGCCCTTGTGCTTCCACACCCAGTAGGGCTTCAGGATGGGCTTGCCGGTCTTCTCGTCGGTGACGTTGGCGGCGAGATAGGGGTAGTCGGCCCCCTTGAACTTCTTCCCCTTGCCCTTCCTGTCCTTCTCGAAGCAGCCGTCCTTGGGGTGGCAGCCGCCGTTCTGCATGCGGGCCAGCTCCTTGGCCCCCTCGTCGAACTCGTGGTTGCCGACGCTGGTGACGTCCAGGTCGAGCTTGTTCATCGCCTCGACGGTGGGCTCGTCGTGGAAGAGCCCCGAGAGCAGCGGGCTGGCCCCGATGAGGTCGCCGGCGGCGGCGGTGACGCTGTACGGGTTGCCCTTCCTGGCGGTCCGCAGCGACGTGGCGAGGTACTCGACCCCACCGGCGTCGATCTTCTTCTCGCTCCCGTCGGCCTGCCGCTCCGTCACCTGACCCGAGGATCCCGCGGGCGGCTGCAGGTTCCCGTGGAAGTCGTTGAACGACAGCAGCTGCACGTCGACGGTGCGCGAGTGCTTCCCCTTGCTCGCGCCGTCCGACTGATCCTGCCCCGCACTGGCGGGCAGGGACGCTGCCAGCGCCCCCACGGTGGCGAGCCCCGCCGCGACGGCGAGCACACGGGTCGCTCGACGCCTGGGCCGTCGATGCTTGGGTATGGCGGACACGTGTTCCCCCCGGGGGTTAGGAGTACGAGAAGACGGAGACCGTCGGCAGCCTAGAGTCAACGCGCGTAGCGCAACAGAGGGTTGCCGGTTACAGCCTGATTGCCCTTGAGCGTCCACGAGGTATTCACCCTGGCCGAGGACGATTCCAGCCCGTCGGGCGGGGGCGGGGTCCCCAGCCCGTCCGGCGGAGACAGGGTTTCCAGCCCACCCGGCGGGGGCAGGGTCTCCAGCCCGTCCGGCGTTTGAGGACGAGCACGCAGCGCGACAGCCCGTCCGGCGTTTGAGGACGAGCGCGCAGCGCGATGAACCACCCCCGGCGGGGAAGCCGACCGACAAACAGCACCCCCCGGAGCACCCCACCCCCCAAGGCGCCCCGCCAGAATAGGCGCATGACTGACGACCGCCCCGCCGACGCCCCCACCCCCCTCCGCCAGATCGAGACCCTCGCCGAGCTCACCCCCGCCCAGGCGGACGCCGTCCTCGCGCTGCTCGCCGAGGCCGCCCGTACGGACGGGCAGCAGGCGGTGTCCGAGCAGGGCCGGCTCCAGCTGCGCGGCGGCGCCCGCGACGGCGTCCGGCACCTGCTCCTCACCGTCGACGCCCAGCTCGTCGGATACGCGCAGCTGGAGGACACCGACCCCGTCGAGGCCCCCGCCGCCGAGCTCGTCGTGCACCCCTCGCGCCGCGGGCACGGGCACGGCAGGGCGCTCGGCACCGCGCTGCTCGCCGAGTCGGGCCGCCGCCTGCGCGTGTGGGCGCACGGCGGACACTCCGCGGCCCGCCACCTGGCCCAGGTGCTCGGCCTCGCGCTCTTCCGCGAACTGCGCCAGATGCGCCGCCCCCTGGCGGACCTGGACCTGCCCGATCCGACGCTACCCGAGGGCGTTTCGGTACGTACCTTCGTACCCGGAGAGGACGACGCGGCCTGGCTCGCGGTGAACGCGGAGGCCTTCGCCCACCACCCGGAGCAGGGCGCACTCACGCAGCGGGACCTGGACGACCGCAAGGCGGAGCCGTGGTTCGACCCGGCGGGCTTCTTCCTCGCCGTGCGCGAGAGCGACGGCGAGCTGGTCGGCTTCCACTGGACGAAGGTGCACGCCGAGGAGCGCCTCGGAGAGGTGTACGTCGTGGGCGTACGGCCGGGAGCCCAGGGCGGCGGCCTCGGCAAGGCGCTGACCACGACGGGCCTGCGCCACCTCGCGGACGCGGGCCTGCCGACGGCGATGCTGTACGTGGACGCGGACAACAAGGCGGCCGTGAGCGTCTACGAGCGCCTGGGCTTCGTCACGCACGAGACGGACCTGATGTACCGCACGGAGTCCTGACCGGCCAGACCAGGCGAAGGGCGCGGCACCCCGGACAGGGGGCCGCGCCCTTCGCGTCGGCGGGTACGGATGCCCCGCTACACCTTCGTGAGGCACATCGCGAACTGCACCCGCCCGTTCCGGGTCTGCTCGAACCGGCTCTGCCCCGGCTCGCACTCGTTCTCGAACTTGCTCGCGACCTTGTACTCCGCCTTGGCGTCCGAGCAGCCGATGACCTCCATGTCGGGCTCGTCGTCGGTCCCCTTGTTCTGTACGCAGTCACCGACCTCCGCGACCGCGGGCGCCTTCGCGCTCTCGCTGTCGGGGCCGGTGGTGTTGCCGCGGCTCGTGTACATCCAGACGCCCGCGATCACGGCCGCGATGGCGAGTACCGCGACCTTCATGAGGGGCGAGAGACGCTGCTGGGACATGGTGGAACCCCCGTAATTCAGACATGTGCACGTCAACGCTGAGCAGTGCTGAGCGGCAGACACTACAAGATCCACGGCACCTCCCCCAGTCAAGGCCTTGACCATCGGGGCACCTGTGCACCACCCTTTCACTACTCAATTAGTGAAAGGGTGGTGCAAGGCAGTGGTCGAGTACCGCATCGACCGGCGCAGCGGCGTCGCCACCTACCTCCAGATCGTCCAGCAGACCCGGCAGGCCCTCCGCCTCGGCCTGCTGGAGCCCGGCGACAAGCTTCCGACGGCCCGCGAGGTCGTCGAGGCCACGGCCATCAACCCGAACACCGTGCTGAAGGCCTACCGCGAGCTGGAGCGCGAAGGCCTGGTCGAGGCCCGGCGCGGCCTCGGCACGTTCGTCCGCAGGACGCTCGGCGGCGCACCGGCCGACTCACCGCTCCGGGGGGAGCTCGCCGAGTGGGCCGCGCGGGCCCGGCAGGCGGGGCTGGAGAGGGACGACGTGGCGGCGCTGTTCACGGCCGTACTGGAAGAGCAGTTCACCGCGCACACCGACGTACAGGAACGCGAGCCGGAGACCCAGGGGGACCCCGCATGACCGACACCGCCCTAGAGGCGACCGCACTGACCAAACGCTTCGGGCGGGGCCGATACGCCCTGCGGGACTGCACGTTCCGCCTGCCCGTCGGCCGCGTCTGCGCGGTCGTCGGCCCGAACGGCGCGGGCAAGTCGACGCTGCTCGCCCTCGCGGCGGGCCTCGACCGGCCCACGTCGGGCACGATCAGCGCCCTGGGCACGGGCCCCGCGCGGGCACGGGAGCGCATCGCGTACGTCGCCCAGGACAAGCCGCTCCACCCGCAGCTGACCATCGCGGGCACCCTGCGGCTCGGCGCCGAACTCAACGCGGGCAGCTGGGACATGGAGGCCGCCGAACGCGTCATCGGCGACGGCGGCCTCGACCGCACCGCCCGCGTCCGTACGCTCTCCGGCGGCCAGCGCACCCGCGTCGCACTCGCGCTCGCCCTCGGCAAGCGCGCCGAACTCCTCCTCCTCGACGAACCGATGGCCGACCTCGACCCGCTCGCCAGGCACCAGCTGATGGGCACGCTGATGGCGGAGGCCGCCGAGCACGGCACGACCGTGGTCATGTCCTCGCACATCGTGAGCGAACTCGCGGAAGCCTGCGACTACTTGCTGCTCGTCTCCGGCGGCGGCATCCGGCTCGCGGGCGGCATCGACGACCTGACCGGCGCGCACCGCCTGGTCACGGGCCGCGGCCCGGCCGACCGGCTCCACCCGCACACCGTCGTCGAGTCCCGCGCCGCGGGGCGCGGTCTGACGGCCCTGATCCGCACCGAGGGCCCGATCGGCGACGGCTGGGACGTCGAAGAACCTTCCCTGGAGGAACTGTTGCTGGCCCACCTGCGCGCGCCGGAAGCGCCACCGCTCCTCTCCCCCGGCAGCACGCCCCGGGAGCGCGGTGCGCAGGACCTGGAGGTGTCCGCGTGACCGCCACGACCACCGCGCCCGCCGAGCGGCAGGTCCGCCGCGCCGCCCTCGCCCTCCCGGGCCCGTACCGCGCGGTGCTGCGCCAGCACCGCACGGCCCTGTGGATCCTGTTCGGCCTGTTCGCGCTCGGCGCCGCCGCGCTGGCCGCCGACCGCCTGTGGGTGAGCCACGCCGCCGATGTCTTCGCGGCGACGGACTGCGTCATCGCGAAGACCACGCCGGACTGCGGCGGCACGGTCCGCGGCTACCTCGACGCCGAGCTCCAGTTCGACAGGAACCTCGACTACGCGGGCATGGCCATGCTCGGGCTGCCCGTCCTGGTCGGGGCGTTCGTCGCGGGCCCGATCGTCGCGAGGGACCTGGAGTCGGGCGCGTACAAATGGGCCTGGACGCAGTCGGTCACCCCGGCCCGCTGGCTCGCCGCCCGGCTCTCCGTGGTCGCCGCGCTCGTGGTGAGCGGAGTGGTGCTGTTCACCGCCGTCCAGCGGTGGGCGTGGACCACGGGTCCCGAGCTCGAGTACGGCCGGGCGGCCTGGTACGAGCGGGCCATGTACGGCTCCCTGGGCACGGTCGGCATCGGGTACGCGCTGCTCGGCCTCGCCGTCGGGGCCCTCGCCGGGCTCCTGGTGCGCCGCACGCTGCTCGCGATGGCGGCCGCCGCGACCGCCACCCTGAGCGCGGTCGTCCTGCTGCCGCTGGCCCGCTCCCACCTGTGGGCCACCGAGACGCAGACGTGGGCCCGCACGTACTCCGGGCCCGCCACGCCCGACTTCGGCCTCCCGGTGGAGCACGGCATGCTCACCGCCGACGGAACCCGGCTGCCGGAAGAGCTGTGCTGGGTGTCTGACCCCAAGGCGTGCTACACCAAGCACCAAGTCACCGGCTGGTACAGCGACTTCCACCCCTCTTCCCACTTCTGGCCGCTCCAGCTCGTGGAAACCGGCATCCTGCTCGTGCTGGCCGCCGCCGTCACCTACGCGGCGTTCCGCCTCTTGCGCCGACGCGTGGCCTGAACCGTACGATCGGCCGGAGGCGCCACGCTGTAGACGCCCCGGAGTCTTCGGCCGATGTCCCGCACGTCATGTCGCCGTAACCACTCATTCAGACAGCCTTGCGACGCTCGCTCAATGCAGCCCGCCGCGCCCGACCCGTCCCCGGACCACGGGAGCGCTTCCCCGGCAAACGGGAAGCTCCACCTCGCTCCCGCGCTCTCCGACGCGCCCATCGTCGTGCCCGCGCGGAACAATGGGTCCATGAGCCAGCAGAACACGCAAGGACACGTGCAGCACGCCCAGCCTTCCGTGGGTTCCATCGCCGCGCACCGGCCCGCCACCATCGCCGCCACCGTCTCCGACCTCGACCCCGACATCGACGCGGACCTCGACGCGTACGACGAGGACGCCGCGGTCGGCCACGACGGCGCCGAGCTGCCCCAGGGGCGGTTCCTGGACCGGGAGCGCAGCTGGCTCGCGTTCAACGAGCGGGTCCTCGAACTCGCCGAGGACCCGCACACCCCCCTCCTCGAACGGGCGAATTTCCTGGCGATCTTCGCCTCGAACCTGGACGAGTTCTTCATGGTCCGGGTGGCGGGCCTGAAGCGACGTATCGCGACCGGTGTCGCCACCCGTTCGGCCTCGGGTCTCCAGCCCCGCGAGGTGCTCGACCTCATCTGGAACCGCTCCCGCGAGCTCATGGCCCGGCACGCCGCCTGCTACCAGGACGACGTCGCGCCCGGCCTCGCCGACGAGGGCATCCACCTGGTGCGCTGGCACGAGCTGACCGAGAAGGAGCAGTCCCGGCTCTTCACGCTCTTCCGGCAGCAGATCTTCCCCGTCCTGACCCCGCTGGCCGTGGACCCCGCGCACCCCTTCCCGTACATCTCGGGGCTCTCGCTCAACCTCGCCGTGGTCGTCCGCAACCCGGTCTCCGGGCATCAGCACTTCGCACGGGTGAAGGTGCCTCCGCTGCTCTCGCGGTTCCTGGAGGCCTCCCCGCAGCGGTACGTCCCCATCGAGGACGTCATCGCCGCGCCCGCGCACCTCCAGGAGCTCTTCCCGGGCATGGAGATCCAGGAGCACCACATGTTCCGGCTCACCAGGAACGAGGACCTGGAGGTCGAGGAGGACGACGCCGAGAACCTGCTCCAGGCGCTGGAGAAGGAGCTCATGCGGCGCCGCTTCGGCCCGCCCGTGCGCCTGGAGGTCGAGGAGTCCATCGCGCCGAACATCCTCAGCCTGCTGGTGCGCGAGCTGAAGATCAGCGAGGCGGAGGTCTACCCGCTGCCGGGCCCGCTCGACCTCACCGGCCTCTTCAGCATCGCCAAGCTGGACCGGCCCGAGCTGAAGTACCCGAAGTTCGTGGCGGGCACCCACCGCGACCTGGCCGAGGTGGAGTCGGCGTCCGCCCCCGACATCTTCGCCGCCCTTCGCGAACGCGACGTGCTCCTCCACCACCCGTACGACTCGTTCTCCACGTCCGTGCAGGCGTTCCTGGAGCAGGCCGCGTCCGACCCGGACGTCCTCGCCATCAAGCAGACGCTGTACCGGACGTCGGGCGACTCCCCCATAGTCGACGCGCTGATCGACGCCGCCGAGTCCGGCAAGCAGGTCCTCGTCCTCGTCGAGATCAAGGCCCGCTTCGACGAGCAGGCCAACATCAAGTGGGCGCGGAAGCTGGAGGAGGCCGGCTGCCACGTCGTCTACGGCCTCGTCGGTCTGAAGACGCACTGCAAGCTGTCCCTCGTCGTGCGCCAGGAGGGCGAGTCCCTCGTCCGCTACTCGCACGTGGGCACCGGCAACTACCACCCCAAGACCGCCCGCCTCTACGAGGACCTGGGGCTGCTCACCTCCAACGCGGAGGTCGGCGCGGACCTCTCCGACCTCTTCAACCGGCTCTCCGGCTACTCCCGCAGGGAGACCTACCGCCGCCTGCTCGTCGCCCCCAAGTCCCTGCGCGACGGCCTGATTTCCCGCATCAACAAGGAAATACAGCACCACAGGGCGGGCCGCCCCGCCTACGTCCGCATCAAGGTCAACTCGATGGTCGACGAGGCGGTCGTCGACGCGCTGTACCGTGCGTCGCAGGCGGGCGTCGAGGTGGACGTGTGGGTGCGCGGCATCTGCGCGGTCCGGCCCGGCGTGGAGGGGCTCTCGGAGAACATCCGGGTACGTTCCGTCCTCGGCCGCTTCCTCGAACACTCCCGTGTCTTCGCCTTCGGCAACGGCGGCGAACCGGAGGTGTGGATCGGCAGCGCCGACATGATGCACCGCAATCTCGACCGCCGCATCGAGGCGCTGGTCAGGGTCCAGGACCCGGCGCACCGGGCGGCCCTGAGCCGGCTCCTGGAGACCGGCATGTCGGACACCACGGCCTCCTGGCACCTGGGCGCGGACGGCAACTGGACCCGCCACTCGGCGGACCCGGACGGCCAGCCCCTGCGCAACGTGCAGGAGATGCTCATAGACGCCCGGAGGCGCCGGCGTGGCACAGCAACACCATGAGATGACGGATACGGGTACGGGAGCGGGTCCGGGTACCGCGGGTGAGGCCCTCACGGGCTACCTGCAGGACCAGGCAACCGAGTTCCTCCGCTCGCTGCGGCTGCACCGCGAGTCCAGCACGGCCTCACAGGGCGCGGAGGAGTCCCTGGAGGCCGCCCGTTCGCTGCGCCGTGCGGCCCGCCGCATCGGCGGCACCCTGCACACGTTCCGTCCGCTCCTGGACGCGGAGTGGGCGTCGTCGCTCCGCCCCGAACTGGCCTGGCTCTCCGGCACGCTGGGTCAGGAGCACGCGTACGCCGGCCGTCTGGACCGCCTCCTGGAGGCCCTGCACCGGCTGTCGGGCCCGTCACCGGTGCCCGCCCCGGCCGGGGACCCGCAGCCCGCGTCGGCCGCCCTCGCGGCCTCGGGCGCCGGAGGCCGCACGGCACGGCAGAACGGCTGGGCGCAGCCCTCCGTGCCGAGCGCCGCCGACAGCGGCACCCCGCGCGGCCTCGCGGTCGGCGCCGCCAAGGCCGCCGCCCTCCTCGAGCGGCAGCTCACGCTCGCCAGGACCCGCGCCCACTCCACCGCCCTCCAGGCCTTCGGCTCCTCCCGCTTCCACGCCGTGGCGGACCACGTGGCCGTCCTGGCCAGCGAGGTTCCCCTGAGCGGGACCACGGAGGGGTTGGTGCCCCTCGCCGACCAGGCGGAGGCGGCGCTCGCCGAGGCCGTCGCCGTCCTCCCCCTCGGCCAGGCCGGGCACCCCTACAACGCCGGCGCGCTCTCCCACGGCCTCGCGCCCACGGACACCGCCCCGGACGCCCAGGACGCCCCCTGGCTGAAGGTCCGCTCACTGCTGCGCCTGTACCGGTACGCGCAGGAGGTCCTCGTCGGCCACGACAGGACCGACCCGCGCATCGCGGACGCGAGCCACGCGCTGAACGTCCACCGCGAGGCGGCGGCAGCGGCGGCGGCCGCGGCCCACGCGGCGCGGACCCCGCGGATCGCGCCCGCCACGGCGTACGCGCTGGGGGTGCTCCACGCCGACCAGCGCCACGAGGTCGAGGCGGCCCGGTTCGTGTTCCAGCGGGCGTGGCTGCGCGAGGAGGCGAGGACCCGGTGACGTACGGGAAGGAAGGGACGTACGGAAAGGAAGGGCTGCCCGGCGAGGAGACCACGGTCCTGGCGGCCGGCTGCGTCCTGTGGCGCCCGGACCGCGCCGGGCGGGACGGCATCGAACTCGCCCTGGTGCACCGCCCCAAGTGGTCGGACTGGTCCCACCCGAAGGGCAAGCTCAAGCGCGGGGAGACGGCGCGGGACGCGGCGCTGCGCGAGGTCCTCGAGGAGACCGGCATGGCGTGCGAACTCGGCGCCGAACTCCCCACCGCCCGCTACCGGGACGCCCAGGACCGCCCCAAGGAGGTCCGCTACTGGGCCGCCGAGGCGCTCTCCGGCACGTTCGCGCCCAACTCCGAGGTGTCGCACCTGCGGTGGCTCGCGCCCGAAGAGGCCCGCCGCCTCCTGACGCGCGAGCGGGACGCCGAACTCGTCAACGATCTGCTGGCGGCCCTGGCCGCACCGCGGGGCAGGGCCTAAGCGGCAGTACGCCGCCGCGCGCGGCACTCCTTGCAGTACGCCCGGCCGACCCAGAGGGCGGTGGCGGCGACGGCGAGCCAGACGGTGACGCCCACGAGGAACGGGTAGATCATGTGCCGATCGTATCCGGCGCCGCGGCACGACCAGCGTGCCTGACCCTGCGTAGCCGTACCGCTACTTTTTGTAGTGGAAAGCCTAACCAGGCCGACCGCCGAGGTTCACCCTCCGTTCACTCGTGCCCATCGGCCGCTTCACCTGCCCTGCCTAATTTCAGCCTTACAACACGACGCAAGTCGCGCAGTACGACGCAAGTCATCGCACGCCGCCAGCAAAGGGCCGGCGGCTCCCGGAAGGAAGACCCGAAGTGAAGCTTCAGCGCAAGAACCGGCTCCGCGCCCTCTCCCTCGGCGCCATCGCCGTCTCCGGCGCCCTGGCCCTCACGGCGTGCGGCTCCGACGACACCAGCTCGGGCGACGGCGGCAAGGAGACCAACGCCAACGCCAACATCAAGTGCGACGACGCCAAGGGCCAGCTCGCGGCCTCCGGTTCGTCCGCGCAGAAGAACGCGATCGACGCCTGGCGGAAGGTCTACACGACCAACTGCAAGGACGTGCAGCTGAACTACAACCCGACGGGTTCGGGCGCCGGCATCACCGCGTTCCTCCAGGGCCAGACCGCGTTCGCCGGTTCGGACTCGGCGCTCAAGCCCGACGAGGTCGAGAAGTCGAAGAAGATCTGCAAGGGCAGCCAGGCCATCGACCTGCCCATGGTGGGCGGCCCGATCGCCATCGGCTACAACGTCCCCGGCGTCGACAGCCTGACCCTGGACGCCAAGACCCTCGGCGACATCTTCAACAACAAGATCAAGACCTGGGACGACAAGGCGATCGAGAAGCTCAACCCCGACGCCAAGCTCCCCAGCACCAAGATCCAGCCCTTCCACCGCTCCGACGAGTCCGGCACCACGGACAACTTCACCAAGTACCTGAAGGGTGCCGCGCCCAGCGCCTGGCCGTACGAGCCGGGCAAGTCGTGGGAGCCCAAGGGCGGCCAGTCCGCGAACGGCTCCGCCGGTGTCGCGGGCCAGGTCAAGCAGACCGCGGGCGCCATCTCGTACTTCGAGCTCTCCTACGCCGGTGAGGGCGTCAAGACCGTCGACCTGAAGACCGAGGCCAAGGAGCCGGTGAAGGCCACCGTCGACAACGCCTCCAAGGCCATCTCCGAGGCCAAGGTCGTCGGCAAGGGCAAGGACCTCGCCCTGGAGCTGAACTACAAGCCGACCGCCGAAGGCGCGTACCCGATCACCCTCGTGACGTACGAGGTCGTCTGCGAGAAGGGCAACAAGGCCGACACGCTCGCCGCCACCAAGTCCTTCCTGACCTACATCGCCAGCGAGGACGGCCAGAACGTCCTCAAGGACAACGACTACGCGCCGATCCCGGCCGAGATCATCACCAAGGTCCGCTCCACCGTCGCGGGCCTGAGCTAGCTGAACCGAGTGCGGCCGGCCCCGCGGTACCAGGGCCGGCCGCACCGTCCGGTGCACCGCCGCCACGGAGCGCCTGCGACACCCGCACGGCGCCTCCGCAGACCGGAGAACCCCATGGACATACCAAGCAATACGACCGCTCCTCCCCCCGTCGAAGACGTCGAGCCGACCGCCCCGGTGAGCAAGGCCGCCGCGCGCGGCGCCACCCGCCCCGGCGACAAGATCTTCCTGGGCCTCTCCCGCGGCTCCGGAATCGTGCTCCTCGTGATCATGGCGGCCATCGCCGCGTTCCTGACGTACCGCACGACCGTCGCCCTCTCCGACAACACGGGCAACTTCCTCACCACCTTCGAGTGGGACCCGGCCGGCATCAACACGGACGGCAAGCCGTACTTCGGCATCGCGGTCCTGGTCTTCGGCACCGTGGTCAGCTCGATCATCGCCCTCGCGATCGCCGTCCCCGTCGCCATCGGCATCGCGCTCTTCATCTCGCACTACGCGCCGCGCAAGCTGGCCGCCCCCATCGCCTACGTGATCGACCTGCTGGCCGCCGTGCCCTCGATCGTGTACGGCCTGTGGGGCGCCCTCGTGGTCGCCCCCAACCTCACCGGCCTCTACAGCTGGCTGGACGACTACTTCGGCTGGACCGGCATCTTCGCCTACAACGGCGAGGCCCCGCGCTCCCTGATGACCGTCGGCATCCTCCTCGCGATCATGATCCTGCCGATCATCACGAACGTGAGCCGCGAAGTCTTCCTCCAGGCCCCGAAGATGCACGAGGAGGCCGCGCTGGCCCTCGGCGCCACGCGCTGGGAGGTCATCCGCATGTCGGTGCTCCCCTTCGGCCGCTCCGGCATCATCTCCGCCTCGATGCTGGGCCTCGGCCGCGCGCTCGGCGAGACGATCGCCGTCGCCACCGTCCTCTCGCCGAACTTCCTCATCAACACCTCGGTGCTCGACTACGGCGGCGGCACCTTCGCGCAGAACATCGCCAGCAAGTTCAACGAGGCCAGTGAGTACGGCCAGGACGCGCTCATCGCCTCCGGCCTGGTGCTCTTCATCATCACGCTGCTGGTCAACGGCGCGGCCCGCCTGATCATCGCGCGCCGCAAGGAGTACTCGGGGGCCAACGCATGAGCACCACGACACCCACCCCGACCGGCCCGCTCGTCAAGCGGCCCTCGACCCTCAAGGCCGCGACGCTGCCCCGCTGGACGCCGCTGGTCATGGCCGCGGGGTCGGCCGCCGTCGCGGTCGCCATCGGCGCCGCGGCCGGCCTGGACAGCCGCATCCAGTGGGGCCTGATCGCCGCCGTCCTGTTCATCGTCGGCTCGTACGTCCTCGCGATGGGCGTCGAAGGCTCCCGCCAGGCCAAGGACCGCCTCGCCACCTCGCTGGTGTGGGTCATGTTCCTGCTCGCCGTCGTCCCGCTCGCCTCGCTGATCTACGAGACCGTGCAGCGCGGCATCAAGGTCTTCGACGGCTACTTCCTCACCCACTCCATGGGTGTGGTGGCCGACGAGGAGACCGGCGGCGGCATCTACCACGCGATCATCGGCACCCTGGAGCAGGTGCTCCTGGCCTCCGTGATCGCCGTGCCGATCGGCCTGCTCACCGCGGTCTACCTCGTCGAGTACGGACGCGGGAAGCTCGCCAAGACCGTCACGTTCTTCGTGGACGTCATGACCGGCATCCCCTCGATCGTCGCGGGCCTGTTCGTCCTCAGCTTCTGGATCCTCATCCTCAAGTTCGACTACTCGGGCTGGGCCGGCGCCATGGCGCTCGCCATCCTGATGATGCCGGTGATCGTGCGCTCCACCGAGGAGATGCTCAAGCTCGTCCCGAACGAGCTGCGCGAGGCGTCCCTCGCCCTCGGCGTACCGAAGTGGCGGACCATCCTCAAGGTCGTCCTGCCCACCGCGATCGGCGGCATCACCACGGGCGTCATGCTCGCGGTGGCCCGCATCGCCGGTGAGACCGCGCCGGTCCTGCTCCTGGTCTGGGTGAACCCCCTGATCAACACGAACCCCTTCAGCGGGGCGCAGGGCTCACTGCCGCTGTACATCTACCAGCAGTACGCGGCCGGCACGGAGGCGTCGTACGACCGGGCCTGGGCCGCGGCGCTCGCCCTCATCGGCTTCATCATGATCCTCAACATGGCGGCTCGCGCCGTAGCGCGCTGGAAGGCCCCCAAGACGGGCCGCTGAGGCGGCCACATCAGCGACCCTCAGCACGCCCCATTTTTTCGAAAGCAGTGATCCCATGGCCAAGCGAATCGACGTATCGGGCCTGACCGCCTTCTACGGCTCCCACAAGGCGATCGACGACATCTCCATGACCGTGGAGCCCCGCTCCGTGACGGCCTTCATCGGCCCCTCCGGCTGCGGCAAGTCCACGTTCCTGCGCACGCTCAACCGCATGCACGAGGTCACGCCCGGCGGCCGCGTCGAGGGCAAGGTGCTCCTGGACGACGAGGACCTCTACGGCAGCGGCGTGGACCCGGTGGCCGTGCGCCGCACGATCGGCATGGTCTTCCAGCGCCCGAACCCGTTCCCCACGATGTCCATCTTCGACAACGTCGCGGCGGGCCTGAAGCTCAACGGCTCGTACAAGAAGTCCGAGCTGAACGACATCGTCGAGAAGTCCCTCAAGGGCGCGAACCTCTGGAACGAGGTCAAGGACCGCCTGAACAAGCCCGGCTCCGGCCTCTCCGGCGGCCAGCAGCAGCGTCTGTGCATCGCGCGGGCGATCGCGGTCGAGCCCGACGTCCTGCTCATGGACGAGCCCTGCTCGGCCCTCGACCCGATCTCGACCCTCGCGATCGAGGATCTGATCGGCGAGCTGAAGGAGCGCTTCACGATCGTCATCGTGACGCACAACATGCAGCAGGCGGCCCGCGTCTCGGACCGCACCGCGTTCTTCAACCTGGCGGCCGTCGGCCAGCCCGGCAAGCTCATCGAGATCGACGACACGGAGCGGATCTTCTCCAACCCGTCGGTCCAGGCCACCGAGGACTACATCTCGGGCCGCTTCGGCTGAGCCACCCCGACTCCCCGCGGTGCTGCATGGCGGTGCCACCGCAGGGACACCAAGAAGGGCCCGCCCCTGGCTCCCGGGGGCGGGCCCTTCCATGTGCTGTGGGTACGTCGCGCGCGCTACAGGAACGCGAGATCCACGACCCAGAAACTCAACGCGGCGACGATCGCGGCGGCCGGCATGGTGATGAACCAGCCCAGGATGATGTTCTTGGCGACACCCCACCGCACCGCGTTCACCCGCTTCGTCGCGCCCACACCCATGATCGCGGAGGTGATGACGTGCGTCGTCGAGATCGGCGCGTGGAACATGAACGCCGTGGTGAACATGATGCCCGCGCCGGTCGTCTCGGCGGCGAAGCCCTGCGGCGGGTCCAGCTCGATGATCTTGCGGCCGAGGGTCCGCATGATGCGCCAGCCACCCGCGTACGTACCGGCGGAGAGCATCAGCGCACAAGCGATCTTGACCCAGATCGGAATGGGGGCGTCGGCGCTCTGCACATCGGAGATGACGAGGGCCATCACCACGATGCCCATCGTCTTCTGCGCGTCCTGGAGACCGTGACCGAGGGCCATGCCGGCCGCGGACACCGTCTGCGCGATACGGAAGCCGCGCTTGGCCTTGTGCGGGTTGGACTTGCGGAACATCCACATGATCGCGCACATCACCAGGTAACCGGCGACGAGGCCGACCACCGGGGACAGGAACATCGGGATGACGATCTTGTCGACGACCCCGGACCAGATGACCCCGATGCCGCCGGCGAGCGCCGCGCCGACCATGCCGCCGAACAGCGCGTGCGACGAGGACGAGGGCAGACCGAAGTACCAGGTGATCAGGTTCCACACGATGGCGCCGATGAGCGCCGCGAAGAGGATCCACATCCCCTTGTCGCCGTGCGGGGTCTCGATGATCCCCTCACTGACGGTCTTGGCGACCCCGCTGCCCAGGAAGGCACCGGCGAGGTTCATCACCGCGGCCATGGCGAGCGCCGCGCGGGGCGTCAGCGCACGGGTGGAGACGGAGGTGGCGATGGCGTTCGCGGAGTCGTGGAAGCCGTTCGTGTACGTGAATCCGAGCGCGACGCCGATCGTCACGATCAAAGCAAAGGTGTCCATGGCGAGGCCTCAGGACTCCTTGACCGCGATGGTCTCCACAGTGTTCGCCACGTGCTCGAAGGCGTCGGCGGCCTCTTCCAGCACATCCACGATCTGCTTGAGCTTCAGCACCTCGATGGCGTCGTACTTGCCGTTGAAGAGCTGGGCGAGGAGCTTGCGGTGGATCTGGTCGGCCTGGTTCTCCAGACGGTTGACCTCGATCCAGTACTCGGTGAGGTTGGCCATCGTCCGCAGATTGGGCATGGCCTCCGCCGTGAGCTCGGCGGCCCGGGCGAGCACCTCGATCTGCTGCTCGACGCCCTTGGGGAGTTCCTCGACCTGGTAGAGGACGACCAGGTCGACGGCCTCCTCCATGAAGTCCATGATGTCGTCGAGGGACGACGCGAGGTTGTAGATGTCCTCGCGGTCGAACGGCGTGATGAACGAGGAGTTCAGCTGGTGGAAGATCGCATGCGTCGCGTCGTCTCCCGCGTGTTCCGCGGCCCGCATACGCTCTGCGATCTCGGCCCGTGCGGAAGAGTCCGCTCCGAGCAGTTCCATCAGGAGCTTCGAGCCCGTGACGATGTTGTCCGCGGATGCGGCGAACATGTCGTAGAAGCTCGTCTCCCTGGGGGTCAGACGAAAGCGCACGTGGGGTCCTCGGGGTGCTTTGGATGCGGTCAGGCTGATGCTAGGCGCATCATCCGGCCACGGCTAACCGGCCGCCCCCCAGTGTCGCCCATCAGGCACAGTGATCAGCACACCCCCCGTAGAATCGGCTACGATATACCCGTGGGGGGTATGTAAATGTGTGCTGTTTCCGGAGGATGGGGACGAGGGAGACGGGGTGGATGCCCCGCAAAAGTGCGCGAAGTCTCAGAACCCGGTACGAACTCTCAGCCCCCGCCCAGCATCACACCCCCCACCCCAACCCCGGACCAACCCCGGACCCTTGGCTCAAGACCCCGAAGTCCAGAAGGAGGACGCCATGACGACCACTGAGGCGGCCGACACGGCCGACGCGGCCGTACCGACCCCGGGGGCGCCCGAAGCGCCCTCCGACCAGGTGCACGGCTACCACAAGCAGAAGGACGAACACCTCAAGCGCCTGCGCCGCATCGAGGGCCAGATCCGCGGCCTGCAGCGCATGGTCGAGGAGGACGTCTACTGCATCGACATACTCACGCAGGTCTCGGCCGGCACGAAGGCGCTCCAGTCCTTCGCCCTCCAGCTCCTGGAGGAGCACCTGCGCCACTGCGTGGCCGACGCGGCGGTCAAGGGCGGCACGGAGATCGACGCGAAGGTCGAGGAGGCGACGAAGGCGATCGCGCGCATGATGCGGACGTAACGCTCCCGCGAGGGGTACGCCGACTCCCCCGTCGACCACCCTCGACCGCCACCCGGCCGAACCGCCGGCCCCACACACCCGCTGCCCCCCACCCACCCACCTTCGCTGCAAGTGAGTGGGGGACGGCAGGCCGCCCCCACACCGCGAGCGCCTCCCCACCTCCGGTGCAAGCGGGTGTGTGGGGCCGCGGGCCGCCCCACACACCCCCAGCACCCGCCCCGCACCGCGTGCCCGCTACGCGGGCTCTCCCCCACCCACCCGCCCATCGGTGCGCGACGCAACGACAGGCAGGAGGGCCACACCACACACGCCCTGCACCCCACCCACACCGCGAGCGCCTCCCCACCTCCGGTGCAAGCGGGTGTATGGGACCGCGGGCCGCCCCACACACCCCCAGCACCCGCCCCGCACCGCGTGCCCGCTACGCGGGCTCTCCCCCACCCGCCCACCCATCGGTGCCGGGCGCACGGCAGGCGGGAGGGTCACACCGCACACGCCCTGCACCCCGTCCGCGACGCGCGCCCGCTGCGCGAGCGCTTCCCCGCCCCCCGGTGCAAGCGGGTGGGGCGGGCGGCGGGTCGCCCCACAAACCCCCTGCACCCACCCGGCACCGCGTGCCCGCTACGCGGGCTCTCCCCCACCCGCCCACCCATCGGTGCGGGGCGCACGGGCGGGTGGGAGGGCCGCATCGCCGCGCAGCGGCGGACAGGGACCTGCCCGCGCCCATCGGTGCGGGGCGCACGGGCGGGTGGGAGGGGCGTATCGCCGCGCAGCGGCGGGCAGGGGGCTGCTCACCGCTTTCGGTGTGGGGTGGAACCGCGGGCGGGGCTACGGCGCCGGAGCGAGGCCCTCAGTCACGAGGAGAGCGACCCCCGGCCTCGCCGGGTACCCCCCGCTCGCGCCAGTCCGCAACCTGCAGCACCTCGTCGATCCGGTCGAAGCTCAACCGCTCGGCCGCCGCACTCGCCGCAATGATGAGTTCCCCGCACAGTTCGATCTCGGCGAGGGCGACGTGGTCCTGAACCGCCGTACCGCCACGCATCGGAGCCACGTTCATCACCTCTTCCTGATGCCGACCGACTTCCTAGGGTAGGGAGAGGTCTACGCACCGCGCATGGCACGGACGGACCATTTCCACCAGCCGTACGCGACTACGGACCCGCAATCTTCCCGGCGAAGATGTCCTTCTCGGCCGGAAGTCGCACCTTCGCCGGCACCCCGAAGCCGTAGAACAGCGTGGTGGACGCCACGTTCGCGTCGGCCACCGCGAACCGCTGCCGCAGCTTCCGCACGCGCCCCTCGTCGTCGAGGTAGACGTCGAAGGGCACGCTGCCCCTGCTGAACCCTTTCGCCGCCGCGACCCCGAGCGCACCGCGCTGACCTGCGGAAGCGGCCCGTGCGGCGGCACGCAGGTCGACGACGCCGCGGTAGTGCCGTACATCCACCCCACCGACCCGCTCCTCCCCCACGAACCCCACCTTGCGCGCCCCGCGCAGGAGTTCCGCCGCCGCGAGGGGATCCGTGGCGCCGCCGGTGACGAGATTGCCGTCGGACAGTGAACGTGTCTCGATCCGCACCCACTTGTCGGAGGGCACCCCGGCCCCCCGGTTCTTCATGTACAGCGCTCCCGAGGCCATCAGCTCGGTGATGGGCCGGTGCTCGTCCTTGCCCGCGGGATCCTGCGGGAGCACCACCTCGAACTGTCCGACCTGCCGCTCGAAGTCGTAGACGCCCTTGCCGCGGATGGTGACGCGCGTACCGCCGCTGGCCATCTCCATGGAGGTCGACGCCTTGGAACTCCCCGCGCGGACGAGGGAGTCGGCGGACCTGCGCACGACGTCGGCCGGGTCGCCGGGACCGCTGCCGTCGGCGGCGGCGCCGGACGGCGAACAGCCGGAGGCTGCGGCCATCAGACCGAACGCGACGGCGCCGACCACCACGCCGCCCGCACCACCCATGTGCCTGTGCCGGTGCCCCATCGCCTGTCTACCCCCAAGCGTTCTCCGCGCCTGCGATATCCCCCGTCGTTCCCCTAACGACCGGTGCGTTGACCCGTCACGCGGGCGGCCGTTCACCCGGGGTCGGTACGGTGGCCGTGTGGCCGATCAGCAAGCCCCCTCAGCCCACCCCACGACAGCCCACCGCACGACGACGGTCGAGAACGGCCGCTTCACCGCGGCCCACTGCACCTGCGGCTGGCGCGGCCCCGCCCGGCGGGCCCGCAGCAAGGCGCGTACGGACGCGACAGAGCACGAAGCCTCCCCCTGACCCCCACCCCCACCCCCATCCGCACCCGCCCCTCCCTCCCCCGGAGAAGGAACCCCCGCGCCCCCCACACCGTCTCGTCCTCGGGAAGCAACGGGAGGCGTCATGGAACGACGTACATTCATCGGCACAACGGCGGCCACACTGGCCGCCGCCACCGTCGCGGGCTGCTCCGGCGGCACTCCGGACGGGCCCGGCACGAGGACGGGCGCCGGGGCCACCGCGTCCGGCGGCGGCACCCGCAGCGCCGGCGGCACCCCGATCAGAACCTCCAGCGCCGCCTCCTCCTCCCCGGCCACCCTCAAGGCCCTCGCCCGTGACCTGGACGGCACCCTCGTCCAGCCCGGCCAGGCCAAGTGGGCGGCGGCCCGGCAGCTGTACAACACGCGGTACGACGACCTGAAGCCCACCGCCGTGGCCTATGTCGCGCACCCGGACGACATCCGCACCGCCCTCGCGTACGCCCGCGCCCACCGCACCAAGGTCGCGATCCGCAACGGCGGTCACTCCTACGCGGGTTGGTCGTCCGGCAACGGCCGGCTGATCATCGACGTCTCGAAGCTGAGCAAGATACGCGCGAGCGGCAGCTCCGCCACCGTCGGCGGCGGAGCCAAGCTCATCGACGTCTACCGCTCGCTCGCGGCGAAGGGCGTCACCATCCCCGCGGGTTCGTGCCCGACCGTCGGCATATCCGGGCTGACGCTCGGTGGCGGCCACGGCGTGGTGTCCCGCGCGTACGGCCTGACCTGCGACAGCCTCACCTCCGCCACGCTCGTCACGGCGGACGGCAAGCAGCTCACCGCCTCCAAGTCGGAGAACAAGGACCTGTTCTGGGCGCTGCGCGGCGCGGGCAACGGCCAGTTCGGGATCGTCACCGAACTCACGTACCGCACGCACGCCGCGCCCCAGGGCGTCTCCGCCTACATGACGTGGCCCTGGTCGAAGGCGGCCGCGGTCATCAAGGCCTGGCAGGAGTGGGGCCCCGACCAGCCGGACGAGATCTGGTCGTCCGCGCACCTGGCGAACACGCCGGGCGGCACCCCGACCGTGTCCGTCGCGTGCTTCTCCCTCGGGACGTACGGCGAACTGCAGAACGCCGTGGACCGCCTCGCCGACAAGATCGGCGCACCGGCGCGCAGCGTCTCCTTGAAGCGGCGTACGTACGAGGAGTCGATGGAGGTGTACGCGGGCTGCTCGTCCTTCTCCGCCGACGCCCAGTGCCACCTCCCCGGCGCGACGCCGGGCCGATCCCCGCAGGGCGCCCTCAAGCGCGAGACGTACGCGGCGAGTTCGGACTTCTTCGATCGTTCGCTGTCGGCGGCGGGCATCCGCACGCTGCTGTCGCAGATCGAGAACGTGACGGGCGCGAGCGGCGGCAGCATCGCGCTGACCGCGCTCGGCGGCGCGATCAACCGCGTCGACCCGACGGCGACGGCGTTCGTGCACCGGCGCTCGCGGATGCTGGCGCAGTACATCGCGTCGTGGCGCGCGGGCACGTCGGGCTCGGGTGCCCGCGCGTGGCTGAACAAGGCGCACGGGGCCATGGGGCGTTACGCGTCCGGTGCCGCGTACCAGAACTACACCGACTCGACGCTGACGAACTGGCGCGAGGCGTACTACGGGGCGGCGGCGCCGCGTCTGAAGAAGCTGAAGAAGCAGTACGACCCGACGCGATTCTTCGACTTCCCGCAGGCTCTGTGATCTTCGACTTCCCGCAGGCTCTGTGATCTTCGACTTCCCGCAGGCTCTCTGATCTTCGACTGCCCGCAGGCTCTCCGGCCGACGTACCGCGCCGGGCGGTCGGCCCTCGCCCCCGTCACCCGCCCGGCGGGTACCGCAACCCGTTCGGCCCCGCCCGACACGCCCCCAGGTGGCCCACCCCGCTGGACACGGGTGGCCTGGGGGCATGACCCCACCCCGTAGCACGCGCATACCCTCCGGCGCCCCGCGAATAGCCGCCGTCACGGCGACGGCGGCCGCGGCGGCCGTCCTCGCCCTGGCAGGCCCGGCCGTCGCCCTGGACAAGCCCACCGAGCCCGGGCAGCTGACCCTGATCGACACCCCTGAGGGCAAGGCGCTCGCCGACAAGGACGGCAATCCGCTCTACACGCGCGACGCCGACGACGCCGACACCCCCGACTGCACCGGGGAGTGCGCCACCGAGTGGCCGGCCGCGATCGGCTACCCCACCAAGGCCGACGACGTCTCGGGCCAGACCGCCCAGACCGGCGACGACGCGCCGGACGCCGACAAGCCGCAGGTCATCTACGAGACCCGCCCCCTCTACTACTACAAGGGCGACGAGAAGGGGCAGGACCCCAAGGGCCAGGACGTGAAGGGCTGGAGCCTGCTCGGCGCGGACGGCAAGGAGCTGGGCGCGGGCGCGGGAACGGACGGCGACTCCGACCCCGATACGGACTCCGACTCGGACTCCGATGCGACCGACAAGTCGGCGTCTCCCGAGACCTCGTCGACCTCCGCGGAGAAGTCCGCGCCCCCGATGGCCTCCTCAAGCCCGGCCCCTTCCACGGACGCCTCGACGGACGCCTCTACGGACGCCTCCTCGGACACCTCGACAGAAGCGGCCTCGCAACCGCCCGCGAACCCGTACACGACCCCGACGCCGAACCCGGACGCGTCCGCGACCAAGTCCCCGGACACGCGCGTCGGCGCCCTCGATGCCACCCCCTCCGGCGCGGCCCGAGGCGGCGCGACGCACGCCGCGGCCGAGGCCGAGCACCCCGCCGCCGGGCCCCTGACGTTCGCCTCCGCGGCGGTGACCGGCGCGGCGGCAGGCGTGGGCGTCTGGCTGCTGCGCCGCCGCAAGGCGCACGCGGCGGCCCCGGGCACGGACGCCGTTCCGGGCCCCGGCCGCGGTGCGGGCCCCGGCTCCGGCCCGGACCACCACTGAACGGCCGCCGTCCCTGCCGCCGCCCCGTGAAGCGCCTGCCGGGCCGTGCGGCGGTCCCCCTGTTGCTCGCGGCGACCGCCCTCCTCGCCACCGCGTCACCGCTGGGCGACGGGCCGTTTCCCGTCCGAGCCCTGGAGGGCCGCATCCGGATCCCCGCGATCGGCGTGGACGCGGACGTCCTGCCGGTCGGCCTCGACCGGCGGGGCGCGCTGGAGGTGCCGTCGTTCCGGGACGCCCTGAAGGTGGGCTGGTACGAGTTGGGCCCCCGCCCGGGAGCCCTGGGCCCGGCGGTCCTCGTGGGGCACCGCGACGCGCCCGCGGAACGGGGAGGGCGGGACGTCCGGGGCTACCGGGACGCCGTCTTCGCCCGCCTCGACCGCCTGCGCCCCGGCGATCGGATCGAGACGACGACATCGGCGGGGCGACGTACGACGTTCAATGTCACGGCGGTCGCCACGTACCGCACGGCGGACTTCCCCACCGCCACGGTCTACGCGCCCGTGGTCGGCTCCCAACTGCGCCTGCTCACCTGCGGCGGGCGCATCGGCAGGGACGGCCACTGGGACTCGAACGTGGTGGTGAGCGCGGCGCGCGTGGCGACGCCCGGAAGGACGCCAACGAGCACCGTTTCGAGAACGTGGACCTCAACGCCGACCCCTACGGCTACGGCTACGCCGCGAGGTCCCTCTCGTCCGGATCCACCGATGCCGCACCCGCCGCCTGCGTCGTCGTCGCCGTCCCGCTCAGCGGCGCCGCGACAGGAGCGACTTTCCGGTCCCACACCAGCCACCCCATCCGCCCGGAGCGGCCGATCATCTTGGTGAGCGGCGTGAGCAGCGCCATGGCGAGCGGCGAGAGGAGCAGGGCGACGGCGGTACCGAGCGCGAAGCCGCCGACGACGTCCGTCGGATAGTGCACGCCCATGAAGACGCGGAGGAAGCCCTCGACGGCGGCGAGGCAGAGGCCGACGATGCCGAACTTCCGGTTGGCGACGAAGAGTCCGGCGCCGATGGCCATGGCGAGCGTGGCGTGGTCGCTGACGAAGGAGTAGTCGTTCTTGCCGTCGACGAGGAGTTCGACGCCGCGGTGGAGGCGGAACGGACGCGGCCGTTCCACGAAGCCGCGGATGGGGACGTTGACGAGGACGGCGATGCCCGCGGCGAGCGGTGCCCAGACGACGGCGGCGACCGAGGACGCGGCGTCGTCGAGGGTGCCGCGCTTGCGCTGCCCCCACCAGCACCACACGACCAGGAGGACGAGGGCGAGCAACAGCCCGTACTCCCCCACGAACGCGGCGGCGCTGTCGAACCAGGACGGGGTGTCCTTGGCCAGGCCATTGATGTCGTAGAGCAGGCCGACGTCGGGGTTCGACCCGGATTCATCGAGTCCAGCCATGGCGCTGCGGCCCCTTGTCTCCTAGCCCGTGGGCGCACGTTTCCGTGCGCCCTGTTCATACCCCCGTGGTCGGTCCAGTCAAGGGAACGCCTTGTCCCCCGTCCTACGTTCCACTCTCCACCGAAAGATCACTCAGACGTTATCGAAGAGAGATACATCGCCGCAGCTCAGAGAAGTGTTCTTACGGAGGGTTCCAGCCACATCACACCTCGAATACCCCGTGGGCCCCATTCGTAACGAGGCCTCTCTCAGACCTCCGTCGGCTTGGCCGGCACGGCCTTGGCACCGTCCTCGGTGACTCGGGTCGCGCCGAAATAATCAGGTGTGTCGATGCGGTCGAAGCGGATGACGGCGCCGGTCCGCGGAGCGTTGATCATGTAGCCCCCGCCGACGTAGATGCCGACGTGCCGGATGGCGCGGGAATTGGTCAGGTCGTCCGAGAAGAAGACGAGGTCGCCGGGGAGGAGCTCCTCCCTCTTGGGGTGCGGCCCCGCGTTGTACTGGTCGTTGGCGACGCGCGGCAGCGTCACGCCGACGGAGCGGTACGCGGCGAGGGTGAGCCCGGAGCAGTCGAAGCGGCCGCCCTGTTCCGGGGTGCCGTTGCCGCCCCACAGGTAGAGGGTGCCCAGCTTCTTCTGGGCGTAGTAGATGGCGCCGGCCGCCTGCCTGGAGGGCTCCACGCGGCCGACGGGCCTGGCGAAGCTCTTCGAGAGGTCGGTGATGGTCTTCACGTAGTTCTGCGTCTCGCTGTAGGGCGGGACGCCGCCGTACTTGATGACGGCGTACGCGCCCGCGTTGTACGCGGCGAGCATGTTCTTCGTGGGGTTGCCGGGCGCGTCCTTCACGTACCCGGCGAGCTTGCAGTCGTACGACGCGGCGGACGGAATGGCATCCTTCGGATCCCACACGTCCCGGTCCCCGTCGCCGTCACCGTCCAAGCCGTGCGAGGCCCACGTCCCCGGGATGAACTGCGCTATCCCCTGCGCCTTGGCCGGACTCGTGGCCCGCGGATTGAACCCGCTCTCCTGGTACAGCTGAGCGGCGAGCAGCGCGGGGTTGATGGCTTTGCAGAGATTGCCCCACTTCTGCACGAGGGGCTGATAGGTGGCGGGCACGGCCCCCTTGGCGAGCCCGACGGACCCGCCGCCGACCCCGTTGGCCATGCTTCCCGCGGCCATGTACGTCCCGACGACGAGCAGCGCGATGAAGCTGAGGGCCCCGCCGATCCCGACGGACGCGACCAGCCACGCCTTACGCACCGTCAACCACCCTTCACCGGCCGGTAGTCCACCGGCGCTCAGTGTAGAGGTCACACGTGACCGCGCCAGGGCGCCTCACAAAGTGGGGCGCCACGTCGTCGTACTGATGGCGAGTGGAAGAGCGTCGCAGCGCCGATATCAGGCCAACTTCCGGCGATCAAGCACCGCCACGCCCCATGACTCATAAGTGATCATGTACACACTCGAACTAATGACCTACGGAGCGTCAGCGTCCTCCCCTAATGTGATCGGCGACCAAGCAGTTACGACCAATTCGTCGTGATTTTAGGAGAGTTCATGCGCAAGCGTTTTACGGGGAAGCGCAAGCTCGCGGTCGTGGGTGTGCTGACGGCGGTCGCCATCAGCGTGCCCGCCGTGGGTGCGGTGGCCGCGGAGATCAGCGGAAGCCGGCTGCCGTTCGCCCTCTCCACAGCGGGGAGCAAGGAAGACGGTGACCGCTGGAAGGGCAAGAGCAGCGGGCACGCCAAGGCCTGCGGCGACGTGCCGGTGAACGACACGCGGACGTTCAGCGCGTACATCTACCAGGACAAGAGCTTCCGCCCCGACCCGAAGATCGCCAGCACGTCCCGCAGCTACAAGCAGGGCTACGGCTGTGGCGCGTACAAGGGCACCAGCACCGGCGGCAAGTACTACACCAAGGCCACCTGGGCCGGCATACCCGGCAGCCGGGCCTACGGTTACGTGAACGCCCAGAACTGATTCGAACTCAGGATTCAGGACTCAGGAATCACGTGAGCACTCCCCACAGCGCCGCCGCGACCGGCTCCCAGCCGGTCGCGGCGGTCGCGGGCGTCACCGTCCAGTACGGCTCGACGACCGCCCTCGACGACGTCTCCCTCACCTTCCCCGCCGGAGTCACCGGTCTCCTGGGGCCCAACGGAGCGGGAAAAAGCACCCTGTTGTCGCTGCTGAGCACGGCCCGCAGGCCGAAGTCCGGCGACGTCACCCTCCTGGGCGAGACCCCGGGACGCACCCGCGTGCAGCGGCTGCGCAAGCAGATCGGGGTGCTGCCGCAGTCCTTCGGGTACTACCCCCGCTTCACCGTCCTGGAGTTCACCGAATACGCCGCCTGGCTGCGCAAGGTGCCCGCCTCCCAGCGCCGCGAACGCGCCCGCGAGGCGCTGCGCCTGGTGCAGATGGAGAAGCACGCGGGTACGCGGATGGGCGCCCTCTCCGGCGGCATGCTGCGCCGCGTCGGCATCGCCCAGGCCATGGTCAACGAGCCCTCCCTCGTCCTCCTCGACGAACCGACGGTGGGCCTCGACCCGGCCCAGCGCGTCGGATTCCGCAAGCTCATCAAGGAGTTGGGCGACCGCTGCGCGGTGGTGATGAGCACCCACCTCGCCGAGGACGTGGCCCACGTGTGCGACCGCGTCGCCGTCCTCCTCGAAGGCACGGTCCGGTTCACTGGCACGGTCGCCGAGCTGTGCGCGCTGCCCGACGGGGACACGGGTGACGCGGGCGGCGACATCGACGGGAGTGCCGTGGAAGCCGGATATCTGCACCTCGCCGGCACGGAAGCGGTGGCCGGCTGATGCGCGTGCTCCTCACCGAAATGCGCCGCGGCGAGGCCAAATGGGCCGCCGCCCTCATGGGTGCCATCGGCGTCTACTACTTCACCGCGGAGAGCCCCGACGAGAGCGACTGGATCGGCTGGTGGACCCAGACCAGCCTCCAGGTCCAGCTCTTCTCCGTCATCGTGATGGGCTCCGTGATGAGCGCGGCGGCCGCCTGGAGCGCGGGCCGCGCCTTCCGCCACCGCACCCGGCTCTGGGCCGACACCGCCGCCCGCGGCAGCTGGTCCCAGTCGCTGCTGCTCTGGCTCGCGGCCTGGCTCTGGGCCCTCCTCGCGTACGCCGTACTGATCGCCGTCGCCTTCTCCCGCACCGCCGGAGTCAGCGACGTCAGCGAACCCGCGTGGACGCCGCTGCTGCTCGGCGCGGGCATGATGGGCCTGGAGATCGCCGTCGGGGTCGCCGTCGGCTCCGCGCTGCCCTCCCGCGTGGTCGCCCCCTTCGCGGGCGTCTTCTGGTACAGCCTCTTCGTCGTCGTCGCGTTCGTCCCCGACACCCCGCTCGACAAGCTGTTCCCCGCGATAGACGAGTTCTGGAGCTCGGAGTTCGAGCCCAACACGACGCGCATGCTGGTCGCCGTCGCCTGGTGCCTGGCGTTCGGCCTCGCCCTCATCGCGCTGCCCGCGCTCTGGCGCGGCGCCGCCCTCGCGCCCCGCCCGGTCGCGCTCGGCGCGCTCACGGTGGCCGCGCTCGTCGCGGGCGGCACCCTCGTGGCCTTCCGCACACCGGTGCCCGACTCGTACTGGGCCGTGCGCAAGGAACAGCCCGCGCAGCCGCTCTGCACCACCAGCGGCCGCACGAAGGCGTGCCTGTGGCCGGACGACCGTCATCTGCTGCCCCAGGCCCGAGCCGCCGTACGGACCGTCGACTCCGGGCTCGGCTCCCTCTCCGGACTCAACCGCTCCTTCTACGCCGACGGCCTCGACCTCCCGTCCGGCGCAGGCAGCGCCGAACTGCCCCTCATGTCACCGGCGGCGACCAAGGACGACCTGACCGACGCGATGTTCTCGGCGGCCCTCCCGCAGCCCAGGTCATCGAAGTGCGCGCCGCACCTCCTCAAGTCGGCCGGCGGCTACCCCGACACGTTCCTGTTCGAAGCGGCCGTACGCGCCCGCATCGGGGCCCCCGGCGAGTACTACGGGGAGGAGTTCGGCCGCGCCCTCGAGCGCATCACCGGCGCTCCGCGCGCGAAGCAGGACCGGTGGATCGAGGCGGCGGCCGGCGACATCCGCGCGTGCGAGCCGGTCCCCGAACTCCCGTAGCTGCCGCAGCTCCCCCAGCTGCCCCCGAGTGAATCGACAGCGCCGCGATGCCCCCAGCGAATCCCGAACCGACCACTCCGAGCCCGACCACTCCGAGCCCGACCAGCCGCTCCGAGGAACCGGCCCGCTCAGGCCTGCTCCAAGACCCACGACTCGCCCCTGTCCTGGCTTTCGTACGCTGCCGGGGCCTGCCCCGCGCGGCGGCCGTCGCCCTGCTCGTGGCCCTGGCGGCGACCGCGTTCGCGGGCCAACGCGTCGCGGTACCGGAGTTCCGGTACCTGGTCGACTTCAGCGTCCCCGTGGCCGAGATCGTCCCGCTGGCCCACGCGGTGATCCTGGCCACGACGCTCTTCTCCCCCATGGCCGACCTGGAGCAGACGTCGGCCCAGCCGATGTCCCGCCACCGAGCCCTGTACCTGATCACCCTCCTCGCCCTGGCCCTGGGCCTGACCGCCCTGCCGCTCCTCGCCGGAGCCACGAGCGAGGTCTTCGTCTCGGCGGCCCGCAACGTCATCGGCTATCTGGGCCTCGGCATGCTCAGCGCCCGCCTCTTCGGCAGCGGCCTCGCCTGGCTGCTCCCGTTGGGCATGTTCGGACCCACGCTGCTCCTGGGAGTGGGCAGCGACAACACCCCCGAGCCCTGGGCCTGGTCCCTCCACCCGTCGACCCACACCCCCGCGATGATCACCGCCGTCCTGCTCTGGGCGGCCGGTGCCTGCGCCTCCGCGACGGCTGGGCCGCGCCAGTCGGAACGGGCTGAGCAGAACTAGGAGAGCCGGGGGCCGGCCCCTCCGTCGAAAACCACTGGTCAGCCCCCACACCCCCGCTGCTATCTTCCCGCCATGCCAGAGACCCGAGACGCCGCCGCCCGTGAGCCCGCCCCCGTCACCGCCGAGGACGTCACCACCGCCGTACGTCTGGCCGTGGCCGTCCTCCGCAAGGCCCCCGACGACGCCGACTGGAGCGGCAAGGCCGGTGGGCTGGACTGGGACTGCTGGGAGACCGTCGAGCACCTCGCCGACGACCTCTTCGCGTACGCCGCGCAGCTCGGCCCCGAGCAGCCGCCTCTGGGCACCGAGGTGCCCTTCCTCTGGTACCGGCGGCGGCACGGCGGGCCGTCCAACGTCACCTTCGCCGACCGCGAGGCCGGCGTCGCGGGGCTGTTGCAGGTCCTGGAGTCGTGCGGTGCCCTGCTGACCGGCATGGTCGCGACCACGCCCGCGACGGTCCGCGCCCACCACGGCTGGGGCGTCTCCGACCCCGAGGGCTTCGCCGCGATGGGGATCGTGGAGACGCTGGTCCACACGTACGACATCGCGGGCGGGCTCGGCATCGGCCACCTCTGGGCCCCGCCCGCCGAGCTCTGCGCCCGCGTCCTCCACCGCCTCTTCCCGGACGTGGTGGCGGACGCCGGGTCCGAGGTGGTGGCGGACGATCCGTGGGGCCTCCTCCTGTGGGCCACCGGCCGCGGCACCCTGCCCGGCCGACCCCGCCGAACCGAGTGGCGCTGGTACGGCGTTCCCGCGGGCGAACGCTGACCCCGGGCCCACCCCATCCCACCGAGCCGTTCCAGGGAGTGGCTGTTTAAGCAGGTCAGAGCCCACGCCGGCATTCCAGCGTTCCTGATCGTCCGGCACTCCTTGCCCCGCCCCGGAGGCACCCGCTTCGCTGTGGAGCAGGCCGAACAACCGGCCTCGTACAGCCCAGCCCACACCACCTCACGGGGACCCCACATGAAGCACACGCATGCCACCAAGACCCTCCTCGCCGGTCTCGCGCTGATCAGCACGCTCGGCCTGACCGCCTGCAACGGAGACGACACCGGCGGCACGGGTGCGGGGTCCGCCGACTCCGCCGCGAGCTCCACCGCGGGCGGTAGCGGCGGCTCGGGCAGCGGGTCGGACCAGGGGACCGGAGGCGGCACCTCCGGCAGCGGCGGCAGTGACAGCGGAGCCGGCACCGAGGGCAAGAGCGGCGGCAACGACAGCGGCAAGGGAACCGGTGCCGGCACCGGTTCCCACTCGAACGGCAAGATCGGCATCTGCCGCAGCGACGAACTGGAAGTCACCGCCGTCGACAACAGCACCGACAAGACGGAAGGCGTCGTCACCGTCCAGTTCGAGAACGGCGGCGGCCGCGACTGCGCCATCAACGGCTACGCGGGCGTCGACCTCAAGACCGCCACGGGCGACACCCTGTCCGTGGACCGCAACGGCGAGAAGGCCACGCCCGGCGTCCTGAAGGACGGCGAGTCCGCCGCCTTCAACATCACGTTCCCCATCAACAACAGCGGTGGCTCCGGCGTGCGCGTCTCCAAGATCCTCGTGACGCCGCCGAACGAGACGAAGACCGTCACCATCGCCTGGCCCGCGGGCTCCCTCCCCGCGGCCAACCCCGATGCCCCCTCCGGCGGCCCGAAGCTGTCGATCAGCCCGGTCGGCACGGTCAGCGACTCCCCCGCAGGCTGAGACACGGCCCCGGGCGCCCGGAGGACCATACGTACGCCCCGACGTACGTATGCGACCCCTGTGGCCAGGCGAAACGACCTGGCCACAGGGGTTCTCGGCGTTCGCGACCGCCGGACCACCGCTCCTGCACCGCCGACGCCGCCCGCCGGAGCGCACCACTTCCTCCACAAGCGAGCGGGCGTACGCAATCGAGCCGACGGCGCGAAGCTCGACCCCGCGGACCGCTACACCGACTGCTCCTTCGTGACCCGCGGCACCGCCGGGCTCGGGCTTACTTAACACCTGGTCAGGGGCACGCCGGGCCGTCATTGCCCGGCGTCGTACCGCGTGATACACAGAGTCACCGGACCTCGCGTACGAGGAAACGTACGAACTCAGCCAACGAATGGCGCCAAGGCGACATGCGCGGGCCCGATTGTCGGCGACAATGAGCTGTCCTCTGCACCGAGTGGGCAGAGGTGACAGAACAACCCACTAGGGGCGGTGAGTTACACATGCTTATGGCAGCCGAAAAGGGCGACATCACCACCATCATCGGCGGGATCGCCCCCGACTGGGGTCCCTTCGGGAGCCTGGGCAACGAGGCACGCGTGATGATCGAGGTCGTGATGGCGATCGCCATCCTCCTCTGTCTCGGCATCGCGATCTGGGGTGCGGCGAAGCAGCGCATCGGCGCGACGGCGCTTCGTGACACGTTCAGCGCGGAGCAGGGCAAGGGTCTGATCATCGCGGGGCTGACCGGCGTCTTCATCATCGGGTCGCTGGGCACACTGTTCACGATCGTCTACGGCATGGCGGTCTAGCGGTCCCCCGCGCACCCGCCGCCTTCCCTCTCCCAGGTCCCCGGTCCCCATGTCCCACGTCCCCCCACCCTGTCCCCTTCCCCCCTCTCCCTGTCCGCCCTCTCCCCCACCCGTCCGTCGTGCCCACCGGCTGAGGTTGCAACTCCCTGATGTCGAGTCACCACACCGCGCCCGCGCGGGAACCAGCAGGGCTACCGTCATACGTGTCCTACGAGACGGTCCAGCGAGAGGTTGAGGGGGCATGCGCGGCATGAGTCCCGACGACGACCGGAACGACGGCCTCTTCGGCGGCTCGGGAGAGACCCGGACGCGGCTTCCCGAGGGGGAGGGCGGGGGCGACGACGTCTACGGCGGCGGCCTGCGCAGATCCGCCCGCGGCGGACGCACGTCCTCGCGCAGTCTGGTCACTGTCGTGGGCGTCGTGGTCCTGCTGATCGCCGCGATCGCCTTCGCCAATCGGGGGGGCGATGATTCCTCCTCCGGAGGGGATGACGGGGACAAGGCCGCTTCGTCTCCGACGGCTGCTTCGGGGACGAAGCCGGTAGGCGGCAAGGCCGGTGGGATCGCCTCCGGCTTCGCCAAGACCAAGCAGGGTGCCGAGAGCGCGGCGGCGAACTTCGCCGTGCCCCTCGGCTCAGCGGAGATGTTCGACAAGAACAAGCGGAACGCCATCCTCAACACCGTCATGGCTCCGTCCAGCGTCGCCAAGTTCCAGACCGAGTTGGACAAGGCCTACACAGCCCCGTTCTTCAAGAACGTGGGCCTGAACGAGGACGGCTCGACGCCTAGCGGCTACCAGTTCATCTCTCGTACGACTCCGATCGGAACCAAGGCCACCGCCTTCTCGGAGGGCAAGGCGACCGTCGAGGTCTGGTGCAGTGGTCTGCTGGGCCTTGCCGGAGAGAAGTCCACCAAACCGGTCACCAACAGTTGGTTCACGCTGACCATGGAGCTGGCGTGGATTGACGGTGACTGGAAGGCGGTCACGCACTCCCAGAAGGACGGACCTGCCCCGGTCCCGGGTGACGAGCGTGCGTCCAACTCCGACGAGATCGCCAAGGCCGTCGAAGGATACGGAGGGTTCACCTATGCCCGGTAGCCGCCGTGTGCTCCGACTTGGCGCCACTGTCGCCACTGTCCAGACCGCCGCAATCCTGCTTGCGACGCGTGCTGTCGCCGCCCCGGACCCCAAGGACGAGGACGCCTGCGACCTCATCCACGGCCCCGCCAAGAAGTACTGCGAAAAAGGCCAAGAAGGCGGCGGAAGCGGCGGAGGCGACTACCCCACCGAGAGCCCCCTCGACTCGACCCTCGACCCCCTTAGCTCTTTGGCCAAGGGCTGCGCCGACGCCGCCTCCTGGACCGTCGACAAGCTCTCGGACGCCGTGAAGGAGACGGCGAACGTCGACTTCACGAACCCGGAGTTCCTGCAGCAGTACGCCGTCGTCTTCGCGGCGAGCACCGTGCTGACGCTCCTGCTGTGGCTCCTCGCCGTGGCGAAGAGGGCAGTACGCGGCGTGCCGCTCACCACCGCCCTGTCCGAAGCCATCGGCTTCCTCTGGCTCACGGTCCTCGCCTCCGCCTTCACCCCCCTGATCCTCTACACCGTCGTGTCCGCGACGGACGGCGTCACGGACGTCATCGCGAAGGCGACGGGCGGTCAGACGGACACGTTCTTCGGGACGTTCTCCGGCGCGCTGAAGAAGGGCGAGGACATCGGGGGCGGCCCGATCATGCTGATCGTCGTCTCGCTCGTGTCGATCCTCGCCGCCGGCGTGCTCTGGCTCGAGCTCGTGATCAGGGCGGCGCTCCTGTACGTAGGAGCGCTCCTCGGCACCGTCGTCTACGCGGGCCTCGTCGACAAGAACCTGTGGACGCACGTCCGCCGCTGGGCGGGCATCATGATCGCCGTCATCCTCGTGAAACCGATCATCGTCATCGTGCTGGGTCTCGCCGGCGCGCTCTCCGCCGACGACGGGCCGGACTCGTTCTCCGCGGTCGTCTCCGGGCTCTCGATCATCCTGCTCGCCATCTTCGCGAGCGCCATGATCTATCGTTTCGTCCCCGGCTTCGGGGACGAGATCGCCAACTCGCGGAACAACCGCATCATGCGCGGCGCCGAGAACAAGGCCGCCGCCGTGATCAGCTCCCCCGCCTCCCTCGTCTCGCAGGGCATCAAGACCCACAGTGCCCGCGGGAACGGGAACAGCGGCGGAAGTGGCGGAGGCGGCGGGAACAGCCAGGCCCGCCCCGCCAACCCCGCCAGCGGCGGCGTCGCCGCCCACAGCAGCCGCGGTTCCGGCGGCGGCTCCTCCAACGGCGGCGGATCTGTCCCCTCCGCCGCACCCCCGCCGCGCAGCAGCGCGACGGACACCCCGCACGCGGGCCACCGCGGCGGTTCACGCAACAGCAGTACCAACCGCACGGGAGGTGAAGGGCGTTGACGACCCAGTCCCACCTGTCCCAGCCGGTCGCGCCCCGCCGCACATATCTGATCGGCCGCGCCCGGCCGAACGCGATCGTCGGCAAGAACCGCGAGACCGGGGAGATCGCCCTGATCATCGTGGGCGCCTTCCTCGGCATGATGTGCGGGCTCCTCGTCCCCGTCCTCTCCCTGCGCATCATGCTGCTCACCGGTCTCCCGATGCTCGCCATCGCGGCGGTGTACGTCCCGTACAAGGGCCGGACGTTCTACAAGTGGTTCGAGATCAACCGGAGTTTCAAGCGGTCGTTGAAGCGCGGGACCGCCTACCGCTCCGCCTCGCCCGAGGCGGGCGTCCGGCTGGACGGCAGGGAGGTCGAGATCGGTCCGCCGCCCGGCATCGGCCGCATCAGCTGGCTGGCCGCGCCCTTCGGCCCGGACGAGATCGCCGTGCTGCTGCACGCCGACCGACGGACCGTCACCGCCGCCATCGAGATCGAAGGTCCCGGCGTCGGGCTGCGCGACAGCGAGGACCAGGAGGCCCTCGTCGACCGGTTCGGCACGCTCCTCAAGCACGTCGCCAACGGGGACGGGTTCGTCACCCGCCTCCAGATGCTCGCCCGTACCCTGCCCGCCGACCCGGACGCCCACGCCAAGGACGTCAGCGTGCGCGGCGACGACCGGGCGCTGCCCTGGCTCCAGCAGTCGTACGACCAGTTGCAGTCCATGGTGTCCACCAGCAGCGAGCAGCACCGCGCGTACCTCGTGGCCTGCATGCACTACTCCCGTGACCTCGCCGCGGAGGCGCAGGCGATGGCCCGCGCGGCCCGCCCGGCCGGCGGCAGGAAGCTCGACAAGGACGCCGGTCTCGCCGTCGTCATGGCGCGCGAGCTCACCGACATCTGCTCGCGCCTCCAGGAGGCCGACATCCGGGTCAGGCAGCCGCTCGGACAAGGGCGGCTCTCCTCTCTGGTGCACTCCATGTACGACCCGGACCACCCCATCGACCACATCCAGGCGATGACGAAGCGCAACGCCTGGCCCGCCGAGCTCGACGCCATGGAGCCCACCTACCTCCAGGCGAAGACCCGCGAGTCCTCCACCCGCGCCCCGTGGTGCCACGCGACGGCCTGGGTGAAGGAGTGGCCGATGACGCCCGTCGGCGTCAACTTCCTCGCCCCGCTGCTCGTCCACACCCCGGACGTCATCAGGACGGTGGCCGTGACGATGGACCTCGAACCCACCGAGGTCGCCATCGAGCGGATGCTCACCGAGAAGACGAACGACGAGGCGGAGGCGAGCCGCCAGGCCAAGATGAACCGCACGGTCGACCCCCGCGACATCGCCTCGCACTCCCGCCTCGACCAGCGCGGCGAGGACCTGGCGAGCGGCGCGGCGGGTGTCAACCTCGTCGGCTACATCACGGTCTCTTCCCGTTCCCCGGAGGCGCTCGCGCGCGACAAGCGCACCATCCGCGCCTCCGCCGGCAAGTCGTATCTGAAGCTGGAGTGGTGCGACCGCGAGCACCACAGGGCCTTCGTCAACACGCTGCCGTTCGCGACCGGCATCCGACGCTAGAGCGCGCGAGCGCTAGACGGTATCGACGTAGAGGCAGGCTGTTGCGATGCGGGATCCGCTGACCGTCCTCACGGACGCCTTCACCTCCTTCCTCTTCGGGAAGGTCGAGACGACCAGGCTTCCGGTGCGTACGTCCACGGGGCAGGCCCAGGCGGTCTACCTCCCGACGGCCGCGCCAGGACTCGGCGACTCGGGCGTGATCATCGGGCGTGAGGTGTACTCCGGCAAGGGGTACATCTACGACCCCTTCCAGCTGTACGGGCAGCAGCTGCCCGCTCCGCACTGGCTGGTGCTCGGCGAGTCCGGGAACGGCAAGTCGGCGCTGGAGAAGACGTACGTACTGCGGCAGCTGCGGTTCAAGGACCGGCAGGTCGTCGTCCTGGACGCGCAGGGCGAGGACGGCGTCGGCGAGTGGAACCTCATCGCCCAGGAGCTGGGGATAACTCCCATCCGGCTCGACCCGACGGCCGCCCTGGACATGGGCATCCGGCTCAACCCGCTGGACCCGGCGATCACGACGACCGGGCAGCTCGCGCTGCTCCGCACCATCATCGAGGTCGCCATGGGGCACGGCCTCGACGAGCGGTCGGGCTTCGCGCTGAAGGTCGCGCACGCGTACGTGAACGAGACCATCGTCGAGCGGCAGCCGGTCCTGACCGACATCGTCGAGCAGCTGCGCCACCCCGAGCCGGAGTCGGCCGAGGCCATGAACGTGGCCATAGACGACGTGCGGGCGTGGGGTCTGGACGTGGCGCTCGTCCTCGACCGTCTCGTCGACGGCGACCTGCGCGGCATGTTCGACGGTCCGACGACCGTCGGCATCGACCTCGACGCCCCCCTCATCGTCTTCGACCTCTCCCACATCGACCGCAACTCGATCGCGATGCCGATTCTGATGGCGATCGTCGGCGTCTGGCTCGAACACACCTGGATCCGCCCGGACCGCAAGAAGCGCATCTTCCTGGTCGAAGAGGCGTGGCACATCATCAACTCCCCCTTCGTGGCCCAGCTGTTCCAGCGCCTCCTGAAGTTCGGCCGACGCCTCGGTCTGTCGTTCGTCGCGGTGGTCCACCACCTCAGCGACGTCGTGGACGGGGCGGCGGCCAAGGAGGCGGCCGCGATCCTGAAGATGGCCTCCACCCGGACGATCTACGCCCAGAAGGCGGACGAGGCACGGGCCACGGGACGGGTCCTCGGGCTGCCCAGGTGGGCCGTGGAGATCATCCCGACGCTCACGCCCGGTATCGCCGTCTGGGACGTGAACGGCAACGTACAGGTGGTGAAGCACCTGATCACCGAGACGGAACGGCCGCTGGTCTTCACCGACCGCGCCATGACCGAGTCGTCGGCCGACCTCCCCCACGAAGCCCCGTCCGACGACGCGATGCGGGCGGCGGAGCTGGAGGCTGAGGAGCGGGCGGCGTACATGGAGCAGCATGCGGGATGAGTGGGAGCGGGGGCGGTCCCCGCACGGGCGGGGTCCGGCGGATCCCGGCGGCCCCCGCGGGGGCGGACGGGCACGGCCGTCCGGGTCCGGCTCCGGCGGGGTTCCCGACGGCCTCCTGGTGGGTTTCCTGGGCCTCCTGATCGGGGCCACGGTGCTCGTCTGGTCGGCCACGAACCTCGCGGGGCGGTTCGCGCGGGGCGCGTGGCCGGAGAAGGTCTCGTTCGGCCATACGCCGCCCGCGGTACGCCACTTGATCGGCAACCCGAAGGACGTGGCGGGCGCCTGGCCGGAGACCCCGGCGGACCAGCTGTCGGGCTACGGCCTGTTCTGGGGCCTGTTCATCGGCCAACTGCTGGTGCTCATCGTCATGACCGTCTTCGTGATGGGGACGGTCACGCGGTGGCGGGCTGTGCGGAGGGCTCGGCGGGAGGGGGCGGAGGCGCCGAGCTCTGCCCCTGGTCCGGCAGCGGTTCAGACACCGGAACCGGGACCAGCACCAGCACCAGCACCGACCCCAGCCCACGCAGCGGGACCGGCCCCCGCCCCGACACCGCCCCAGACCCCCGCACCGGAACCCACCGCGGTTCCAGCCCCGGCCCCGGCCCCCGGTCAGCCCCCCGTACCGGCCCCAGGACCCGCACCGGCGGAACCAGGCGCACCCGCCCCGGCCCTCGCCCCCCTCTCCACCGCCACGCCGGTCGAGTACGCCGCCCCCGTCGGCGCCGCCCCCGGCACCAGCGCACCCCTCACCGTCCCCACCCCCCGCGCCCCCCTGGTCCTCGGCGACCCGGCCACCCGCCGCCCCCTCGCCGTGCAGGCCGTCCAGGATGCCGAGGGTGCCGCGCTCGTCCTGACCTCCGATCCCACCCTGTGGGCCGAGACGAAGGACGCGCGGGCCAAGCTCGGGCCCGTCCTGCTCTACGACCCCTCCCACCTGTGCGACACCCCGGCCCGCCTCCACTGGTCCCCCACCACCGGCTGCGCGGACAAGGCGACGGCGGAGGCACGTGCCGCCGCGCTCCTCGCCCCGATAAGACCGGCGTCGAAGCTGGACGTCGCCGTGGCCGACACGGCCCAGATCCTGATGCGCAGCTTCCTGCACGCCGCCGCGGTGGCGGACAAGCCCATGAAGAACGTGCACCGCTGGTCGCAGGGCAACCAGGTGCAGGAGGCGGTACGCATCCTCCGTACGCATCCGAAGGCCGCGCCCGGCGCCGCGGGCGAGCTGGAGGCCACGCTCACCGCGCACCCCGAAAGGCGGGACATCGCGCAGGAGTTGACCGCCCGCGCCCTGGCCGCGCTCTTCACCGTCCACGTACGCGAATCCTGCGCACCGAACCGAACTGATGCGCTCTCTCTGGATTCCTTTGTCGATGAAGGGGGCACGCTTTTTGTGGTGGGTGAGGCGATCGAGGATCCCAAGGCCCGCCAAGGCCCGGGTGCCATGCCCCTGTTGACGGCACTCGCCTCCAGCGTGGTCGAGCACGGCCGGCGCATGGCCGCACGGTCATCCTCCGGTCGGCTCGACCCACCAATGACGCTCGTCCTGGACGACGTCGCCGCGGTGGCTCCGCTGCCTCAGCTGCCGGAGCTGCTCTCCACCGGGGCGGGCCGGGGCCTGCCGACCCTGGCTCTGCTCCGGTCCCGGGAACAGGGCAGGTCACGCTGGCCGGACAGCGAACTGCCGGTGACGTGACCGCACGGACCCCGATGGGGCCGTACGTCAGCGCTTGCCGCCGTCGACGTCCAGCGTCGTACCGGTCGTGAACGCGTTCTCCATCAGGTACGCCGCCGCGTGGGCGACCTCCTCGGCCGTGCCGGGCCGCCCCACGGGCAGCCGCTCGGCGATCTCCGCCCGGTAGGCCCGGTGCTGCTCGGGGCTCATCAGGTGGGCGTGCGTGTCGGTCGGACCGGGGGCGATCGCGTTGACGCGGAGCGGCGCCAGCTCGACGGCAAGGGACTTCACCGCGGCCTCGACCGCTCCGTTGACGGCGCCGAACGCGAAGTAGCCCGGGTCGGTCTTGCGGTAGAGGTAGCCGGAGACGAGCGTGACCGACCCCGTCTCCCTGCGCAGGTGCGGCAGCGCGGCCCGCAGGCACCGGTACTGCCCCCACCACTTGACCTCGAAGAACCGGCGCACCTCGGCCTCCGTGAGCTCCTCGAACGGCGCGACGACGCTGCCGGACGCGCAGGTGAAGAGGTGGTCGATGGTGCCGACCGAGCCCATGACCTCCTCGACGGCGGCGCCGTCGGTGACGTCCAGCGCCCGGTACTCGGCCTCCGAGCCGGTGAGTTCCGCGATCCGCTCGGCGTGCGGGCGCACCACCTCCGCGCTGCGGTCGGTGAGGACGACGCGGGCTCCGCGCCGCGCGACGAGTTCGGCGGTGGCGAGTCCGATGCCGCTGCCCGCGCCGGTGATGACGACGGTGCTGCGGGAGAGGGCTTCCTTCACGTGGACCACGTTTTCCGTCCTTCGAATCCAAAGCAGGTGCTCTTTACGGGTTCGAGTTTCGCCGTCACGAGCCGCGAACGCCTTGGAAAAGCCGGTGCATAATCATGCGATGCACGATGACGCACAAGGCCCCGGCACCGGCTGCCGCTGCGCCGCCACCGCGGAATCCCCCTGCGCCGCGGGCCTGAGCCGATACCGGGCCGCGGTCGTCAAGGGCTGCCTGCCGCGCGCGACGGCGCCCCGCTGCCTCGTACACCTCGGCCTGCTGACGCCGCCGCCGGACGACCCGGACGTCCTCGTACCGGTCTCGCCCAACGTCGCGGAGTCCGAACTCCTCCAGCCCGTACGGGAGTCGCTCGACGCCCAGCAGGAGTTGCTGAAGTCGATGAGCGCCGGGTTCTCGCCGGTCCACGCCATCTACCGGGCCGCGCGGCGCGAGTCCCAGGACTGGCTGACCGTCGTCGACGGCACGGACGCCGGGCCCGCGCTCCTGGAGCAGGCCGTACGCGGCTGCCGTACGGAACTCCTGACCGTCCAGCCGACAGGTGAGGCCCTGTTCCCGGCCGGCGCCGCCCACCGTGCCCTCTTCCCGCACGCGGCCCGCACCCATGCCGCGCGGTGGCGGCACCTCCAGGACATCGAGCGGTCGGGCGGCCGCGTCCGCACCCTGCACCAGCTGACCGGGCGCCTGCTCGTGTGCGACGGCAGCGTCGCCTACCTCGTCGGCCGCGCCACCGTGGAGATCCGGCAGCCCACCGTCGTGGCCCACCTCGCGGCCGTCTTCGAGGACGCCTGGGAGCGGGCGCGGCCCGTGGCCGAACCGACCGCCGCGCGCGGCCGCGAACCACTGATCGTCGACGAGGTCCGCCGCACGGTGATGAAGCTCCTCGTCTCCGGCCTCACGGACGACGCCATCGCGCGCCGCCTCGGGGTGTCGCGGCGCACGGTGGCGGGCCATGTGGCCGCGATCTCCGCCGAGTTGGGCTCGCAGTCACGGGCGCAGCTCGGCTACCTCATCGCGCGGACGGAACCGGAGCTGCCCTAGGGCCTGTGTCGCCTCTCGCCATGAAAGCCCCGTGGCCTGGCCGGTCAGGGCCGCTTCAGCACCAGCTCGAACTCCCGCGAGGACGGGTCCCCCGGCACGGGTACGACCCCACCGCTGCGTACGAACCCGAAGCGCCGGTAGAACGCCTGCGCCCGCGGGTTGCCCTCGTGGACGTACAGCCGCACCCGCTCCAGCCCGTCCAGGGACCACGACCAGCCCACGGCCGCCTCGAACAGCGCGTCCGTCGCGCCGGCGCCCCGGTGCTCGGGCCGCACGTAGACCCCCACGACGTGCGCCTGCCGCTGCTCGGTCACCCCGCCGAAGACGTCGTCCGCCCCCGCCTCCTCGACCAGCACGGTCACCGAGCCGACCCACACGCCGTCCGCGTCCTCCGCCACGAACTGCCGTACCGGAAGGCCCTTAGCCGCGCCCTCGGCACGCTCCCGCCAGAACGAGTCCGGCTTCGCCGCGGCCTCCTCGTAGGTCTCCAGGAAGGCGACCGGCGCCGCCGGATCCCGCAGCGCGGCCAGCCGCAACTCCCTGACCTGCGGCCACTCGTCGGCGCGGACGGTTCGTACGACGTACTCGTGTTCCATGCCGTGATCTTAAGTTCCCCCGTCAAGGGGCGTCTCAGGGTCACCGTCGTACCCCGGTACTAGTCCCCACGCCCACTCCCCGCCCCCGGTCCGACGATCCGCGCGCCCGCGAACGCCACCATCGAGAACATGATTCGGGCATACGGACTGACCAAGCACTACGGCGGCAAGTCCGCCAAGAAGGCCGTCGACGACCTCAGCTTCGAGGTCCTCCCCGGCACCGTCACCGGCTTCCTCGGCCCCAACGGGGCGGGCAAGTCCACCACCATGCGGATGCTCATCGGCCTCGACTCCCCCACCCGCGGCCGCGCCACCATCGGCGACCGCGCCTACGCGGCCCACCCCGCGCCCCTCCACGAGGTCGGCGCGCTCCTGGAGGCACGCTCGGTCCACCCGGGCCGCTCCGCGTACCACCACCTCATGGCGCTCGCCCACACCCACTCCATCCCGAAGAGCCGCGTCGACGCGGTCCTGGACCTGGCCGGCATCCACGAGGTCGCCCGCAGGCGCGTCAAGGGCTTCTCCCTCGGCATGGGACAGCGCCTCGGCATCGCGGCCGCCCTGCTCGGCGACCCGGCCACGGTGATCCTCGACGAGCCGGTCAACGGCCTCGACCCCGAGGGCGTCCTGTGGATCCGCAACCTCCTCAAGTCCCTCGCCGCCGAGGGCCGTACGGTCCTCGTCTCGTCGCACCTCATGAGCGAGATGGCGCTGACGGCCGAGCACCTGATCATCATCGGCCGGGGCAAGCTCCTGGCCGACACCACCGTCGAGCGCTTCGTACGCGAGTCGGGCTCCGGCGCTGTCAGGGTCGTGTCCCCCGAGGCGGGCCACCTGACCGAACTGCTCGCGGGGCCGGGCGTGCGGATCTCCGGCGACGCCCCGGGCGTCCTCGACGTACGCGGCACCGACGCCGAGCACATCGGGCGCACCGCAGCCGCGCACGGCATCCCGCTCTTCGAACTCACCCCTCAGACGGCGTCGTTGGAGCAGGCGTTCATGGACCTGACGCGGGACTCGGTCGAGTACGTGGCCGCCACCCGCCCCCCTGCCACCTCTGCCACCCGTCGTTCGGAAGGAGCTGCGGCATGAGCAGCACCACCCTCAACACCCCCGCCGTCCGCACCGCCCCTGCCTACCGCCTCAGCACCAAGGGCGTCATCCGCTCCGAATGGCACAAGCTGTGGACGCTCCGCTCGACGTGGATCACTCTGATCACCGCGAGTGCCCTGGTCCTCGCGGTCGGCATCACCATGGGCTCCACGTACGACGGCGACGACTCCGAGATCGACACCGTCGTCTTCACCCTCTTCGGCACCCAGCTCTCCCAGATCTGCCTCGCCGTCCTCGGCATCCTCGTGACCGCGGGCGAGTACTCGACGGGCATGATCCGTTCCTCCCTCGCCGCGGTACCGCGCCGGGCCCCCGTCCTGTGGTCCAAGGCCGGTGTCTTCACCGCGGTCGCCTTCACCGTGTCCCTCGCGACGAACATCGTGACGTTCCTCGTCGCCCAGATCTGGCTCGCGGACACCGACAAGGAGCTCGCGCTCACCGACCCCGGCGTGTTCGGCGCCCTCACGACCAGCGCCGTCTCCCTCACCCTGCTCAGCCTCATCGCGCTCGGTCTCGGCGCCCTGTTCCGCTCGGTGCCCGGTGCCATCGGCGCGTTCGTCGCGACCGTCCTGATCCTGCCCGAGGTCCTGTCGATGCTGCCGTTCGGCGCCGTGGACACCGCCATGAAGTACTTCCCCGCCCAGGCCGCGAGCTCCCTCGGCTCGGTGGCGCGCGTGGAGGACGCCGTCGCGCCCGGCACGGCCGTGTTCACGCTCGCCCTGTGGGCGGCGGCCATCATGGCGGCGGCGACCACGCTGCTCAAGCGACGCGACGTGTGAGGCCTCACGGCGGATGAGCTCCCAACTGATCACTCCTGTACGAGGATGAGGCCGTGACCGAGCCGAGAGCCGTGACCGAGCCGCACCCCCTCACCCAGCTCCTCCAGCGACTGACCCAGCGGGTGCGCGCCTTCGACAGGCGCCGCCCGCTCGTCTGGGACCTCCTGGTGACCACGTTCTTCGTGGGCGCCGCCCTCGTCGACGCGAGCGGCGGCTGGCGCAACGTCGCGCCCGACACGGACGTCCCGGACTGGCTGGTCTTCCTGATGTCGGTGGGGCTCTCGCTGCCCGTGCTGTGGCGCCGCAGGCACCCGATGGCGGTCCTCACCGTGATGGTGGCGACGGGGCTGGTCAACAGCTGGAGCGGCGCCATGCTGCAAGCCGCCCTGATCCAGATGCTCGTGCTCTTCAGCATCGCGATGCGGCTGCCCCTCAGGACACTCGGGTGGGCGGGCCTGATGATGACGGTGCCGCTCGTCGTGGGCGCGGTCCGGTATCCCGAGAACAGTTGGGACCAGCAGATCATCCCGAACGTGTGGGCGTACGCCGTGGTCGCCCTGCTCGGCATCGCGGTCCGCTCCCGCCAGGACTACACCGAGGCCCTCGTGGAGCGCGCCCGGCAGCTGGAGGTCGAGCGGGACCAGCAGGCGCAGCTCGCCGCGGCCGCCGAACGCACCCGGATAGCCCGGGAGATGCACGACATCATCGGTCACAACCTCTCCGTCATCACGGGCCTCGCGGACGGCGGCTCGTACGCGGCCGCCAAGTCCCCCGAGCGCGCGGCCCAGGCCCTGGAGGCGATCGGCAGCACCGGCAGGCAGGCCCTCGGCGAGCTCCGCCGCCTCCTGGACGTCCTGCGCGACGACGCCCCCGCCCCGGCCGAACTCGCCCCGCAGCCGGCCCTGACCGACCTGGACCAGCTCATCGACGGCGTCCGGGCGGCGGGCCTCCCCGTCCGGACCACCGTCCAGGGCAGCCCCGACACCGTCCCCGCGGGCCGCCAGCTCACGGTCTACCGCGTCGTGCAGGAGGCCCTCACGAACACCCTCAAGCACGGCGGTCCGGGAGCCACGGCGACGGTCGACGTCACGTACGCGGAGGAGGGGGTGACGGTGGAGGTGACGGACACGGGCGCGGGCGGCCCCCGGCCCTCGGGCGAGGGTTGGGGCCAGGGCCGGGGACTGACGGGAATGCGCGAGCGAACAGCCTTGTACGAGGGCACACTTGAGGCCGGCCCGCTGCCTCGCCCCACCGGCGGATGGCGGGTCCACCTCCATCTACCGAAGGACCGTGAGACAGCAACGTGACGACCGTGCTCATCGTCGACGACCAGCCCATGCAGCGCTTCGGTTTCCGCATGCTCCTGGAGAGCCAGGACGACATGGCGGTGGCGGGCGAGGCGGGCAACGGCAGCGAGGCGGTCCGCCTGACGGCCGAACTCCACCCCGACGTCGTCCTGATGGACATCCGCATGCCGGGAGTCGACGGCATCGAGGCCACCCGCCGCATCATCGCGTCGGGCGAGCGCACCCGCGTCCTCATCCTCACCACGTTCGACCTCGACGAGTACGCGTACGCGGGACTGCGCGCCGGAGCGTCCGGCTTCCTCATCAAGGACGCGCTGCCCGAGGAACTCCTCTCCGGAATCCGCGCGGTCGCCTCGGGCGACGCGGTGGTCGCCCCGAGCCTGACCCGCCGGCTCCTCGACGCGTACGCGGACCATCTCCCGTCGTCGTCCGGCCCGGCCCCCGCCACCCCGGCGGACGACCCGCGCCTGTCGTCACTCACCCACAGGGAACGCGAGATCCTGACGGTCATAGGCCAGGGCTGGACGAACGCGGAGATCGCCTCGCGCCTGCATCTCGCGGAATCGACCGTGAAAACCCACGTGGGCCGCATTCTCGCGAAGACGGGAACGAGGGACAGGGTGCAGGCGGTAATCCTGGCGTACGACACGAAATTGGTGACACCGTCATGACGGCAAGGTCATGACGCCGAAAACTGGCCCATAACGCAGAAAACCCCCGCACCGTACGGTGCGGGGGTTTTCCCAAAAAAAGTTCGGCGGCGTCCTACTCTCCCACAGGGTCCCCCCTGCAGTACCATCGGCGCTGTGAGGCTTAGCTTCCGGGTTCGGAATGTAACCGGGCGTTTCCCTCACGCTATGACCACCGAAACACTATGAAACTGTCAACCGCACCATGCGTGACCTTGCATGGGGTTGTTCGTGGTTTCAGAACCAACACAGTGGACGCGAGCAACTGAGGACAAGCCCTCGGCCTATTAGTACCAGTCACCTCCACCCGTTACCGGGCTTCCAGATCTGGCCTATCAACCCAGTCGTCTACTGGGAGCCTTAACCCCTCAAAGGGGGTGGGAATACTCATCTCGAAGCAGGCTTCCCGCTTAGATGCTTTCAGCGGTTATCCTTTCCGAACGTAGCCAACCAGCCATGCCCTTGGCAGGACAACTGGCACACCAGAGGTTCGTCCGTCCCGGTCCTCTCGTACTAGGGACAGCCCTTCTCAATATTCCTACGCGCACAGAGGATAGGGACCGAACTGTCTCACGACGTTCTAAACCCAGCTCGCGTACCGCTTTAATGGGCGAACAGCCCAACCCTTGGGACCGACTCCAGCCCCAGGATGCGACGAGCCGACATCGAGGTGCCAAACCATCCCGTCGATATGGACTCTTGGGGAAGATCAGCCTGTTATCCCCGGGGTACCTTTTATCCGTTGAGCGACGGCGCTTCCACAAGCCACCGCCGGATCACTAGTCCCGACTTTCGTCCCTGCTCGACCCGTCGGTCTCACAGTCAAGCTCCCTTGTGCACTTACACTCAACACCTGATTACCAACCAGGCTGAGGGAACCTTTGGGCGCCTCCGTTACTCTTTGGGAGGCAACCGCCCCAGTTAAACTACCCATCAGACACTGTCCCTGATCCGGATCACGGACCGAGGTTAGACATCCAGCACGACCAGAGTGGTATTTCAACGTTGACTCCACGAACACTGGCGTGCCCGCTTCAAAGTCTCCCACCTATCCTACACAAGCCGAACCGAACACCAATATCAAACTGTAGTAAAGGTCCCGGGGTCTTTCCGTCCTTCTGCGCGAAACGAGCATCTTTACTCGTAGTGCAATTTCACCGGGCCTATGGTTGAGACAGTCGAGAAGTCGTTACGCCATTCGTGCAGGTCGGAACTTACCCGACAAGGAATTTCGCTACCTTAGGATGGTTATAGTTACCACCGCCGTTTACTGGCGCTTAAGTTCTCAGCTTCGCACGCCCGAAAGCGCACTAACCGGTCCCCTTAACGTTCCAGCACCGGGCAGGCGTCAGTCCGTATACATCGCCTTACGGCTTCGCACGGACCTGTGTTTTTAGTAAACAGTCGCTTCTCGCTGGTCTCTGCGGCCACCCCCAGCTCACGGAGTAAATCCGATCACCAGGAATGGCCCCCTTCTCCCGAAGTTACGGGGGCATTTTGCCGAGTTCCTTAACCATAGTTCACCCGAACGCCTCGGTATTCTCTACCTGACCACCTGAGTCGGTTTAGGGTACGGGCCGCCATGAAACTCGCTAGAGGCTTTTCTCGACAGCATAGGATCATCCACTTCACCACAATCGGCTCGGCATCAGGTCTCACCCTCATGTCATCCGGATTTACCTAGATGACGGGCTACACCCTTACCCCGGGACAACCACCGCCCGGGCTGGACTACCTTCCTGCGTCACCCCATCACTCACCTACTACAAGTCTGGTTCGTCGGCTCCACCACTTCCCTCAACTCCGAAGAGATCGGGACGGCTTCACGGACTTAGCATCGCCTGATTCGATGTTTGACGCTTCACAGCGGGTACCGGAATATCAACCGGTTATCCATCGACTACGCCTGTCGGCCTCGCCTTAGGTCCCGACTTACCCTGGGCAGATCAGCTTGACCCAGGAACCCTTAGTCAATCGGCGCACACGTTTCTCACGTATGTATCGCTACTCATGCCTGCATTCTCACTCGTGAACCGTCCACCACTGCCTTCCGGCGCAGCTTCACCCGGCACACGACGCTCCCCTACCCATCCCAGCACCCGTTGGGGCTTACTGCTGGAATGACACGACTTCGGCGGTACGCTTGAGCCCCGCTACATTGTCGGCGCGGAATCACTAGACCAGTGAGCTATTACGCACTCTTTCAAGGGTGGCTGCTTCTAAGCCAACCTCCTGGTTGTCTCTGCGACTCCACATCCTTTCCCACTTAGCGTACGCTTAGGGGCCTTAGTCGATGCTCTGGGCTGTTTCCCTCTCGACCATGGAGCTTATCCCCCACAGTCTCACTGCCGTGCTCTCACTTACCGGCATTCGGAGTTTGGCTAAGGTCAGTAACCCGGTAGGGCCCATCGCCTATCCAGTGCTCTACCTCCGGCAAGAAACACACGACGCTGCACCTAAATGCATTTCGGGGAGAACCAGCTATCACGGAGTTTGATTGGCCTTTCACCCCTAACCACAGGTCATCCCCCAGGTTTTCAACCCTGGTGGGTTCGGTCCTCCACGACCTCTTACAGCCGCTTCAACCTGCCCATGGCTAGATCACTCCGCTTCGGGTCTTGAGCGCGCTACTATGTCGCCCTATTCGGACTCGCTTTCGCTACGGCTTCCCCACACGGGTTAACCTCGCAACACACCGCAAACTCGCAGGCTCATTCTTCAAAAGGCACGCAGTCACGAGGATGAAGCAAGCTCCATCCCGACGCTCCCACGGCTTGTAGGCACACGGTTTCAGGTACTATTTCACTCCGCTCCCGCGGTACTTTTCACCATTCCCTCACGGTACTATCCGCTATCGGTCACCAGGGAATATTTAGGCTTAACGGGTGGTCCCGCCAGATTCACACGGGATTTCTCGGGCCCCGTGCTACTTGGGTGTCTCTCAAACGAGCCGCTGACGTTTCGACTACGGGGGTCTTACCCTCTACGCCGGACCTTTCGCATGTCCTTCGTCTACATCAACGGTTTCTGACTCGTCTCACAGCCGGCAGACTGTAAAAGAGAGATCCCACAACCCCGTATGCGCAACCCCTGCCGGGTCTCACACGCATACGGTTTGGCCTCATCCGGTTTCGCTCGCCACTACTCCCGGAATCACGGTTGTTTTCTCTTCCTGCGGGTACTGAGATGTTTCACTTCCCCGCGTTCCCTCCACACTGCCTATGTGTTCAGCAGCGGGTGACAGCCCATGACGACTGCCGGGTTTCCCCATTCGGAAACCCCCGGATCAAAGCCTGGTTGACGACTCCCCGGGGACTATCGTGGCCTCCCACGTCCTTCATCGGTTCCTGGTGCCAAGGCATCCACCGTGCGCCCTTAAAAACTTGGCCACAGATGCTCGCGTCCACTGTGCAGTTCTCAAACAACGACCAACCACCCATCACCCCGGACCAGTAGCCCGAGTGCACTGGGGTCGGCATCGCGAAGGACAGGCTTGACAGCCCGTACCCTCAGATACCCAACAGCGTGCCCGACACCCTTACCGCTTCCCTCAACGCTCCACGCTCTGACGAGCAGTACTAGAAGGAGAAGACGATCAAGTGTGCCGAGTAGTCAACGTTCCACCCATGAGCAACCACCGTCGAACGTTTGCCGACGTAGTGGCCTCTGGGCTGCCGAGGCAGCCTAGAAGTGCTCCTTAGAAAGGAGGTGATCCAGCCGCACCTTCCGGTACGGCTACCTTGTTACGACTTCGTCCCAATCGCCAGTCCCACCTTCGACAGCTCCCTCCCACAAGGGGTTGGGCCACCGGCTTCGGGTGTTACCGACTTTCGTGACGTGACGGGCGGTGTGTACAAGGCCCGGGAACGTATTCACCGCAGCAATGCTGATCTGCGATTACTAGCAACTCCAACTTCATGGGGTCGAGTTGCAGACCCCAATCCGAACTGAGACCGACTTTTTGAGATTCGCTCCACCTCACGGTATCGCAGCTCATTGTATCGGCCATTGTAGCACGTGTGCAGCCCAAGACATAAGGGGCATGATGACTTGACGTCGTCCCCACCTTCCTCCGAGTTGACCCCGGCGGTCTCCTGTGAGTCCCCATCACCCCGAAGGGCATGCTGGCAACACAGAACAAGGGTTGCGCTCGTTGCGGGACTTAACCCAACATCTCACGACACGAGCTGACGACAGCCATGCACCACCTGTACACCGACCACAAGGGGGGCACTATCTCTAATGCTTTCCGGTGTATGTCAAGCCTTGGTAAGGTTCTTCGCGTTGCGTCGAATTAAGCCACATGCTCCGCTGCTTGTGCGGGCCCCCGTCAATTCCTTTGAGTTTTAGCCTTGCGGCCGTACTCCCCAGGCGGGGAACTTAATGCGTTAGCTGCGGCACCGACGACGTGGAATGTCGCCAACACCTAGTTCCCACCGTTTACGGCGTGGACTACCAGGGTATCTAATCCTGTTCGCTCCCCACGCTTTCGCTCCTCAGCGTCAGTAATGGCCCAGAGATCCGCCTTCGCCACCGGTGTTCCTCCTGATATCTGCGCATTTCACCGCTACACCAGGAATTCCGATCTCCCCTACCACACTCTAGCTAGCCCGTATCGACTGCAGACTCGGGGTTAAGCCCCGAGCTTTCACAATCGACGTGACAAGCCGCCTACGAGCTCTTTACGCCCAATAATTCCGGACAACGCTTGCGCCCTACGTATTACCGCGGCTGCTGGCACGTAGTTAGCCGGCGCTTCTTCTGCAGGTACCGTCACTTTCGCTTCTTCCCTGCTGAAAGAGGTTTACAACCCGAAGGCCGTCATCCCTCACGCGGCGTCGCTGCATCAGGCTTTCGCCCATTGTGCAATATTCCCCACTGCTGCCTCCCGTAGGAGTCTGGGCCGTGTCTCAGTCCCAGTGTGGCCGGTCGCCCTCTCAGGCCGGCTACCCGTCGTCGCCTTGGTGAGCTTCTACCTCACCAACAAGCTGATAGGCCGCGGGCTCATCCTTCACCGCCGGAGCTTTCAACCTTCCCCCATGCGAGGGAAGGTGTTATCCGGTATTAGACCCCGTTTCCAGGGCTTGTCCCAGAGTGAAGGGCAGATTGCCCACGTGTTACTCACCCGTTCGCCACTAATCCACCCCGAAGGGCTTCATCGTTCGACTTGCATGTGTTAAGCACGCCGCCAGCGTTCGTCCTGAGCCAGGATCAAACTCTCCGTGAATGTGTACCGGTAATCCGGTGCTCACACACGAGAGCGGAACGGTCGGGAGGAATAATCCCGTCCGTTCACAGCGTCCTCGCTGTGTTTTTTCAAAGGAACCTCCAACTCACCGAAGTGAGCCGGGGTTATCAACATATCTGGCGTTGACTTTTGGCACGCTGTTGAGTTCTCAAGGAACGGACGCTTCCTTTGTACTCACCCTTGCGGGCTTTCCTCCGGGCGCTCCCCTTCGGTGTTTCTTTTGTTCTTGCGTTTCCGACTCTATCAGACTCTTTCGTGTCCGATTTCCTCGGTGCCTTTCCGGTTCCCGCTCCGGCCTTTCGGCTTTTGCGTTTTCCTTTCCGGCGGTTCCGACTCTATCAGATCCTTTCGGGCCTGACTCCCAGTCAGAGTGGGTTGTCTTTGCGGCTGTTGGGCCGTTCCGACGTCTCAAACTCTAGCGTGTTTTCCCGGCGACTCATAATCGAGTCCTGGAATTGAATTCGGGCATGCCGAATCGGTTCCGTTGGGAGGTTGTGCAGAGTTTGGTTTGCCGCTTCTCGCGGCGGGAGGTGCTGTCGCAGAACCGTTACGGCTCCGTGGCAACCCGAAGAACTCTACGGATCGGGCAGGTGGCTGTCAACCCCACTCAGTACCCCGCCGAGCAGCCCCTCAGTCCTGCGGGACCGGCCGCTTCAGTCCAGGTCCGTCAGGCGTCCGCCCGCGTCCGGCTGGGCGTGCTCCACCCGACGTAGAAGACGGGTCAGCACCTCGCCCAGCGCGCCCCGCTCCTCCTGGGACAGGTCCTGGAGGAGGTCCTCCTCGAAGACCGTGGCGAGCCGCATCGCCTCCAGCCACTTCTCGCGGCCTTCCGCGGTCAGCTCCACGATGACGCGGACGCGGTTGTTCTCGTCGCGGTCCCGCGTGACCAGCCCCTCCGCCACCATGCGGTCGATCCGGTGGGTCATCGCGGCCGGCGTGAGGCCGAGCCGCTTGGCCAGGTCGCCGGGGCCCATTTGGTACGGGGCTCCGGAGAGGACGAGCGCCTTGAGGACCTCCCACTCGGCGTTGCTGATGCCGAGGGTCGCCGTCTGGCGGCCGTAGGCGACGTTCATGCGGCGGTTCAGGCGGCCGAGGGCCGAGACGATCTCCTCGACCTGGGGGTCGAGGTCCTGGAACTCCCGCTGATACGCGGCGATCTGCTCTTCAAGTGTCGGCTCACTTGGGCCGGGGGTGTCACCCATGGGCCGAGTATGGCACGGCCCCGCTTGGCATTGAAGTCCTTCGGTGTGTACAGTTTAGTCTCGAACTTTAGCTTCGAAGTCTTCACTTCTAAGCCATCACACGACTCTCTCAAGGCAGGTGAAAGTGACCAGGGCGATGGGCGCAGCGATGCGTCGTATTCAGGCAGGCAGCGCGCTGAGCGCGTTCGGCATCGGGTTCACGGTTCCGTTCCTCTACGTCTATGTGGCGCAGGTGCGAGATCTTGGATCCAGTGCGGCGGGCATCGTGCTCGCCGCGTTCGCCATGGCCGCGCTGATCGTCCTGCCCATCACCGGCCGTGTCATCGACCGTCGCGGCCCCCTGCCCGTGCTCGTGGGAGCGGCGGGTGTCGCCTCTGTGGGCGCGATCGCGCTCGGCTTCGCGAACAGCGAGCCGACGGCGATCCTCTCGGCGGCGCTGCTCGGTGCCGGTACGGCGGTCATGCAGCCGGCGCTGGCCACGATGATCGTCTGGTCCTCGACGCCGGCCACCCGTACGCGGTCCTTCGCGATGCAGTTCTTCCTGCAGAACCTGGGCCTCGGCATCGGTGGTCTCATCGGCGGGCAGATCGTCGACGAGAGCCGTCCGAGCAGCTTCACGCTGCTGTTCTCCATCGAGTCCGTGATGTTCCTGGTGCTCGCGGGCATCGCGCTGACCGTGCGGCTGCCGCACGCGCCGTCCATCCAGGACGCGATGCCGAAGGACGCCTCCGCTCCGCGGGGCGGCATGCGGGCGCTCCTGAAGCACAAGGCCATGGTGCAGCTGTGCGTGCTCGGCTTCGTGATCTTCTTCGCCTGCTACGGGCAGTTCGAGTCGGGGCTTTCCGCGTACGGCGTGGAGGCCGCGGGCATCTCGGCGTCGACGCTCGGCATCGCGCTGGCCGCCAACACGGCCATGATCGTGATCGCGCAGTTCGCCGTCCTGAAGTTCGTCGAGCGGCGCAAGCGGTCCCGTGTGATCGCGGCCGTCGGTCTGATCTGGGCCTTCGCGTGGCTGCTCGCCGGGTACGCGGGCGTCGGGCACGGCAGCCAGGCGATGGCGACCGCCGCGTTCATCTCGACGTACGCCCTCTTCGGGCTCGGTGAGGCGATGCTGTCGCCGACCGTGGCGCCGCTGGTCGCCGACCTGGCGCCGGGCGGCATGGTCGGTCAGTACAACTCGGCCTTCGCCCTGGTGAAGCAGCTGGCCCTCGCGGTCGGTCCGGCCGTGGGCGGGCCGATGGGTGCCGCGCTGCACGTCCCGTACATCGTGACGTTCGTTCTGTTCTCGCTGGGCATCACGGTGCTCGCGGTGCGGCTGGGGCGTCGGCTCACGCCGCTGCAGAACCAGCCTTCGCTGGCCAAAAGCCCAGTGGTGGCGCAGGGCGGCCCGGCCCCGGCCGAGCCGGAGACCGCGCACGCCTGAACGTCTGCTCGACGTCCATACGTCTACTTGGGGAGCGCGAACTCGCACCAGACGGCCTTGCCGCCGCCCGGTGTGCGGCGCGAGCCCCAGTTCGACGCGATCGTCGCGACGATGGCGATGCCGCGTCCCGCCTCATCCGCCGGTTCGGCGCGGCGGCGGCGCGGCAGGTGGTCGTCGCCGTCGGTGACCTCGATGATCAGCCTGCGGTCGGTGCGACGCAGACGCAGACGCATCGGCGGGGTGCCGTGCTGGAGGGAGTTCGCGACCAGTTCGCTGGCCGCGAGGACTCCCAGGTCGTGGAGTTCCGGGGAGAAGCGCCAGCTGGCGAGGACTCCCGTGGCGAAGGCACGCGCGCGTGGAGCGGCTTCCACGCCGCCGAGGAGTTCCAGGGCGGCGTTCCTGAACAGCTCGGCGTCGCCTCCGGCACGGGCCGGGTGCTGGAGGACCAGGACGGCCACGTCGTCGTCGTGGTCGGCCGTCACTCCCAGGGCGCGGATCAGGCGGTCGCACACCACCTGGGGTGTGCCGGTGGCGCCGGCGAGGGCGCGTTCCAGTGCGGCGACGCCTTCGTCGATGTCCTCGCTGCGGCGTTCGACGAGGCCGTCCGTGTAGAGGACGGCGGTGGAGCCGGGGCCGAGGGGGACGGAGCCCGAGGTGTGCAGCCAGCCTCCGGTGCCGAGCGGGGGCCCGGTGGGCTCCTCCGCGCGGTGGATCGTGCCGTTCTCGTCGCGCACGAGGATGGGGAGGTGTCCCGCCGATGCGTAGACGAGGCTTCCTTCGTTCGGGTCGTGCACCGCGTAGACACACGTGGCGATCTGGCTGGGGTCGATCTCGGTGGCGAGGCCGTCCAGGAGCTGCAGGACCTCGTGCGGGGGGAGGTCCAGGCGGGCGTAGGCCCGGACGGCTGTGCGGAGCTGGCCCATGACGGCGGCCGCGCGCACCCCGCGGCCCATCACGTCGCCGATGACGAGGGCGGTGCGGCCGCCGCCGAGGGTGATCACGTCGTACCAGTCGCCGCCGACCGCCGCCTCGGTGCCGCCCGGTTGGTAGGTGGCGGCGATGCGCAGGTCGTCCGGCTGCTCCAACTCCTGGGGCAGCAGGGACTTCTGGAGGGTGACGGCGGTCTCGCGCTGGGCGCGTTCGCTGGTGCGCAGGCGTTCGGCGGCCTCGGCGTGGTCGGTGACGTCCGCGGCGAACACCAGGACGCCGCTGCCCTCTTCGGGTCCCGCCGCGGAGCCGCCGAGCGGCAGCGTGACGGGGGTGCACGTGAACGTGTACGACCGGCCGGAGGCCGCCTTGCGGGACTTGACGGTGCGCGGCTTCGAGCTGCGCAGGACCTGGTCGAGCAGCGAGAGCAGGCCCAGCTCGGTCAGTTCGGGCAGGGCCACGCGCGCGGGTTCGCCGACGGGCCGGGGGCCGAAGGCGGCGGCGTACGCGTCGTTGACGTACGCGATGCGGTGGTCGGTGCCGTGCACCAGGGCGACGAGGGCCGGGATGCGGTCGAGCACCTCGCGGACGGGCAGTTCCTCGATGCCGTCGGGTCCTGTGAGGCCGACGGCGCCGCCCGGTGGGAGGGGTTCGCCCACCCCGGTGGGCCGCTCGGCGCGGGCCGCGGGGACGGAGCCGTCCCCGCGCGGTGCCGTGGAGACCGCTTGTTCGGTCCGCGCTGCTGCGCGGCGCTGCGTTCCGGGGAGCCGGGCGCTCCAGCGCGTGAAGTTCACTGCGGTAGGCCTCGTGGTGTCGCTTCTGGATCGGGAACACAGCATGTCGAGAGCGGACGTCCCTGGTGTCGGCCTGACGGCCTGCCCATGGTCACACGAACAGTCTGACCGAACGGACTGACATCCGTCAGACGCCGTCCCTGTGCGGGGAGTTCCTGACTCCGGTCAGGAGGACTCCTTCGGGCGCTCCCCACCGGCCGCGAGTTCGAACTCCGCGCGGGGGTGTTCGAGCGATCCCAGGGAGACGATCTCGCGTTTGAACAGGCCGGACAGGGTCCATTCGGAGAGCACTCGGGACTTGCGGTTGATGGTCGGCACTCTGCTCAGGTGGTAGACGCGGTGCATGAACCAGGCAGGGTAGCCCTTCAGCTTGCGTCCGTAGACGTGCGCGACACCTTTGTGCAGTCCCAGGGAGGCCACGGAGCCGACGTATTTGTGCTCGTACTCCTGGAGAGGGCGCTCGCGCAGGGTGGCGACGATGTTGTCGGCGAGGACCTTGGCCTGGCGCACCGCGTGCTGGGCGTTGGGTGCGCACTCCGTGCCCGGCTCGTCCGCGGTGACGTCGGGGACGGCGGCCGCGTCGCCCGCGCCCCACGCGTGCGGGGCGCCGTCGACGGACAGCTGTGCGGTGCACTTGAGGCGGCCGCGTTCGTTCAACGGCAGGTCGGTGGCGGCGAGCACGGGGTGCGCCTTGACGCCCGCGGTCCATACGACGGTGCGGGTGGGGTGGCGCGCGCCGTCGCTGAGGACGGCCACGCGGTCCTCGCACGATTCGAGACGGGTCTCCAGGCGTACGTCGATATTGCGCCTTCGCAGCTCGCGCACCGTGTACTTGCCCATTTCCTCGCCGACTTCGGGCAGGATGCGGCCCGTCGCCTCGACGAGGATCCACTTCATGTCCTCGGCCTTGATGTTGTGGTAGTACCGGGACGCGTAGCGCGCCATGTCCTCCAGTTCGCCGAGCGCCTCGACACCCGCGTAACCGCCGCCCACGAAGACGAAGGTCAGGGCGGCGTCGCGGATCGCGGGGTCGCGCGTGGAGGAGGCGATGTCCATCTGTTCGATGACGTGGTTGCGCAGGCCGATGGCCTCTTCGACGGTCTTGAAGCCGATGGCGTACTCGGCGAGTCCGGGCACCGGGAGGGTGCGGGCGATGGATCCGGGGGCCATGACGAGTTCGTCGTACGCGATCTGGACGGATCCGGTGCCCTCTTCCTCGGTGGCGAGGGTGGTGAAGGTCGCGGTGCGCTTGGCGTGATCGACCGATTCGACCTCGCCGATGACGATGCGGCATTGGTCGAGGGTGCGGCGGAGCGGCACGACGACGTGGCGCGGCGAAATGGATCCCGCGGCGGCTTCGGGCAGGAACGGTTGATACGTCATATAAGGATCGGGGGCGATCACGACGATCTCGACCTCACCCCGCTTGAGCTCGCGTTTCAGCTTTCGCTGGAGTCTCAGCGCGGTGTACATGCCGACGTAGCCACCGCCGACGACGAGAATGCGTACACAGTCCGGGGGCACGGGGGTCGTCCCCCGGGAGATCGCAGCCTTCACCATCCCATGACGCACCCGGCTTCGGCGTTTGTCCACAGGCCCGGCAATTTGTGTGACCGGGAGCGGTGCGCGGGAGTACCCCGGATTTCTCCTGTCGGGTGTGCCAGGTGTGCAGGTCAGCGGGGGCGAAGAGAGCGGAGAAGAGGGGTGGGGGAAGGCCGGAAAGGGCGCATACTCCGATCGGGGGGCACGCCGTGCGGAACCCGCCTCTTCTGAATTGACCCCCGCTCAACTATGTTCGTGTGACGTCGGGGTGTCGGGGGATGCGCTCGTCGGGCCGGTTTTCCGGCTCGTGGAAGGGCTCGCTCCTCACACTTCGGTAGTCAATGGCGGGGAGTGTCTCCGGGGGGAGACGTCATTACCGGGGGAACGCGTATGCACATTCAGGAGACTCACTGGACTTCCGCTGCCGTGTCGGCATCAGCCGTCGGCCCGGTCGGGAACGGACGCGACATGGGGGAAGGAGCGCGCACGACACCGCTGCGTGTCGACGCACAGCGCAATCTCGAACATGTACTGAGGGCGGCGCGCGAAGTCTTCGGCGAGCTGGGTTACGGCGCGCCGATGGAAGACGTGGCGCGCCGCGCGCGGGTCGGGGTCGGCACGGTCTACCGCCGCTTCCCGAGCAAGGACGTGCTGGTCAGGCGGATAGCCGAGGAGGAGACCTCCCGGCTGACCGACCAGGCGCGTGCGGCGCTCGGGCAGGAGGACGAGCCGTGGTCGGCGCTGTCGCGCTTCCTGCGGACGTCCGTGGCATCGGGTGCGGGCCGGCTGCTGCCGCCGCAGGTGCTGCGGGTGAGCGTCGAGGACGGCGCCGAGGAGGACGAGGTGCGGGTGCCGCAGCAGCGGCAGCCGGCCACGGACTCCCCCGACCTGCGTCTCGTCGAACAGCGCCAGGCGCCCATCGAGGAGTCGGCCTCCCTGGGTGACGACACGGGAGCGGCGACGCTCCTCGACGTCGTCGGCCGTCTCGTGGAGCGGGCCCGTGAGGCGGGCGAGCTGCGGGCGGACGTGACGGTGTCCGACGTCCTGCTGGTGATCGCCACGGCGGCGCCCTCGCTGCCGGACGCGGCACAGCAGGCGGCGGCCTCGTCGCGGCTTCTCGACATCCTGCTGGAGGGTCTGCGGTCGCGGCCCGCGTAACCGTTCGGATCGTCGCCGCTCGGCTCCGGGGCGGTTGTGCACGGCGCCCAGGCGGCGGAAGGTTCAACTCCACGGTGCGCGAAGGACGTTGAACCTTCCCCGAATGGGTGAACGGTAGTGCTCGATTGCGGGAAGTCGCCCCGGACGGGTGGTTGAACGTCTTCCCTCTCGGCCGTGGCACGACCGTGTGGCACGCTTTCCCGGTGGTCGGGTCTGAGTGTGCAACCGGGGGCGTTCCGCGATGAGTGTTGACGGTCGGGACGAGGCGTCCCAGGACGGTCCCGACAGCGGTGCGGGAGGTCCCGTCAGCGCCGCCGACGCGGGTGGCCCGAGCGTGCCTCCGCAGCGCGAGGGCGGCGCGGGTGCCTCGGTTCCGGGAGGCGCCGAGACACCGGTTCCCGACGCCGACCTGATCGCGCGGATGCGCTCGGGCGACGACTCGGCGTACGAGGAGCTGTACCGCCGCCACGCCGAGGCCGTGCGGCGCTACGCCCGCACCTGCTGCCGTGACGCCCACACCGCCGACGACCTCACCGCCGAGGTGTTCGCCCGCATGCTGCAGGCGGTGCGCGGCGGCAGCGGGCCCGAGCACGCCGTGCGCGCCTATCTGCTCACCACCGTGCGCCGGGTCGCCGCCGGCTGGACGAAGTCGGCGAAGCGCGAGCATCTGGTCGACGACTTCGCGGTGTTCGCCGCGCAGGCCGCGCGGGGCACCGAGGTCTCCGACGACGCCACCCTGGATCTGGGCGCGGACGTCCGCGCGATGCACGAGGCCGAGCAGTCGATGGCCATGCAGGCCTTCCGGAGCCTGCCGGAGCGCTGGCAGGCCGTGCTGTGGCACACGGAGGTCGAGGACGAGTCGCCCAGCGACGTCGCCACGCTCTTCGGCCTCGACGCGAACGGCACGCGTGTGCTCGCGAGCCGCGCCCGCGAGGGACTCAAACAGGCCTACCTCCAGGCGCACGTCAGCGCCACGCTCACCGAGAGCGAGGAGTGCGCGCGCTACGCCGACCGGCTCGGGGCCTACGCGCGCGGCGGTCTGCGCACCCGCGCCGAGCGTGGCCTGCGCAAGCACCTGGAGGAGTGCGCGAAGTGCCGGCTCGCCGCCGGGCAGATCAAGGACGTCGCGAGCGGGATTCCCGCGGTCGTGCCGATCGCCGTCATCGGCTGGTTCGGTGCCGCCGGGTACGCGAAGGTGGCCGCGCTCGTCGGCGGCGGCACCGTCGGAGCGGGTGCCGCGGGGGCCGCGGGCGCGGCCGCGGCAGGCGGGTCGACGGGCGGGTCCGCGGCGGGTGGTGCCGCCGCGTCCGAGGGGCTCGGCGCGCCCGCGAAGGCCGGTATCGCGGCGGGCGTCGTCGTGGCGGCCGGGGTCGCGGCGGCGATCGCCCTCACCGGAGGGGGCGGCAAGCCGAAGGCGGACCCGCCGCCGGCCAAGGAACCCGTGGTCTCCGAGTCGGTCGTGCCGCGGAAGCCGCCGCCCGAGAAGCCGGAGGCCAAGCCGAAGCCGCCGCCGCCCGCCCCGAAACCGACCCCGAAGCCCACTCCCACCCCCACGCCGAAGCCGAAGCCTCCCGCCGAGGAGAAGCCGCGGCCGAAGCCCACGCCGCCGCCCGCCCCGAAGCCGAAACCGACCCCTCCGAAGCCGAAGCCGACCCCGAAGCCGCCGCCCCCGCCGCCGCCTGCCCCCAGGGTCTACCAGTGGAACGAGCTGAAGTACGGCGTCACCGGCGACGGCACGAAGCCCGAGATGCGGCTCACCGAGAGCAGCTGGGTGTGGCAGCGCTGGGGCCTGTCGGTCGGCGACAAGCGGTACTCCCACGGCGTGACCGTGCACGGCCGGTCCTCCGTCACCATCGACCTCAACCGCAGCTGCTCGACGTACGACGCGGTCGTCGGTGTCGACGACATGACGATGGGCCTCGGCAAGGTGCGCTTCTCCGTGTACGGGGACGGGGCTCGGTTGTGGCAGTCCCCGCTGGTCAAGGGCGGTGACCCGGCGGTGCCGGTGCATGTGGACCTGAGTGGGCGCAGGACGGTCAGGCTCGTCGTCGAACCCCATACGCCGTTCGACACGACGGCGCTCGCGGACTGGGCGCAGTCACGCATGACCTGCCGCTAGGGCCTGTGTCGGAAGTCCCGTCGTCCGCCCGCGGGGCAGGCGGGACTTCCGACACGGGCCCTAGGTGCTCGCGTCTCCGACGGCCCCTACCGCGAGCTCCAGCTCCGCGAGCACCTCGTCCGTCGTCAGCGCGCCGCCCGCGGCACGCTCCCGCTCGTACGCGGCCGGGCCGAGCGCCGTCAGGGCCGCGCGTTCCACGCGGTCCGCCTGCGCGTCCTCCGGGTGGGGCCGCACGTTGCCGTTGCGCAGGGTGGTGCCGGCGGCGAGGACGCGGGCCGCGCGCGTGTGCTCGCCGAGGTCGCTCAGCAGCGCCGCGGAGCCGTCCACCAGCGACGCGACGATCACCTCGGAGCACCGGGTCTCCACCGCTTCGCGCACAGCGCCGGTGATGATGGGCAGTCCCGTGGCGGGACCGGACTCGGCCGCGACGACACGGGACTCCATGGCGCTCAGGGCGACGCTGAACTGCGGGGGCGGCGTGCCGTACTCGGACTCGGCCCGCGATGCCTCGCACAGCGCGCGGGCCGTGTCGATGTCCCCCTCGTCCAGGGCGATCAGCGCCCCGAGGAGCCGTACGAAGGCGCGTGAGTCCGTCACCCCGTACCGATCGGCCTCCCGGCGTGCCTCGTCGAGCACCTTCGTCGCCACGTCCCGGTCGCCCTCGCGGTAGGCGACCTCGGCGAGCCGGGCGAGCAGGAACGAGGACTCGGCGAACGCCCCCACTTCATAGGCGAGGCGCAGCGCTTCCTCGTACTCGACGCGGGCCTCTTCGTGGTTGCTGCGGGCCATGGCCGCCTCGCCCGCCGCACTGCACACCTGGGCGCGCATCCAGCGGTCGCCGACCCGGCGGCTCAGCTCCCGCAGCTCCGCCAGGTCCTCGTCGACGCCGGAGAGGTTGCCCGGCATGTCGACGGCCATGTGCGTGCGGAACATGAGGATGACGCCGAGGTCCCAGTCCTCGCCGTGGCGACGGCAGTTCTCGACCGTCCGGTTCAGCGGGACCAGCGCGTCCTCGTGGGTACCGCCGGTGAAGAAGATGGTGAACGGCCAGAGCAGCCCGGGGAAGCGCGCGGTCTCGGGCAGGGGCTGCGAGAAGGCGGCGCGCAGCCCCTCCACGAGCGCCGAGTCGGTCCACTCCTCGTGGTGGGCCGGCGAGTCCGCGGGCCTGGACTCCGCGACCAGGCACAGGTGCAGCAGCTTGAGCCGCATCCACGGCCAGTAGAGGGGGTCGTCCTCGGCGGGGAGGCCGGGCGGCGCGAGTTCCAGCACGCGGGCCATCCAGTCGGCGCCCTCCCTGCGGTAGTTGCGCAGCCACCAGAACCATCCCGTGTTCAGCGCCATGTCGATGGCGCCCGCCGCGTCACCGGCCTCGGCGGTGCGCTGCAGTGCGGCCCGGATGTTGTCGAGGTCCGTCTCCAGGCGGCTGATCCACGGGAGTTGCTCCGCGGAGCGGAGCAGGGGCTCGGCGCGGGCGACGAGTTCCCGGAAGTACCCCGCGTGGCGGGCCTCCGCCGCGGCGAGCAGGTCGGGGGTCTCGGTGGCGCGCTCGGTCGCGTACTCGTGGATGGTCTCCAGGAGGCGGTAGCGCATGCCGCCGCCGGGGCTCGCGGAGGGGACGGCGACCACCAGGGACTTGTCGACGAGTGCGCCGATGAGGTCGGTGGCGGGCGCGGTGCACACGGCCTCCGCGGCGGGGAGGTCCCAGCTGCCCGCGAAGACGGACGCCTCGCGCAGCACGGCCCGCTCGGCCTCGTCGAGGAGCTCCCACGACCAGTCGACGACGGCCCGCAGGGTCTGCTGGCGGGGCAGGGCCGTGCGGCTTCCGCTGGTCAGGAGACGGAAGCGGTCGTCGAGGCGGTCGGCGATCTGGCGCGGGGTGAGCAGCCGCAGGCGGGCGGCGGCCAGTTCGATGGCGAGCGGCAGTCCGTCGAGACGGCGGCAGATCTCGGCGACGGCCTCGGCGTCCGCCTCCGGGTCGAAGCCGGGCCGCACCGCGACGGCCCGCTCGGTGAACAGGCGGTGTGCCGGGTCGGGCGGGAGCGGCTCCACGGGGCGGACCGCTTCGCCCGGCACGCCCAGGGGTTCGCGGCTGGTGGCGAGGATGGTGAGACCCGGGCAGTGCGTGAGGAGGGTCTCGGCGAGCTCGGCGGCGGCGCCGATCACGTGTTCGCAGTTGTCAAGGAGCAGGAGCAGGCTGCGCGGTGCGCAGTACTCGACGAGCAGGGCGACCGGGTCGTCCTGCGAGGTGGTCAGTTCGCTGGTCATCAGGACGGTCTCGCGCAGGTCGAGCGCGCTGACGACAGCGCCGGGCACCGCCTCGGGGTGGTCGAGCGGGGCGAGCTCGGCCAGCCATGCCTGCGGATGCCCGGCGGCGGCTTCCTCGGCGAGGCGGGTCTTGCCGGAGCCGCCCGGTCCGGTGAGGGTGACGAGGCGGGCTCCTAGCAAGTCTGAACGGATGGCGTCGAGTTCGGGTTCCCGGCCGACGAACGAGGTCAGGCGGGTGCGGATGTTGCCGTTCGGGTCGGTGCGTCCCGCCCGCTGGGGTTGCGGCTGCTGTTGGTCCAGCGGCGGTCGATGTGCCGGCTCTGCTTGGGCCTGCTGCTGACTGTGGTCGGCGTGCCGGGGTCCCTGACTCGCGTACGTCTGCCCCTGACTCGGGTGTGACTGTCCCTGATTCGCGTACGTCTGTCCCTGACTCGCCTGCCGTTGCCCCCGACTCGCGTCCTGCCGTCCGTGGCTCGCCTGCCGCTGTCCCCGACTCGCCGGTTCCTGCCGGGGCAGGTCCGGGCCCGCGAGCAATGCGGCGTGCAGCGCGCGCAGTTCCGGGCCCGGGTCGGTGCCGAGGCCGTCGGCGAGGGCGCGGCGGGCTTCTTCGTAGGCGGCGAGGGCGTCGGCTCCGCGGCCGGAGTCGCGCAGGGCGCGGATGAGCAGGGCGCGCAGTGCCTCGTCGTACGGCTGGGAGGAGGTCAGCTCGCGCAGTTCCGGTACGACGTCGGGGGCGCGGCCGAGGGCGAGGTCCGCCTCGATGCGGGTACGGACGGCCTCCGCGCGCTGTGCCTCGGGGCGCGCCGCGGCGGCGCGGTCGGACAGGTCGGCGAGGGCGGGGCCGCGCCACAGGGCGAGCGCGTCGCGCAGGGTGCGGGCGGCGAGGGCCGGGTCGCCGCCGTCCAGGGCCGCCCTTCCCTCGCGCGCGAGGCGCTCGAAGCGGTACAGGTCGACGTCGTCGGGGGGCACGGCCAGGCGGTAGCCGCCGGGTGCGGACACGACGGCGTCCTTGCCGATGGCCCGGCGCAGGCGGCCCACCAGGGCCTGGAGCGCGGCGGGGGCGTCGGCCGGCGGCTCTCCCGCCCAGACCTCTTCGATGAGCGCGCCGACGGTCGCCGTGCGGTTCGCCTGGAGCGCGAGGGCGGCGAGCAGGGCACGCAGCCGCTGGCCCCCTACGGACAGAGGGGCGCCTTGGTCGTCGTACGCCTCGGTGGCGCCCAGGATTCGGTACCGCACCTCGTCATTCTCCCCGCCCGGGTGCACGAGGGCGCGTGCTTTCTTTCGAGGCGCGCGTCGCCGGGCCCGTCAGCGCCCCGCTCCTAGGGCTCCCCTTTGCGGAACCACACTCCCCGTGGGAACAGCTCGTTGCCGTGCTGGAGTCCCCGTCCAGCACGTTCCTCTTCGCGACAGGAGTCGCCGCAGCCACAGCTCGGTGGAGACCAGGTCGGCCAGGCCGTCCAGCGGGAGCGGTTCCCCTTCGGCGGCCGAGCGCAGGGCCTTGCGGACCACGCGGGCCTCGACCAGGCCTGCCTGGGCGAGCAGCGGGGTGTCGAAGAGGGCGATGAGGTCGTCGACCGCCATGCGCAGCCCGGTGCGGGCGGCCGCCGCGTTCGAGGCGTGGGAGGGGGCGCCCCAGCCGGAGGGCAGTTCGGCGACCCCGGCGCCTTCGAGGACGGTGCGCAGGATCGAGGCCCGCGCCCCGGGTTGTACGCGCAGGGCTTCGGGGAGCGCCCGGCAGGCGCGGACGACCTGGTTGTCCAGGAAGGGCGCGTGCAGGCGCTGGAAGCGCACCTCGGCCGCCTGTTCCAGGACGCGCAGGTCCGCGGCGTGCCGGGCGAGGGCCGCCCGCGCGCGGAACTCGCCGGGCCGCTGTCCCGGCCCGCCGGGACGCATGGTGGTGTCATGCAGGCGAACCGATACTTCAGCGAGGGCCTCGCCGGTCAGCCAGCGTGCGGCGGGGCCGGGCCTGGCCCACGCGAGGGCGGCGAGTGACGCGCCCACGGCTCCGCCGGGTTCGTCGAAGCGGCGCTGCAACAGGCGCTCGGCGAGCGAGTCGACGCCCGCGCGGTGCGGCATGCGGGCGAGCTTGCGGGCGGCGCCGTACACGCGCGCGGGGACCAGCACCGAGCCGTCGGCCTTCGCAAGCGCCGCCACGGGGCGCACCATGTGGCGTCGTTTGCGGTCCATCAGGAGGTCGGCGAGGCGGGCCGGGTGGGCGTCTAGGACCTGCCGGGCGCCGTAGCCGGTGAAGTGGTCGGCGCTGCCCGACGAGAGCCGGGCGCGGTGGCGTTGGGCGGCCACCAGGACGGCGCTCGGCTCGTCCGTGAGGGGTCCGTCCAGGTCGGCGTAGGGCAGCGCGTCCTCGCCCGCCGCGACGACCACGTGGTGCAGGCGCGGGTTGGCGGCGATGGCGCCGGCCCGCTCCAGTTCGGCCTCCCTGCCGTTGACGACCAGGTCGTTGAAGGTGACGGCGAGCAGCCGCTCCCCCGCTCCGGTGCCGTGGCCGAGCACCGTGCCGGGCATCCCGGGCAGTCCGGCCGCGAGGAGGGCGAGGGTTCCCGAGGCGGGTCCTCCGGAGAGGTCGGCTCCGATGCCGGGCACCGGCATGCCGCGGGCCGCGCGCCGTTCGGCGGGGCCCATGCCGGGCACCGGGCCGGGGTCCATGTCGGTGCCGGGTACGTGGCGGGGGGCGGTGAGGCGGGCGCGTACCGCGTCGACGAGGGCCTCGCGGACGCCGTCGACCGCGCTGTCGGGGTCGGTGGGGGCCGCGGCGACGGCCAGCGAGGCCACCGGTTCGTACCCGGCGATCTCCCGTGCGCCCGCGCGCAGGATCAGCGCGTGCCCCGGGGGCACGCGCCGCACGCCCTGGTACGGAGTGGAGTCGTGCAGGGCCTCGGGTACGTCGGGGGCGGCGAGCAGCGCCGCGAGGTGGCCGATGTCCAGGTGGGCCTCGATGAGGTCGGCGAGCGGCAGGGCTGCGGTTCCGTAGGCCGTGCCGTCGGCCCAGGGGGTGTAGAAGACGGGGCGGGCGCCCGCGAGGTCGCCGGCGACCATGACGCGGCGGCCGACCTGGACGACCGCCGTGTAGCTGCCGGACCATGCGGTCAGGTGGCGCAGGGCGCCGCCGCGTGCGGCGAGGAGGCCGACCCTGAGTTCCTCGTCGGAGGCTCCGCAGGTGCCGAGGACGGCGATGCGGGTCTGCTCGTCGGCCGTCACTGTCCGTACTTCGTCGGCCCGCCAGTCGCCGACCGCCCAGAGCGGATCCGGGTCGCCCCACAGGAGTTGGGAACCCACGGGATGGACGGTCCGGCCGTCCTCACCGGTGGCCCCGGCCGAGCCCACCGTCGAGGATCTCGCGGCGGTACTGCTCCACCCCACCAACCACCGCATCGCTGCCTCCACAGGCTGTGGACGGGCCGTCGGCGAAGCGCCGCCGGGCACGGCCGACCAGTACACCGAAGAACTGGGGTCCCATGCTGCCACGAAGGAGGCGTGCGGGAAGGGCTACGGGACGGCTTGCGCCCCCTGGAATGCGCCCCAGGTGAGCGGTAGTTGAGGGCAGAACGGTGCCCTGCTTCTTGGTGAGACTTCCGGGGAGCGCCCGGGTGCTCGTGCGGGGCCCGCGCACAGGGGGTGTGCGGGCTTGTGCGCTCGGCACGTTCAGCCGTCACAGGCGCACGCCTGCGCCGCACCCGGGAGCAGGCGTACGCCGTACCCGAACGCACGCGCACACCGCGCTCGGACACATGCGCACACCGCCGTCATGGGCGTTATGCCGGATTCTGTACACGGGTGGTTTTCGGCCAAATCGGCCTGGCGCGGCCCCGGAAGGGAACCGTTCGAAGGCAACACACAGCCCGGGAGGCGGTGTTCGCCTCCCGGACCGGTCCGCCGCCCGCGGGGATGGAGGCGGCGGTGTCCCCCAGCCCACTGACTCCAGCGCAGCGGGCCGACCCACGCATCGCCAATGGAAGTCCTCCCGCCATGGCCGGAGAAGAGCGCACGCACGGGCGCACGGCCACACGACGGGAGCACGCATCGCCGCCGAGGCACCTACGTACGGACAACAATCTCGCCATCCGGAACTGGGGCTCTTAACGCTTGGGATGCGGCGAACTACGCTGTGTGTGCTGTTGTTTTCGCGGAGGCATATACCTGGAGGATCGGCCAAACGCGCTTGCGGCCGACTTTCCGGCCACCGCCCCCGGGGAACACGGCACGAATGCCGTGTGCGGTCCAGCCGCTGCCCGGCAGCCGTCTGTGTCGAGGGGTGGCGCATGTCCAGGGAGCAACGCGGGCCGAACGAAAAGCTCGGCACCGTTCTCGCCCTCGCGGGAATCAGCAATGCGGGACTCGCGCGCCGGGTCAACGACCTCGGCGCCCAACGCGGGTTGACGCTCCGTTACGACAAGACGTCGGTGGCCCGATGGGTGTCCAAGGGCATGGTGCCGCAGGGCGCCGCCCCGCACCTGATCGCGGCGGCCATCGGGCAGAAGCTCGGCCGCCCGGTGCCGCTGCACGAGATCGGCCTCGCGGACGCCGACCCCGCTCCGGAGGTGGGCCTCGCCTTCCCGCGCGACGTGGGGGCGGCGGTGAAGTCCGCGACCGAGCTGTACCGCCTCGATCTGGCGGGCCGGCGAGCGGGCGGCGGCGGGATCTGGCAGTCCCTGGCCGGCTCCTTCGCCGTCAGTGCCTACGCGACGCCCGCCTCACGCTGGCTGATAACCCCAGCGGACAGCTCCGTCGCGCGTGACGTCACGCGCGAGGTGCCCCGCGACCCCGTGCACGCCGACGACGGCGGCGCGCCGATGAAGGTCGGCCACAGCGACGTACTGAAGCTGCGGGAGGCGGCCGAGGACGCGCGCCGCTGGGACTCCAAGTACGGCGGCGGCGACTGGCGCTCCTCGATGGTCCCCGAGTGTCTGCGGGTGGAGGCGGCGCCGCTGCTGCTCGGCTCGTACTCCGACGAGGTCGGACGTGCCCTCTTCGGAGCCTCCGCCGAGCTGACGCGCCTGGCCGGCTGGATGGCCTTCGACACGGGCCAGCAGGAGGCCGCCCAGCGCTACTACATCCAGGCGCTGCGGCTCGCGCGCGCGGCGGCGGACGTCCCCCTCGGGGGGTACGTATTGGCGTCCATGTCCCTCCAGGCGACCTACCGCGGCTTCGGGGACGAGGGAGTCGACCTCGCGCAGGCCGCGCTGGAACGGAACAGGGGTCTTGCGACCGCGCGCACGATGAGCTTCTTCCGCCTCGTCGAGGCACGGGCACACGCGCGTGCCAACGACGCGCAGGCCGCGGGGGCGGCGCTGCGGGCCGCCGAGGGCTGGCTGGAGCGGGCCCGTGACGGTGACAACGACCCGTCGTGGCTCGGCTTCTACTCCTACGACCGCTTCGCCGCCGACGCCGCCGAGTGCTACCGCGACCTGAAGGCGCCGCGGCAGGTGCGGCGCTTCACGGAGCAGGCGCTGTCCCGCCCCACGGAGGAGTTCGTGCGCTCGCACGGCCTGCGGCTCGTGGTGTCGGCCGTCGCCGAGCTGGAGTCCGGGAACCTCGACGCGGCGTGCGAGCAGGGGACGCGTGCCCTTGAGGTCGCCGGGCGGATCTCGTCCGCGCGGACCACGGAGTACGTGAAGGATCTGCTGCACCGGCTGGAGCCGTACGGGGACGAGCCGCGGGTGGTCGAGCTGCGGGAGCGGGCGCGGCCTCTGCTGATGGCTCCGGCGTAGTCCCTGCGCCGACCTGGTACCCGGTCGCGCTCGCGCCGGTCACGGCCGCCCGGTCGTGGGTGAACCCTTGGGTGGGCGTCGGTTACGGGGCGGCAAGGATCCGGCGTCCGAGGTTTGGCGGCGTTGTCAGTGGCGCAGGGCAGTATCTGTGGTGGGAGGTGAGGCGCGGTGAAGAAGGTCGCGTACGACTGCGACATGCTGGTGATCGGCGGCGGGATCGTCGGGCTCGCGACGGCGTATGCCCTCACGCGCACCACTCCCGGCACGCGGGTCACGGTTCTGGAGAAGGAGGCGGGCCCCGCCCGGCACCAGACGGGCCGCAACAGCGGCGTGATCCACAGCGGGATCTACTACCGCCCGGGCTCCCTCAAGGCGCGGTACGCGGTCCGTGGCGCCGCCGAGATGGTCAAGTTCTGCGCGGAGTACGGCGTCGCGCACGAGGTCACCGGCAAGCTCATCGTCGCCACGGAGCGGGACGAGCTGCCGCGGCTGCACGCGCTGGTCCAGCGCGGCAGGGAGAACGGCATTCCGGTGCGCGAGCTGGGGCCCGCGCAGATCACCGAGTACGAACCGGAGGTCCGCGGACTCGCCGCGATCCACGTCGGCACGACCGGGACGTGTGACTACGGCACGGTGGCCGCGCGCCTGGCCGAGGCGTCCGGGGCGGAGATCCGGTACGGCGTCCGGGGCGAGGTCGTCCGGATCGACCGCCGCGCCGACCGGGGCGTCGCCGTCCTCACCGCCGACGGGGCCGTCGTGCGCGGCAAGGTCCTCGTGAACTGCGCGGGGCTGCACTGCGACGGGATCGCGCGGCTCACCGGGGACGACCCCGAGATGCGGATCGTGCCGTTCCGGGGGGAGTACTTCGAGCTGGCCAGGCCCGAGCTGGTGCGGGGCCTCGTCTATCCCGTGCCCGATCCGGCGTTCCCCTTCCTCGGCGTCCACCTCACGCGGGGCATCGACGGCGGCGTCCACGTGGGGCCGAACGCGGTGCCGGCGCTGGCGCGGGAGGGGTACGGGTGGTCGGTCGTCCGGCCCCGTGAGCTCGCCGGGACGATCGGGTGGCCCGGGTCCTGGCACATGGCGCGGCGGCACTGGCGGTACGGGGCGGGGGAGCTGCGGCGGTCCGCGTCCAAGTCCGCGTTCACCGAGGCGGTGCGGAGGTTGTTGCCCGCCGTGCGGGCCGATGATCTCGTGGCTGCGCCTGCGGGGGTGCGGGCGCAGGCGGTGCTTCGGGACGGGACGTTGGTCGACGACTTCCTCATACGGGAGGGGGCGCGGGCGGTGCACGTTCTGAACGCGCCCTCGCCGGCCGCGACGGCGTCTCTGCCGATCGGCAGGGAGGTTGCCCGGCGGGCGGTTTCCGCGTTGCGGGATGCGGAGGGGAACTGAGGGCCTGTTCCGTCCCGGGTGCGGGTCCGTGTGGGCTGGTCGCGCAGTTTCCCGCGCCCCTAGGTAGTCCGCCTCGCGCCCGCCGTTCAGTCCCGTACCCCTCAGCGAGGCCCGCCACCGGCCCCGTTCCCGGGTGCGGGTCCGTCTCGGCTGGTCGCGCGGTTCACCGCGCCCCTAGGTCGTCCACCTCACGCCCCCCGCCCCGCGGCTCAGCGCGTAAAATTGGGGCACTGTGTCTGACTCATCTCGTAACGCCGATGCTCCCGACGGTCGTCCCGGCCGGACCGACGCCTCTGAACCGCCGCGCGGTGGGGGGCGGGTCACGGCGGCTCCTCGGTTTCCCGGGGGCCCCTCGCCCGATCCCGCGGGGTCGCACCACGAGCGGCGGATCCGTAGTTTCCAGCCCCGGCGGAGCCGGGTGACCACCAGCCAGGGGGACGCCCTGCGGCGGCTGTGGCCCACGTGGGGGCTGGACATCGACGGGCTCCGCACCCTCGACCTCGCCGAGCTGTTCGGCGACGAGCAGGGGCCGCGCCCCGACCTGCCCGTCGTCCTGGAGATCGGTTTCGGCATGGGTGAGGCCACCGCCCAGATGGCCGCCGCCGACCCGGACACCGGCATCCTCGCCGTCGACGTGCACACCCCGGGCCAGGGCAACCTCCTCGGCCTCGCCGAGCGCGCCGGCCTCGACAACGTCCGCGTCGCCAACGGGGACGCGATCATTCTGCTGCGGGAGATGCTGCCGGCCGAGTGTCTTGCCGGGCTGCGCGTCTACTTTCCCGACCCCTGGCCCAAGGCCCGCCACCACAAGCGGCGCCTCATCCAGCCCGAGTTCCTCAACCTCGCCGCGCCCTCCCTCAAGCCCGGCGCGCTGCTGCACTGCGCGACCGACTGGGAGCCGTACGCCGAGCAGATGCTCGAGGTGCTCACCGAGCACCCCGACTTCGAGAACACGCAGGCCGACGGCGGATACGCGCCGCGCCCCGACTTCCGCCCCCGCACCCGCTTCGAGGGCCAGGGCCTGGACAAGGGCCACGTCGTCCACGACCTGCTGTTCCGACGCGTCGCCCCCGCCACGGCGACCGCCCAGGACTGAGGCACCGTCGCGGCCACCCCCAACCCTCGTTAGGGTCGACCCCGTGGCCACCGGTTCTTCGTATCCGATACCCCCCGAGGCACCCGCCCCGAGGGAGCTCCTCCGTGTCCGCTGGTGGCAGCGGCGCGCGATACGCGTCGCCGCGCTCGTCACCCTGCTCACCCTGTCGGGCCTGGTGATCCTCGCCCTGGTGAGGGAGCAGACCGGCACCGAGGGCTTCCTCGTCGGGCTCGGCCTCGCGACCGTCCCCGTACCGCTCCTCGTCGCCGCGTTCCGCTGGCTGGACCGCGTGGCACCGGGCCCGTGGCGGAACCTCCTCTTCTCCTTCTCCTGGGGCGCCTGCGCGGCCGCGCTCGTCGCGATCGTGGCGAACAGCTTCGCGATCCGCTGGATAGCGACCGCCACCGCCGACCCCGGCAGCGCGGACAACATCGGCGCGACCGTCATAGCCCCGATCGTCGAGGAGAGCGCGAAGGCCGCCGCCGTGCTCCTCGTCTTCCTCTTCCGCAGACGCGACTTCACCGGGATCGTCGACGGCGTCGTCATAGCGGGGGTGACCGCGACCGGGTTCGCGTTCACCGAGAACATCCTCTACCTGGGCAACGCCTTCGTCACCGACCAGCTCAGCCGCGAGAGCGGCCTCGCCTCCGTGACCGCCGCGACCTTCTTCGTGCGCGTCGTCATGTCGCCGTTCGCGCACCCCCTCTTCACCGTCCTGACCGGCATCGGCTTCGGGATCGCCGCGCTCTCGGCCGAGCGGCAGATGGTGCGCCGCGTGCTGCTCCCGCTCACCGGGCTGCTCCTCGCGATGGGCATGCACGCCCTGTGGAACGGCTCCGCGGTCTTCGGGCAGTTCGGGTTCTTCACCGTGTACGCCCTCTTCATGCTCCCGGCGTTCGGCCTGCTGACCTGGCTGGCCATCTGGACCCGCCAGCGCGAGCTGCGCACGATCCGCGAGGTGCTGCCCGTGTACGCGGCGGCGGGCTGGCTCACACCGCCCGAACCGTTCGCGCTGGGCTCGATGCGCGCCCGCTCACTGGCCCGCGACTACGCCGCGTACACCTGGGGAAAGCCCGCGGCCCGCACGGTCGCGGAGTACCAGATGTACGCGACGTCCCTCGCGTTCCTGCGCCACCGCGGCCGCCGCGGACGGGCCGGTGCCGACTTCGTCGTACGCGAGCGGGAGCTCCTCGAGAAGCTGTGGGAGCGCCGCGAACCGGCCCGCCCCGCCCTCGCCTACGCGGCACAGGCGACGGCGCCGGTCATGCCCCCGATGCCGTACGGGATGTACGGGGCGCCCGGGGCACCAGGGGTGCACGGCTGGCCCCCGCAGCCCCACCCGGCCTACGGCTACCCGGCCACGTACAACCCCTACCGCCCCTAGGGCCGCCCCGACGCCTCTTACGCCGACGCCGCGTTCAGCGCCGCGAGCTCCGCCTCCGTCAGCTCCAGCTCCCCCACCGCGAGGAGCGCGGGCAGCTGCTCCACCGTCCGCGCGGAAGCGATCGGCGCCGCCACGGTGGGCTGCGCCGCGAGCCAGGCGAGGGCCACGGTCGGGACCTGCGCGTCATGCGCCTGGGCGATCTCGTCGAGGGCGGCGAGGACACGGTCGCCCCGCTCCGTCCCCACGTACGCCTCGACCCGCGAGCTGCGCGCGCCCTCGACGGGCGCGCCCGCCCGGTACTTGCCGGTGAGGTAGCCCGCCGCGAGCCCGAAGTAGGGGACGGCCGCAAGCCCGGAGCGCGAGGCGACTTCCTGGAGGGGGCCCTCGTAGGTGTCGCGGGAGACGAGGTTGTAGTGCGGTTGCAGCGCCACGTACCGCGCGAGGCCCTCGCGGTCGGAGAGGTCGAGGGACTCCTGGAGCCGCTCGGGGGAGATGTTGGAGGCGGCGATGGCGCGCACCTTGCCGGCCCGCACCAGCTCGTCGAGCGCGCCGATGATCTCCTCCACGGGCACCGACGTGTCGTCGAAGTGGGTGTAGTAGAGGTCGATGTAGTCCGTGCCGAGGCGCTGCAGGGAGGCGTCGGCGGCGCCCTTGATGGTGGCGGCGGACAGGCCCTTGTAGTCGGGGTGGGCGCCGACCTTCGTGGCCACGAGGACGTCGGAGCGGTTGCCTCGCTCGGCGAGCCACTCGCCGATGAGGGTCTCGGACTCGCCGCCCTTGTTGCCCTCGATCCAGGCCGTGTACGCGTCGGCGGTGTCGATGAAGTTGCCGCCTGCCGCGGTGTAGGCGTCGAGGACGGCGAAGGACGCCGCCCGGTCCGCGGTCCAGCCGAAGACGTTGCCGCCGAGGGAGAGCGGGAAGACCTCGAGGTCGGAGGAGCCGAGTGGGCGAAGAGAAGTCATACGCTCCTCAACGCCCCCATCGGAAACGGAATTCCGTGCAGGCCCCATTCATCCGTGCAGGCGCCATTCAATCGGCGGCCGGGGCCCGCGCGGAAGCACGATCAGGGGTTGAGGCCCTTGCCCTGCAGCCAGCCGAGCGGGTCGATGCCCGTGCCGTCCGGCGTGTGGACCTCCATGTGGAGGTGCGGTCCGGTGACGTTGCCGGTCGCGCCGACGCGGCCGATGACGTCGCCCGTGGAGACCTTCTGGCCGGCGCTGACGTTGAGCGACGACTGGTGGCAGTACCAGATCTCCGTGCCGTCCTCGAGTTCGAGGACCGTGCGGTAGCCGTACGCGCCCGCCCAGCCGGCCTCCTTGACGGTGCCGGTGTGCACGGCCTTCAGCGGGGTGCCCGTGGGCGCCGCGAAGTCGAGGCCGGTGTGGTGGCCGGAGGACCACATGGAGCCGGCGTCGCCGAAGTGCGAGGTGAGGGTGTACGAGGAGGTGGGAATGGTGTAGCTCTTGGCGAGCTTGGCCAGGCGCGCGGCCTCGGCCTTCGCCTTCCGGGCCTCCTCCTCCTTCTTCTTCTTGGCGGCGGCCTTGGCGTCGGCCTCCTTCTCGGCGGCCCGCTGCTGTGCGGCGGCCTCCTCGGCGGCCTTCTTGACGGCGGCGTCCTCGGCCGCGGTCCGCACGGCGGTGTCCGCCTGGTTCTGCTGGTTCTCGGCCTGCTGCATGATGCGGGCGCGCAGGGCCTCACCCGCGTCGGTGGTGCCCTGCTCCGCGTCGGCGGTGCTGACGCCCGCGGCGGTGAGGGGGGCCGAGGCGGCGACGACGGTGTCGGTGGGATCGTCGTCGGACATCAACGAGCCGACGCCCGGCAGGGACTTGGCCTCGGGCAGCGAGTCGGCGACCGCGCCCAGGTCGGGCATCGATATGGAGACCGGCGGCTTGCCGTCCTGCGCGGTGGCGATGCCGCCCGCGCCGACGGCGGCGATGACGCCCACGCCGAGGACGGTGGAGCTGCGGGCGAGCCCGCCGCCACCCTTCTTGTGCACACGGTGCCTGCCGCGGACGGGACGGACGGACTCCTCGGTGGGGTTCCACTCTTCGAAGGAGCCCTCGTCGTACGAACCGAAGTCGTCGTCATTCGGAACGTACACGGCTTGGGGGGCAGGCCGGTTGGACGCCACTGGGGCGCACTCCTTTCCTTCCTTCTCGCCTACCGGGTTAGCTGACGGGTTCGGAGCAGGAAGGTCTCCTACGAACACCTGGCACGGATGCACAGATGCCCGATTCACCCCATGTTCGTGGTTCCCCGGCTCCCTTGCGGGATTAGGCGCGTGCGCACGGAGCCGCCTCTAGTGACGGCTGGGACGACCGCGCTGCGTTATCGAACGTTAATAGACAGCGGGTCGGTATTCCAAGCCGTTCCGGTTGATCGTTAACGCTCATCGGCCGTACGTACCGGGACACGAAGGGGCCTAACGGGGCGAGTTGACCCCTCCTCCCTAAACACCGGAACTTCACATTCCCTTGACAGAGCGTCAGTTGTTATGCGGAGCGGTGCACTTCAGTCACCGGTCGTGACGTCGGGGCCATCCGCCTCGACATCCGGGTCCCCGGCGGCCGGACGCCGCACCGCGAGCAGCGCCATGTCGTCCGTCATGCCGCCCCCGGTGTGCCGCCGCACCTCCCCCGCGAGCGCGGCGAGAAGCGCGTGCGGGCCGCCGCGCCCCGGGAAGATCCGCCCGCCGAGCCGGGCCGCGGGGTCGTAGAACTCCCCCGCCGCGTCCCGCGCCTCGGAGAGACCGTCCGTGTAGAAGAGCAGCAGCCCGCCGGGCGGCAGCTCCGTCTCGTCCGCGCGGTCCGGCCAGGCCCCGAGGTCTCCCATGCCGAGCGGCAGCGCGGGTTCGCTCGCCGACAGGACGCAGAGCCGCCCGTCGCCGCGCAGCAGCAGCGGCGGCGGATGCCCGCGGTTCACGAGGCGTACAGAGCCCTCGCCGTGCCGGATCTCGGCGAGGACCGCGGTGGTGAACCCCTCGAACGCGTCGAGCCCGTCGCGCCGGGTGCCCTCGCGGGCGAGCGCACGCTCCAGGCGCTGCGCGACCGCCTCCAGGGTCGCCTCCTGCTCGGCGGCCTCCCGGAACGCGCCGATGACGACGGCGACGGCGGCGACCGCGCCCATTCCCTTGCCGCGCACGTCGCCGACGATGAGGCGTACGCCGTGCGGGGTGTCCTGCACCGCGTACAGATCGCCCCCGATGAACGCGTCGGCCTGCGCGGCCTCGTACCGCGCCGCGAAGTCGAGCCCGCCGATCCGCGGGTCCGGTTCGGGCAGCACGGCGCGCTGGGTGGCCTCGGAGATGGAGCGGGCGATGGCGAGCCGGTCGTTGCTGCGGCGCACGACGCGGTTGATGACGATCGCGAGCCCGGCGACGGTCACCACGGTGACCACTTCGGTGACGGCCTCGACCTGGCTGTTGATGGTGCTGCCGTAGTGCAGGAAGAGGACGGCGGCCGTGGCGGCGATGCCGGTCAGGACGGTGTTGAGCCGCGAGTAGAAGGGGGCGGCGATGAGGGGGGCCGCGGTGAAGAGGGGCGCCGCGGTGAACTCCGAGGGGGTCGCCGCGTCGTACACGACACCGATGACGAGCAGCAGGAGCGGCAGGGAGCGGACGAACGCCCGCTCGGGCCCGGTGGCCCCCCTGGCTCCTCTGGTCCCCCTGTCGTCGGGTCCTCCTCGCTGCCCCACCGCTTGTCTCCCGCCGACTCCGCGCCCATCACCGCGCTGCATTCAGGGTTCCCGCAGCGGCGGGAGGGTGCGAGTTGGTGTGGGCCGACCGGGTTACGGCAGGGGGTCGAGACGGCCGGGAAAACACCTGAGGCCGGGAAGCTGATGCTTCCCGGCCTCAGGCCTTCAGTAGCGGGGACAGGATTTGAACCTGCGACCTCTGGGTTATGAGCCCAGCGAGCTACCGAGCTGCTCCACCCCGCGTCGGTGAACACAACAGTACGCCATCCGGAGGGGTGCGTCGAACCACTTACGCGCCATCGGCGTGCGTGAGGGTCTCCCAGGCCACGAAGAGGTCGTCCGTGCCCTCGGGCCGCCGCTCCCGCGTGTACCTCTCGGTCTGCGGCATCTGCAGCCCGAGCCGTCCCCGCAGATGGCTCAGGCCGACCTCCGTGTCGGGCCCCATGTCCCGCTGCACCCTGCCGCCGCACAGCCAGGCCGGCGCCGCCGCACCCAGCTGGTACTTGGAGTGGAACTCGAAGGCCGCCCGCAGCCGGTCCCGCACCTCTGCGTACAGATCGACGCCCTGGTGCCGGGCGGTCTCCGCCATGTGCGAGGTGGCGGCGAGCGAGTAGCTCGCGTGCTTGAAGTTGCGGCAGGTCTCCTGCGAGAGCCCGTCGGCGTACGTGCCCTGCCCGAACCAGTACTTCTTCAGCTCGGCGGCGGTGTCGATGGTGCTGCCCGCCGGGGCGACGGGCAGCTTCCCGTCGGACTCCAGGTAGAAGTACGCGGGCACGCGCGTCCTGAAGTGCTGTACAGCCTTCTCGAACGTGGCGTGGTCGTCGAGGAAGACGGCCATGCTCATGGTGGCGTCGGCCATGACCAGGTCCCAGTTGCCGTTGCGCTCGGCGGCGCCGTCGCGGACCTGGGGCAGGTAGGCGTTGCGCAGCATCCGTTCGAAGCGCAGGAGCTGTCCGTCGGGCCAGCCGTCGTACGTGTAGCGCACGGCTTCCGCGGCACGCGCCCAGGACGAGGCGGCCCAGGCGGTCTGCAGCCCGGCGTTGTCCTCGGTGTGCCGGGTGATCACCTTCGCCCAGGCGTCCATGATCTGCACGGCCTTCTCCGCGTGGGCGCGCTCGCCGGTGACGTTCCAGAGCAGGGCGTGCGTGTACGCGGCCAGCGCGTCCTCACGCTCCTCCACGCACCCCCGCCCGGGCCGCGTGTCGGGCGGGCACTCCACGACGGCGTACGGCCTCGCGGTGTAGTCGTCGGCCGCGTACTTGCTCTTTCGCATCTGCTCGTACGCCGCGAACCAGGGCTCCTCCCGCCCCCGCACCCGGGCCCGCGCCCGCTCCAGCTGCTCCTTGCCGACGAGCACACCGGGGTGCGTGAACGCGAGGTCGAGGGGTCGCGCGGCGGCGGTCCGCGTACCGCCCTCACCTGAACCACCGCCGCCGCAGCCCGCGGCGAGGACGAGGAGAAGCGGTGCCACGAGCAGTACGAGAACGTGCTGTCGTCGCCTACGGGCCACTGCTGCCATTGCCGAACCTCCCGCCGCGCCGCCGACCTCCGGGCGGCCACCGGCAGTTCAGCGTCACCCGCGCCCCGCGGCCGCGCACGGCAGGGCTGGGCCGTTCGGGCGACGGAACGCCGAAGGGCCCCCTGAGGGGCCCTGGAGGAGCGCGGCGCGGGCGGGGGGTCAGGCCGCCGTGGTCAGGTCGGTGCCGGTCCGGGTGAGGTCGTCCTGCCGCGCCTTTGGTGCGGGGCTCTTGGTGTCGCGGATGAGGACGACGGCCAGGGCCGCCGCGGCCAGGACGCCTGCCGCGCCTGCCCAGAAGCTGGCGGACATCGCCTGGGTGAAGGCCTCGCGGGCGGTCGTGGCGAGGGTGCCGTCGTGCGTGGCGGCGGCCAGGGCCAGGGCGTCCGAGACGGAGTGGCCGGCCTCGGCGGGGGCGGAGTCGGGCATCGCGTCGGTGTAGGTGCGGGAGAGGACGGTGCCGAGGACGGCGACACCGAGGGCCGCACCGGCCTGCTGGACCGTGTCGTTGAGGGCGGACCCGACCCCGGCGTGCTCGGCCGGCACCGCGCTCATCAGGGCGGCGGTCGCCGCGGGCATCGCCAGGCCGCCGCCGATGCCGATCAGGACCATCGCCGCGGCGAGCATCGCGAAACCGGCGTCCGAGGGCAGGGAGGCGAGGGCGCCGAAGCCGGCGGCGATGACGGCCAGGCCGGCCGCGGTCATCGGGCGGTTGCCGATCTTGTTGCCGAGCGTGGCGCCGATGCCGTTGAAGACGAGCGTGGCGACGGCCATCGGGGCGAAGGCGAGGCCGGTCCTGGCGGGCGAGTAGCCGAGCACGAACTGGAGGTACTGGGTGAGGACGAGCATCAGCCCGCCGTTGGCGAAGGTCAGCAGGACGAGGGAGAAGCTGGCGCCGCTGAAGACGCGGCTGCGGAAGAGCGAGAGCGGGACCATCGGCGCGTCCGTGCGGATCTCCCAGCAGGCGAAGGCCGCCAGTGCGAGGACCGCGACGGCGAGCGACAGCTGCGTACTCGGGTCGCCCGGGCCCGACTCGGCGGACTCGATGATCGTCCAGACCAGCGCGGTCATGCCGACGACGGAGAGGACCATGCCGAGCGGGTCGGCCTTGCGGGCCGGGCCCTTGGACTCGGGCATCAGGACGAGCGCGGCGACGATGGCGAGGCCGGCGATCGGAACGTTCATCAGGAACACCGCGCCCCACCAGAAGTGGGCGATGAGGACGCCGCCCAGGACGGGCCCGCCGACCAGGCCGACCACCGCGACCGCGCTCCAGGCGCCGATCGCCTTGCGCCGCTCCTCGTCGTCGAAGACGGTGATGAGGATCGACAGCGTGCTCGGCATGATCAGGGCGCCGCCGATGCCCATCAACACCCGTCCCGCGATGAGCTGTTCGGGATTCTGGGCGACGGTGGCCAGGAGCGACGCCGCGCCGAAGAGCGCGAGCCCCACGATCATCACGCGCCGCCGTCCGAACCGGTCGGAGAGGCTGCCCGCGGTGAGCAGCAGCCCGGCGAAGACCAGGATGTACGACTCGATGATCCACTGGATGTCCTGCGCGTCCGCGCCGAGGTCCTCGGCGATCGGCGGGACCGAGACGGTCAGGACCATGTTGTCCACGACCAGGACGAGGGTGCTCAGGCAGAGCACGATCAGGATCAGCCAGCGGCGCGGGTTACGGCGCTCTTCCATCGAGGTCTCCCCCAGAACGTGGGCGGCGGGACGTGGGCACATCCGTCGAATGCGAGAAGCTCCGTCGCGTTGCGCACGACGTGCTCTTCTTGCGAACACTGTACGCACTGCGCACGGTGTGCGCAACGGGCGAACAGTGAACCCGCAACGCCCCCTCACAAGTGACACCCGCGCCAACGCCCGGCCGATTCGAGACGCGACCGCGTCGCTGTGGCTGGCCCCCGGCCGCCGCGGGCAGGATGGTCGGTGGCGCACAGACGCCGGCTTCCCCAGACCCCGGAGGCGACCGTTGCCACCCGACGCCCGGGCGTGCACGAACGCGCCCGCCCGCCGCCCCGCGACGAACATCATCTCCAGGCACATCCGCGACGCCAGCGCCGCCTTTTCACCGCGCAGTCGTAGCAGTCGTACGTGCGATCAGGAGGTACACCCATGGCACAGGTGGCAACCGAGGACGAACAGGGCGCGCAGCGCAGGATCGGTTCGGCGGTGCGCAGCGACAGCGTGCTGACCGGTGGCGGCCTGGCGATGTGGCGCGAGTACCGGACCGGACCGTGGACGTTGTCCGCGGCGGAGCTCTCCCGGGACCTGGACGTCCTCAAGGTGCCGCACACGATCGTGGTCGCGTTCCGCCCGCCGCGGGGCCGCGACGGGGCTCCGCGCAAGGGCCAGGAGGTCCGCGTCCCCTTCCCGGACCTGACCGGACTGGTCCGCTGGATGCCGCAGCTCCGGCAGCAGATCGACGAGATCCCCGACGCGCACTTCGGCTTCCCCTTCCCCTACTGCGAGGCACGCCCCACCGGCATGGTGATGAAACTCCTGCCGTCCCTCGCCGCGGAGTGGCCCACCTGGACGACCGAACAGGCCGCGGCGATGGGGCTCCTGTGCGCCCGGTGCGGATTCGACCTGCGCACCTGCGGCGTCGAGCAGCGCCTGGCCTACAACATCGGCGGCGAACCGGGACAGCCACGCCTGGAGTGCGGCCCGTGCTGCGGCGACGGCCGGTCCCTGACCCGGCACACCGCGAAGAGATCCGTCCCACGGCACGACGAAGCCCCCGGCCTGCCTGTGGCTGACCGGGGGCTTCACCCGTAGACCGTGTGGGACTCGAACCCACAACCAATGGATTAAAAGTCCACTGCTCTGCCAATTGAGCTAACGGTCCGCGTCGGTGCACCCCCGAGCATAGCGGGACGGGCCTCGACATCCGATCGGGTATCGCCGTTTACGCCGAAGGGCCCGCCCGACTGGAGTGTCGGGCGGGCCCTTCATGGCTGTGCGTCAGCCGTTGCGCTTCCAGCGCGGCTTGTCGTCGCGGCGGCCGAACGAACCCGTGCCGGAGCCGGAGCGGTCGTCACGGCGGTTGTACGACGGGCGGTCGTGGCCGCCGGAGCGGTAGCCGCCCGAGGGACGGTCGTCGCGGCGGTCGCGGTTGAACGGACGGTCGCTGCCGCGGTGGCCGCCGGACGGGCGGTCGTCACGGCGGAAGCCGCCCGAGGGACGGTCGTCGCGGCGGAAGCCGCCACCGCGGTTGTCGTCGCGGCGGTCACGGCTGAAACCGCCACCACGGTTGTCGTCACGACGCTCGTCGCGACGGAAGCCGCCACCACGGTTGTCGTCACGACGGTCACGGCTGAAACCACCGCCACGGTTGTCGTCACGACGGTCACGGTTGAAACCGCCACCACGGTTGTCGTCGCGACGGAAGCCGCCACCGCGGTTGTCGTCGCGGCGGTCACGGCTGAAGCCACCGCCACGGTTGTCGTCACGACGGTCACGGCTGAAGCCGCCACCACGGTTGTCGTCACGGCGCTCGTCGCGACGGAAGCCGCCACCACGGTTGTCGCCACGGCGGTCGCGCTCGTAGTTGCCGCGCTCGTCGCGCTGCGGACGACGGTTGTCGTACGAGGAGGAACGCTCGGCGGCGGGGGCCGGCTGCTCCGGCACCGACACGGCGGCGGCCTCGACGATCGCCTCCGCGGCGGCGGTGGCCTCGGCGACCGCCACCTCCGGGTCGTCACCGCGCTCGCGGGCGGCACGCGCGGTGAGGCGGTCGGCCTCCTCGCGCAGCTCGGCGGCGCGGCGCGTGGCGCGCTCCAGCTCCTTGGTGAGGTCCTTGACCTCACGCTCGGCCTGGGTCGCGGCGTTGCCCGCGGAGTCGGCCTGGACCTCGGTCATCGAGCGGGCGCCGGTGATCTCGGCGACCTCCGGGTCGAAGGTGCCGCCGCCGTTGATGATGTGGCGCGAGGCGTCGACGCCCGCGTCCTCCATGAGGCGGAAGATCTGGCGGCGCTGGTGCGGCAGCGAGAGCGAGACGACCGTGCCGGAGCGGCCCGCGCGGGCCGTACGGCCGGAGCGGTGCAGGTAGTCCTTGTGGTCGCCGGCCGGGTCCACGTTCAGGACCAGGTCGATGCCGTCGACGTGGATGCCGCGCGCGGCGACGTCGGTGGCGACGAGGGCGTTGACGTAGCCCTTCTTGAAGTCCTCCAGGACGCGGGTGCGGGCACCCTGCGTCATGCCGCCGTGCAGCGCGTCGGCCTTCACACCCGAGTCGCAGAGCTGCTCGGCGATGCGGTCGGCGCCCAGCTGGGTGCGGACGAAGATGATCGTGCGGCCCTTGCGGGCGGCGATGGCGGCGGTGACCGGCGCCTTGTCGCGCGGCTTCACGATCAGGATGTGGTGCGTCATGGTCGTGACGTTGCCCTGGGCGCTGTCGACCTCGTGCGTCACCGGGTTGGTCAGGTAGCGCTTGACCAGCGTGGAGATCTCGTTCTCCATCGTGGCCGAGAACAGCATGCGCTGGCCGCCGGACGGGACCTGGTCGAGCAGCTCGGTGACCTCGGGCAGGAAGCCCAGGTCCGACATCTGGTCGGCCTCGTCGAGGACGGCGATCTGGGTGTTCTCCAGCGAGCAGGCGCCGCGGTTGATGATGTCGCGCAGACGGCCCGGGGTGGCGACGAGGATGTCGACGCCGCGCTCCAGGGCGTAGATCTGGTTGCCCATCGACGTACCGCCGCAGACGACCTTCATCTTCAGGCCGAGCACGTCGCCGTACGGCTGGAGGGCGTCCGCGACCTGCATCGCGAGCTCACGCGTCGGCGTGAGGATGACGCCGCGGGGCTTCTTCTTCTCGGTGCGGCCCTCGGCGGCCAGCGTCGCCAGCATCGGCAGACCGAAGGAGAGGGTCTTGCCGGAGCCGGTGCGGCCGCGGCCGAGGATGTCCTTGCCGGCCAGGGCGTCCGGGATGGTCGCGGCCTGGATCGGGAAGGGGGTGGTCACGCCGTTCTGCGCGAGCTTGCGGACGACGCCCTCGGGCAGACCGAGGTCCGCGAAGGTGGTCTCGGGCTCGGCGTCGGCGTCGGCCTGGGAGGCGTCGGCCTCGGTGACGTCCTGGGCCTCGACGGTCTCGGCGATGTCGGCGGCGACGGCCTCTACGGCGTCGTTCTCGACGGACTCGACGATCTCGTTCTCGGGCAGGACGGCGTGGTCAGAACTGGAAATGGACATGCGAAATGCGAAACCTTCCGGAGTCTCGGCACGCGCCCGTCAACTCCGTGATTTCGCAATGGACCGCCTCTATGCGGTCAGCCACGGCAAGGGAGAGTACGCGCCACGCGGCGCTCTTCTGTGTCGGCGCCGGGCAAATGGGATCAAACGATCTACCACCATACGCACCCCCCACCCCGGATGGCAAACCGCCCCCTCCCAGAGGTACCCGGGAGGGGTGTCCACCCGCTGTCCACCTGCCCCCTCTAACGCGGCCCGACCTGCGGCGACGGCTCGCGGCCCACGATTTCCCCGTCCCGCCGCTGCAACTGCGCGTCCTGCCCCGAGCCCTCCGAGGACGACGGCTCCGGAGTGGTCGGATCCGGCGTCGGGGTCGGCGTGGGCTTCGGCGGGTCCGGCGTCGGGGTCGTCCGTGTCGGCGTGGGCCTCGGCCGTGTGGGGGCCGGCTTGCCCGGCCCGCCGGGCTTCGGCGGCCTCTCGGACTTCGTCGCCGACGAGGACTCCGAGGGCTCGGCGGCGCCCTGCTCCACCTCGCCGCCGCGGGACGACCGGCCCTTGCCCTTCTTCTTGCCCTTGCCGCGCCCGTCGGCCCGCCCGCGCTCGTCCTCCGGGTCGACGTCACCGCCCTGCGTCACGGGGCCGCCGTCGGGGGCGGCCGCACCGCCGTGCCGGCCCGCGGAACGGTCGGGCGCCGGGCCGTTCCCGTCGTCACCGATGCTCATGCAGCCCGCGGTCGCCGCTACGGCCACCGCGACCACGGCCCAACGGACGGGAACGTACAACTGGCGCACGGCCGAGCACCTCCTGAGGCGCTGAGAGCCTGCGTCATGACCCCGGCCGGATCAGTGGGCGTCGTCTGGTGCGTGCTCCCGCAAGGCGCCGGAGCGCCCTCGGTGGGGGTCCCCCCGGGCCCTTCAGGCCTGGGGGAGGAGCTACCAGGGCGTTTCGGCGACGCGGCGAGCGTGCGTGCCAGGCGGCGACCACCCGGCCGGGGTCATGACACAGGCTCTGCGAATCGAGACGCCCTGCCCAACTCCCGCGGCCCGCAAGAGGACACGGACCGCAACCCCCACAGGCCCGCCCCGCACTCCCGCCCGTACGCCCTCGCTCACACGTCCCCGGAACTCATCCGCGGGACCCGCGCCCGGTCACCCGTACCCGCTCACCCGTACCCCAGCGCGTGCAGCCGCTCGTCGTCGATCCCGAAGTGGTGGGCGACCTCGTGGACCACCGTGATCTCCGTCTCGGCGACGACGTCCTCGCGCGACTCGCACATGCGCAGCGTCGGCCCCCGGTAGATCGTGATGCGGTCCGGCAGCACCCCGGCGTACCACTCGCCCCGGTCGGTCAGCGGAGTCCCCTCGTACAGCCCGAGCAGCTCGGGGTCCTCGGCCGGCGGCTCGTCCTCGACGAACACGGCCACGTTGTCCATCAGCCGGGTCAACTCCGGCGGAATCCGGTCGAGCGCCTCGCCGACCAGTTCCTCGAACTCCTCGCGTGTCATCTCCAGCACACCCCCATTGTCAGCCACACCCCTCGTCCCGTCCCGGCATACCGACCGCCCCGGACGGGCATACGGGACCAATGGCCCGCGACGTCACGGTCGTCCTCCAGGGCGTACGCAGGGCGGGCCGCGCCCTCGTAGGCCACTACCGCGCTCGCCGCACCCACCCCGTCAACGAGCTGGTCAGCCCGCCCCACCCGTACGCCCGCGCCCTCGGCCTGATCACGGTCGTCCTGCTCGGCGCCTGGCTCGGGCTCCTCATCGTCGGCAGCGTGCGCGCGCCCGTTGGCCCGATGGACACCCGCATGACCCTGCGCCCCTCCGTCTCCGGCGGCACGAAGATCGACGTCTCGCCGCTCGGCGCCCTGGAACTCCGCTCCCACACGGCCCCCATCCGCCTGGACGTCGACGTGGACCGCCTGGACCCGGTCCGCTCCCAGGCCCTCGTCGACCACCCCGAGCGGCTCTCCGGCCTGGAGGACGAGGTGGCGCGCGACGTCGGCCACGGCACGCTCGACCTGGCCGTGCGCTCCTGCGTCGCCGTCGTCTCCGGCGCGACCGCACTCGGCCTGGCCGTCTACCGCCGCCCGCGCCGCGCCCTGGCGGCGGGCGGCCTCGCGCTCGCCCTCCTCGCCGCGTCCGGCACGGCCGCGTACGCCACCTGGAACCCGAAGTCCGTCCTGGAACCGAAGTTCTCAGGACTGCTCAGCAGCGCCCCCTCCGTCGTCGGCGACGCCCGCAGCATCGTCAGTGAATTCGACGTCTACCAGCAGGAGTTGGCGCGCCTGGTCACCAACGTCACCAAGCTCTACGACGTGACGTCCACGCTCCCCGCGTACCAGCCGGACCCCACCACGATGCGCGTCCTGCACGTCTCGGACATCCATCTGAACCCGGCGGGCTGGAAGATCATCTCGTCCCTCGTCGAGCAGTACGACATCGACGTCATCGTCGACTCGGGCGACACCATGGACCACGGCTCGGCCACCGAGAACGGCTTCCTGGACCCGATCGCGGACCTCGGCGCGCCCTACGTATGGGTGCGCGGCAACCACGACTCGCACACCACCCAGCGCTACCTGGAGCGCTTCAAGAACGTCCACGTCCTCGACGACGGCAGGGCCGAGACCGTCGCGGGCCTGCGCTTCGCCGGCATCGGCGACCCGCAGTACACGCCGGACCGCTCGGCGAAGACGGGCGGCGACGCGGTCGAGCACCTCGCGGGGATACGGCTCGCCTCCGCCCTGCGCGCCGAGAGCGCGGCGGGCACCCCGGTCGACGTGGCCGTCGCCCACAACCCGACGGCGGCGCGGGAGACCGACGGCGAGGTGCCGCTCGTCCTCGCGGGGCACGTCCACCACCAGGAGATGGAGGTCATGGAGAAGGGCACACGGCTGCGCATCGAGGGGTCGACGGGCGGCAGCGGGCTGCGGGCGGTCGAGGACAAGTACCCGGACCCGGTCGAGGCGTCGGTCCTCTACCTGGACCGTACGACCAAACGGCTGCAGGCCTGGGACGAGATCAGGCTGGGCGGCCTCGGCCTGACGAAGGCGGAGGTCAGCCGCCATCTCCCCAAGGAGAACCGCCCGGGCGCGCCCCCCGCTCCGACCTCCCCCGACCCCTCCTCCGACCGGTCCGCCGGGGGCCGGTCCCCGGGGCCCGGATAAGCGTTTTGGCGATACCTCCCCGCATCCCATATGCTTCTCACGTCCCCGACGCGCTGCAAAGCGCCCAGGCGGGCCTCTTAGCCCTCATCGTCTAGTGGCCCAGGACGCCGCCCTTTCAAGGCGGTAGCACGGGTTCGAATCCCGTTGGGGGCACGCAACACCTTGTGCGAGACTAGTGCTCGCACAACGCTTGGTCCTGTGGAGCAGTTTGGAGTGCTCGCCACCCTGTCAAGGTGGAGGCCGCGGGTTCAAATCCCGTCAGGACCGCTTGCAGATCGCTTCGGCGAACTGCGTGGCTGGGTAGCTCAGTTGGTACGAGCGATCGCCTGAAAAGCGATAGGTCGCCGGTTCGATCCCGGCCCCAGCCACTTCTTCCAGAAGCCCCGCCACCGGCGGGGCTTCTGTCGTTCCCGTCCCCCGTCACGCCCCCGCGTGGGCCGGCGCCGAGACCCGGCCGCCCGGATGGCGGTGCCGCCAGACCCAGAACACCGTCGAGGACACCAGCGCCCACGCGCCGAGCACCAGGAACGGGAACGCGTGCTGGTGGCCGCCGAAGTAGACCGCCGTGTGCTGCGCGTTCACCGACGCCCCCGGCGGCAGCCACTGGCCGATGTGGCCGAGCACCGAGGGGAGCAGCGGCCACGACACCGCGCCGCCGGACGACGGGTTCCCGAGGAGCACCATCAGGCCCCACGTCGGGATCATCGCCCAGCGCCCGAACAGCGTGTTGAACATCGTGAAGACCATGCCCGACGCGAACATCGTCAGCGCGAGGATCAGCCAGGACTCCACGAAGGGCAGATCCAGCGCGCCCAGCCACCAGTCGACGACCGCCGAGATGACGAACGCGCCGAGCAGCGCGTAAAGGATGGTGAACCCGATCCGCTCGGCCGGGTTCAGGCCGCGCGCGTGGACGCTCAGCTGGATGGCTCCCACGAAGCCGATGATCACGGCGGCGAGGGAGATGTAGAAGATGGCGAGGCCCCGCGGGTCGCCCTCCTGGAGCGGCTTGATGTCCTTCACCGTGACGGGGACGCCGACCTTCTCGCCGACCTTCGGCGCGGTCTCCGCGAGCACCTGCGCGACGGAGGCGCCGGACGCCCCGGAGACGTCCAGCGTCACCTTGCCGCCGCCGCGGGCCACGTCGAGGATCGCGAAGACCTTCTGTTCCTCCACGTCCAGCCTGGCCGCTTCCCGGTTGTCGTACCGGTGCACCTCCAGGGAGGCGTTCAGGGCCTTCTCCATGCCGTCGAGGAAGGCCTTGCCGCGGGCCGAGTCGCCCTTGTCCGTGGTGTCGACCACCGCGGTGGGGATGTGGTGCGGGGTCGGCTTCGCCATGGAGAACGTGTACGAACCGGCGAAGAGCCCGGCGGCGGCCGCCAGGATGAACACCAGCACGATCGCGGGCAGGAAGGGCGACTGCTTGAACGCGTCCCACCGCTCGCTCCGGGTGGGAACGCGCCCGTGCGCGCCGTGCTGGTGCGGCTCGTGCTGGTGTGCACCGTCCTGGTGCGGCTCCGGTTCATGATCAGGCATACGAATACGCTAAACCACGTATACACATCCTTCTCACTTGGTAACGGGCGAATCCTCGCTAACGGGCGATTCGGGCGCACTGCCCTCGCGCCTGCGCCACGCGCGTGCCCCGAGCACGGCCCCCACCAGCACCACGACCCCCACGAGCAGCACCGAGTCCGGCACCGCCCGGCCGAGGTCCCCCGCCCACTGCTCCGCCGCGAACGAGTCGTCCACGCCGAGCAGGCCGGGCAGCGCCGTCGTCCCGTCGTACACGAGGAACAGCGCGCCCAGAGCGATGAAGAACAGGCCGGACAGCAGGGACGTCGTGTGCAGTTCGAACCGTCCGAGCCGGAACGTCCGGCCCCGCAGCCACCTGCGCCGCCCCAGGTCGAACCGCTCCCAGAGGAGGGCGAGCACGAAGAGGGGCACGGCCATCCCCAGCGCGTACACGGCGAGCAGCAGCCCCCCGTACACCGGGCTTCCGCTCACCGCGGCCACCGTCAGGACGCTGCCGAGGATCGGCCCCGCGCAGAACCCGGCGAGCCCGTACACCGCGCCCAGCGCGTACACGGAGAACGCCGTGGTCGGGCGGATGCGGCCGGAGAGCTCCGCCATCCGCCGCGAGGCGAAGCCCATGCCGAGGATCTGGAGCACGCCGAGCCCGATGATCAGCCAGCCCGCGGCGAGCACCAGCTGGTCGCGGTGGCCGAAGAAGAACCGCCCGGCGTAGGACCCGGCGGCGCCGAGCGGCACCAGGGTCGTCGCGAGTCCCGCGTAGAAGATGCCGGTGCGCGCGACGAGGCGCGAGGTGGAGTCGATCGAGTAGGCGAAGAAGGCGGGCAGGAGCAGTGCGCTGCACGGGCTGATCAGGGCGAGGAGGCCGCCCAGGAACGCGGCGAAGTACCCGACGTCGGCGGTCACTCGGAACCGCCGCCCTTGCCCTTGCCGGCCGCCTTCGCGCTCTTCGCCGCCGACTCGATGGCCTGGTGGAAGACCTGGTCCGGCTGGGCACCCGAGACGGGCCGCCCGTTGATCACGAAGGAGGGCGTCGCGGCGGCGCCGAGGCCGTACGCCTCCTCCTGGTCCTTCTGCACGGCGCTCTTGGCCGCGTCGCTGCCCGCGTCGGTGACGAACTTGTCGACGTCCTCGACCCCGGCGTCCTTGGCGAGCTCCTTCAGACGGCCGTCGCCGAAGCCCTTCTCCTTGGACCCCTCGGCGTACGCGGCCTCGTGGAACTGCCAGAAGCGCCCCTGCCTGCCCGCCGCCCACGCGGCGCGCGCGGCGCGCTCGGAGTCCGCGCCGAAGATCGGGAAGTTGCGCCATTCGATGCGCAGGGTGCCCTCGTCGACGTACTTCTTCACGAGGCCCGGCTCGGTGTCGCGGGCGAACTTGCCGCAGAAGCCGCACTTGAAGTCGGCGTACTCGACCATCACGACGGGTGCGTCGGCGCGGCCCTGCGCGAGCGGGTCCTTGGCGTCGCGCCGGGCGAGCTTCTCCAGCTCGGGGTAGACACCGGCCTGCGACTCGGTGGAGGGCGCGGCGCCCGCGGCCTCCTCCTTGACGGTGCCGCCGCCGGAGGAGCCGGCGGGCTTGGTCGCCGTGTACGAGGCGACGCCGAGCAGCACTGCGGCGACGGCGACACCCGCGCCGATGGCGATGTTGCGGCTCTTGTTGCTGCTGTTCTGAGGCTTGCTGCCGTTCTTGGGCACGGAAGTGCTCTCTCTTGTCCTGTTGTACGTCGGTGACGTCGGTGAAGGGGCCCCTGAAGTCAGGGGCCTCCTACACGCGCAGGATCGAGAGATCTATCGGTGAGGGCGGAGTGAGTGCGGGCGGTGCCCGGCCCGGTGCCACCAGGAGCACGGCCTGGTCGGCGCCCCACGAGCCGGACGCGGCCCGGGTGTCGTGCAGCGCGGGCAGCAGTTCGTACGCCGTTCCGGGGCGCTGCGGGGTGCCCGGCGTCTGGTCGGCGTCGCGGTCGGTGCCCTTGCCGCAGCCGGGCGAGCCCTGCACGTCGGCCGCCTGGGCGGCGAACGCCTCGGCGGCCGCGGTGGCCTCGACGGCCGTGGCCACCGGCTGCTGCGCGGCGGCCGCGGGTCCGCAGAACATCCCGAGCCCGAGCACGACGAGGAAGACCACCGCGAGGGGGCTCCAGGTCGTGCGCGTGCGGGTCGGCATGCCCGGAATCGTACGTGCAAGGGCGCCCCGCCAGAGAAATCGGTTCGCCACTGCCGAGTCGCGGGTGAGATCCTGGACGCCGTATGTCTACGCAGCCCGCCCTTGCCCTCGACGCCCTCGCCCCCCGACTCTCCGAGCTGTCGCTGCGCGACGAGCACCGGATCGGCCGGCGGCTGGAGGGTGCCCGCCGCATCCGTAAGCCCGAGGCCCGTGCCGCCGTCCTCGCCGAGATCGCGGCGGACGTGGAGAAGGCCGAGGCGCGGATGGCCGAGCGCGGCTCCCGCATGCCCGCGATCACGTATCCGGAGCAACTCCCGGTCAGCCAGAAGAAGGACGAGATCGCCGAGGCGATCCGCGACCACCAGGTCGTGATCGTCGCCGGTGAGACCGGTTCGGGCAAGACCACGCAGATCCCCAAGATCTGCATGGAGCTCGGCCGGGGCGTGCGCGGCATGATCGGCCACACGCAGCCCCGCCGCATCGCGGCCCGCACGGTCGCCGAGCGCGTGGCGGATGAGCTCAACACCCCGCTGGGCGAGGCCGTCGGCTGGAAGGTCCGCTTCACCGACCAGGTCGGCGCGGACACGTTCGTGAAGCTGATGACGGACGGCATCCTGCTCGCCGAGATCCAGACGGACCGCGAGCTGCGCGCGTACGACACGATCATCATCGACGAGGCCCACGAGCGGTCGCTCAACATCGACTTCCTGCTCGGTTATCTCGCGCAGCTGCTGCCCAAGCGCCCGGACCTGAAGGTCGTGATCACCTCCGCGACCATCGACCCGGAGCGTTTCTCGCGGCACTTCGGGGACGCGCCGATCGTCGAGGTCAGCGGACGCACGTATCCCGTGGAGGTGCGTTATCGCCCGCTCCTCGAAGAGGACAGCGAAGAGAGCGACCGCGACCAGATCACCGCGATCACGGACGCCGTCGAGGAGCTCCAGGCCGAGGGCAAGGGCGACATCCTCGTCTTCCTCTCCGGAGAGCGCGAGATCCGCGACACGGCGGACGCGCTGAACAAGAAGAACCTCCGGTTCACCGAGGTCCTCCCTCTCTACGCCCGGCTCTCGCACGCCGAGCAGCACCGCGTCTTCCAGCAGCACACCGGGAGACGCATCGTCCTCGCGACGAACGTGGCGGAGACCTCGCTGACCGTCCCCGGCATCAAGTACGTGATCGACCCGGGCACGGCCCGCATCTCCCGCTACAGCCACCGCACGAAGGTGCAGCGCCTGCCCATCGAGGCGATCAGCCAGGCCAGCGCCAACCAGCGCAAGGGCCGCTGCGGGCGTACGTCGGACGGCATCTGCATCCGGCTGTACAGCGAGGACGACTTCGTCTCGCGCCCCGAGTTCACGGACGCCGAGATCCTCCGTACGAACCTCGCGTCCGTCATCCTCCAGATGACGGCGGCCGGCCTCGGCGACATCGAGAAGTTCCCCTTCATCGACCCGCCGGACCACCGCAACATCCGCGACGGCGTGCAGCTCCTCCAGGAGCTGGGAGCGCTCGACCCGGCGCAGAAGGACCCGAAGAAACGGCTCACCCAACAGGGCCGCAAGCTCAGCCAGCTCCCCGTCGACCCGCGCCTGGCCCGGATGGTCCTGGAGGCCGACAAGAACGGCTGCGTGCGCGAGGTCATGGTGATCGCCGCGGCCCTCTCCATCCAGGACCCGCGCGAGCGCCCGGCGGAGAAGCAGGCACAGGCCGACCAGCAGCACGCCCGCTTCAAGGACGAGACGAGCGACTTCCTCGCCTTCCTCAATCTGTGGCGGTACGTGAGGGAGCAGCAGAAGGAGCGCGGTTCCTCCTCCTTCCGGCGTATGTGCAAGGCGGAGTACCTGAACTTCCTGCGCATCCGCGAGTGGCAGGACATCTACACGCAGCTGCGCACGGTCGCCAAGCAGATGGGCATCCACCTCAACGAAGAGGACGCCCCCGAGCAGCACGTGCACATCTCCCTCCTCGCCGGCCTCCTGTCCCACATCGGGATGAAGGACGTGAAGGAGTCCAAGGACAGCGACCCCAAGCAGCGGGGTGGCGGGCGCAACGAGTACCTGGGCGCCCGCAACGCCAAGTTCGCCGTCTTCCCCGGCTCCGCGCTCTTCAAGAAGCCCCCGCGCTTCATCATGTCCGCCGAGCTGGTGGAGACCTCGCGCCTGTGGGCCCGGGTGAACGCCCGCATCGAGCCGGAGTGGGTCGAGCCGCTCGCCCAGCACCTCCTGAAGCGCACGTACAGCGAACCGCACTGGGAGAAGGACCAGGCGGCGGTCATGGCGATAGAGAAGGTCACGCTCTACGGCGTCCCGATCGTCACCGACCGCAAGGTGAACTACGGCCGCATCGACCCCGAGGTCTCCCGCGACCTGTTCATCCGCAACGCGCTGGTCGAGGGCGACTGGCGCACGCACCACAAGTTCTTCGCCGCCAACCGCAGGCTCCTGACCGAGGTCGAGGAGCTGGAGCACCGGGCCCGGCGCCGCGACATCCTCGTCGACGACGAGACGCTCTTCGACTTCTACGACCAGCGGGTCCCCGAACACGTCGTGTCGGGGGCGCACTTCGACTCCTGGTGGAAGAAGAAACACCGCGAGGAGCCGGAGCTGCTCGACTTCGAGCGGTCGATGCTGATCAACGAGAAGGCGCAGGACGTCTCCAAGGACGACTACCCCGACTCGTGGCGGCAGGGGCAGCTCAAGTTCAAGGTGACGTACCAGTTCGAGCCGGGCGCGGACGCGGACGGCGTGACGGTCCACATCCCGCTCCAGGTCCTGAACCAGGTCACGGACGAGGGCTTCGACTGGCAGATCCCGGGCCTGCGCGAGGACGTGGTCATCGAGCTGATCCGCTCCCTGCCCAAGCCGATCCGCCGCAACTACGTGCCCGCGCCGAACTTCGCGAAGGCGTTCCTGGAGCGTGCGGTGCCGCTGCAGGAGCCGCTGCACGTCACCCTGGCGCGCGAGCTCCAGCGGATGGTCGGCGTGCCGGTCTCGCCGGACGACTTCGACCTGACGCGCGTGCCCGACCACTTGAAGATCACGTTCCGGATCACCGACGAGCGGCGCAAGAAGCTCGCCGAGGACAAGGACCTGGAAGCCCTGAAGGTCCGGCTGAAGCCGAAGGCCCGCAAGGCGCTCTCGCAGGCGGCCGCGGCGACGGCCGAGCGGACGGGCGGGGCGGCCGTGGAGCGCACGGGCCTCACGGACTGGACGCTCGGCACCCTCACGCGCGTCTTCGAGACGCGCCGCGCGGGCCAGCCGGTGAAGGCGTACCCGGCGCTGGTCGACGACGGCGACACCGTCTCCGTACGCCTCTTCGACACGGAGGCGGAGCAGCTCCAGGCCATGTGGCGGGGCATGCGGCGCCTCATCCTGCGCAACATCCCCGTCAATCCGGCCAAGTTCGCCTCGGACAAGCTGAGCAACCAGCAGAAGATCGCCCTGTCCGCGAACCCGCACGGCTCCGTGCAGGCCCTCTTCGCCGACTGCGCGATGGCCGCCGCGGACAAGCTGATCGCGGACTTCGGCGGGCCCGTCTGGGACGAGGAGTCGTACCGCAAGCTCTTCGACAAGGTGCGGGCGGAGATCGTCGACACGACCGTGCACGCGGTCGGGCAGGTGCAGCAGGTCCTGGCCGCCTGGCAGGCGTGCGAGCGCCGGCTGAAGTCGTCGAAGAGCCCGACGCTCCTCGCGAACCTCGCGGACGTGCGGGAGCAGCTGAACTCCCTCATCAAGCCGGGCTTCGTGACGGAGACCGGGCTGCGGCGGCTGCCGGACCTGATGCGGTACATGGTCGCGGCGGACCGGCGCCTGCAGCAGATGCCGACGAACGTCCAGCGGGACACCTCTCGCATGGAGAAGGTCCACGAGATGCGCGACGAGTACCTGTGGCTGCTCGAACAGATGCCGCAGGGCAGGCCGGTGCCGCAGGAGGTCCTGGACATCCGCTGGATGCTCGAGGAGCTCCGCGTCAGCTACTTCGCGCACGCGCTGGGCACGGCGTACCCCGTCTCGGACAAACGGATCGTGAAGGCGATCGACGCGGCGGTGCCGTAACCGGGCGACCGCACAGGGTGAGTTCGACCGCTGGGCCTGCGCTGCTGTACAGTCTCATCTCGCAGCACAACGCAACACCAAGTGCCGCGAGCAAGGTCCTGTGGAGCAGTTTGGAGTGCTCGCCACCCTGTCAAGGTGGAGGCCGCGGGTTCAAATCCCGTCAGGACCGCAGCAAAAGAGGGGCCGCACCGTCAAGGTGCGGCCCCTCCTGCGTTCCCGGCCCACTCCGAGGCCGCGCCCGCGGCGGAGCCGCAACCAGACACAGCAAATCCCGTCAGGGCCGCAGTAAAAGAAGGGCCGCACCCAAGGTGCGGCCCCTCTTCGTGTGTCTGTGGATGCGGCCCGTTGTGGTGCCCGCATCTTGACTCCGTCACATTCCGCCGGTACCCCGGACACCAGGGAGCCGCGGGAGGCTCCCCAGGAGGTGACGCATGTCCGCTTCTCCGGCATCCGCGCGGCACGAGACGCGCGCCCTGCTGCGCGCGCACCTCGCCGCGGCCACCAGATACCGCCACGTGACCCGGCACTGCCCGATCTGCCACCGACTGCTGAGGCTCGCCCTGGAGCCCTCTCAGCGCGCCTCCGGGGGGCGCGAGGCCCCCGAGGCGGCCTTCGTGCGCGAGAGCGCCGCAGCCGCCCGCACCGAGGCCGGGGACGAAAGTCCCCCCGACGCATGACCAAAGACGCCGCGCGAGCCCCCGGCCCGGTGGGAGGCTGAGAGGCGTAGGGCGGCACACGGCTTCGCGGAGCGCCACGACCCCTCTAGCGCAGGGGTGTCGTGCGCAACAAGCTTCACGACGTGTGACGGGTGTCACCGAACAAGTTTCAGGAACCCCGGAACTTACACCCTCCCTACAACGGGCCAATTTAATATGTGCAATTGCACCACCCCCGAGGCTCGCCCCCGGCTCTCCCCTCAGGGCCCCGCCCGAGACCCCCCAGAGACCAACAAGGGCGCTCAGACCCCGCCCACCAGCGCGTCCTCGGCACACAAAAAAGATCGCGCTGGACCCGGCGGAGTCCAGCGCGATCGAAAACGACGCACCCAAGTGAGTCAGGCGTGGGCCCCGTTGGGGCAAGACCCTCGTCGCGTGTAGCCATATGTCGGACGTACGGCCAGGTTGGGGGACCCGGCAGCAGTGGTGCTCTTCGCCCGAGTTGTGCGGGTTACTGCAGGTTGAGCGGTACGTCAGGCCTCGCTGCGCTGCTGCGGAATACCCGCGAGCAGTGCGCGGACCTCAGCCTCGCGGTACCGGCGGTGTCCGCCGAGCGTGCGAATCGACGTGAGCTTGCCAGCCTTGGCCCAGCGCGTCACCGTCTTCGGGTCGACGCGGAACATCGTGGCGACCTCAGCCGGGGTCAGCAGCGGCTCGGCATCAGGGGTGCGAGCGGTCATGAGCGGCCTCCTCGGGAGAACCGAACCTTCTCGGTTCATTCCTCTAAATTCTGCACCTTGACCCGCGTTGCCCGAAATGGCGGACGCGAGTCGAGTCGGTTATAGGACGAACGGCTTGTCCTCGGCACTACAACTACACCATCCGTCCAGCCGCGTCGGCCAAACCGATGGAATTGCCCTCCCAGGTGTTCATCACCGACGGAAGCCGATGGACCATGCCATAGCGGACAGTCACGCCACAGTGACGATCAGTCACAGAGCGATCAGGAGTCAACAGACCCCCCATAGAGTGCAATGCTGAGCATTCCGCCCGTAGTTGGGCGGAAGGAGCCCTCCCCGGACTCCTTGTCCTATTTTGGCACGAGGAGGGGTGATGGGCGCAAGGGTGCAGTTAGTGCGGTCCGTCACGCTTGAGGCAAAGGCCCGGATCGGGACCTACGTCCTGACGCCGGGGCGACCAGAGGACTCAGTTCGCGAACTGAAGGTCCCGAACCGCCCGCCATCGCTCCACGAGCCTTGCATACGCCTCGCCGGCCGCCTCGCCGTCGCCGGCGCGCAGCGCCTCGATTCCCTCGGCGACGTCCGCCGCCGAGTGGTCCTCGTCGAGCTCGTCGGCGGAGACCGCGTGCACGAGCCCGCCGTAGTCGAGCTCGACCAGGGAGCGGGGGTGGAACTCCTCCAGCCACCGGCCGACGTCCACGAGCCCCTCGATGATCGGCCCCTCGTCCAGCGCGTCCCGCAGCGCCCGCAGCCCGCGCGCGACCCGGCGGCGCGCCTGCACCATCGGCGTGCGGTAGCGGAGCCCCGGCGGCTCCCCCTTCTCGTGGCTGCGCTCGTCGTCGGAGACGAGCACGAACCAGTGCAGCGGCACCTGCCACGTCGACGTACGGATCCAGGGGCGCGCGTCGGGGTTGCGCGCCAGCCACTGTTCGTAGTCCGCCACCGTCTGGCGGCGGAGCACCGGGGGCAGCACCGCGTCCAGGACCGACGGGGGCAACTGGCCCGCCAGCTCCTCCATCGCCTGCCAGCCCCGCAGCCGGGTCCGCCAGGGACAGACGTGCAGCACTCCGTCGACCTCGGCCACGAACGCGTCGTCGCTCTCGTGCACCGGCACGGGCACCGGGGGCGTGGGCAGCAGGTCCGCCAGCGAGCGGCGGAGTTCGTCCTGACAGGAGGGCAGGTCGGGGCGGCGGGCGTAGCGCGCCCAGTGGCCGCGCTCCGGCTCGGGGAAAGCGGCCAGCGGCTCGTACACACGCAGGTAGGACGCGTACGGGACCGTCACCGAAGACACCTTGGGCACGGCTCCTCTCTCCCCCGCGGACGCGCCGGAAAACGTGATCCTCGGCACCGGGAGGCCAAGGCCGGTGGACAGCCTCTAGTCTCATGCCCATCGGGCCCCCGCCACCCGTACGGGAGCCCTCCCAACCGCCGCACTTGACCGGGAGTCACCACAGTGACCGAAGCAGACAACGGCGTCCTGCACACCCTGTTCCACTCGGACCAGGGAGGCCACGAGCAAGTAGTGCTCTGCCAGGACCGCGCCAGCGGCCTCAAGGCCGTCATCGCCATCCACAGCACCGCCCTGGGCCCCGCCCTCGGCGGCACCCGCTTCTACCCGTACGCGACCGAGGAAGAGGCCGTCGCCGACGTCCTGAACCTGTCGCGCGGGATGTCGTACAAGAACGCCATGGCCGGCCTCGACCACGGCGGCGGCAAGGCCGTGATCATCGGCGACCCGGACCGGATCAAGAGCGAGGAGCTGCTGCTCGCCTTCGGCCGCTGCGTCGCCTCGCTCGGCGGCCGCTACGTGACGGCCTGCGACGTCGGCACGTACGTCTCCGACATGGACGTCGTGGCGCGTGAGTGCCGCTGGACCACCGGCCGCTCCCCCGAGAACGGCGGCGCGGGCGACTCCTCCGTGCTCACCGCGTTCGGTGTCTACCAGGGCATGCGGGCCAGCGCCGAGCACCTGTGGGGCGACCCGTCGCTGCGCGGGCGCAAGGTCGGTGTGGCGGGCGTCGGCAAGGTGGGCCACCACCTGGTCGAGCACCTCCTGGAGGACGGCGCCGAGGTCGTGATCACGGATGTCCGCGAGGAGTCGGTGACCCGGATCGTCCACAAGCACCCGTCGGTGACGGCGGTGGCGGACACCGAGGCGCTGATCCGGACCGAGGGCCTCGACATCTACGCGCCCTGTGCGCTGGGCGGCGCGCTGAACGACGACTCCGTGCCCGTCCTCACCGCGAAGGTGGTGTGCGGCGCCGCGAACAACCAGCTCGCGCACCCGGGTGTGGAGAAGGACCTGGCCGACCGGTCGATCCTCTACGCGCCGGACTACGTGGTGAACGCGGGCGGCGTGATCCAGGTCGCCGACGAGCTGCACGGCTTCGACTTCGACCGGTGCAAGGCGAAGGCGTCGAAGATCTTCGACACCACGCTTGCCATATTCGCTCGCGCAAAGGAGGACGGCATCCCGCCGGCCGCGGCGGCCGACAGGATCGCCGAACAGCGCATCTCCGAGGGGCGCTGACGCGCGCCGAAACAGTCCGGAATTCGATGCTCCGGCACTGTGTGACGTTTTGACAGGGCCCCGTCGACGTACAGGAGAGACAAGACTCACCCCCGTCGGCGGGTCGCCCGCCAAGAAGAGGTTAAAATCGCAGTTGACCAGCGAGGAAGGGGCTCCTCGAGGGTCGTGCGCCGAGGCGCGTCCTGCGGGCGACGTACCGTATGGCCGCAGGAGCAGGTACCGTGGAAGCCCTACGGACCGGTCTCTCCACGGAGAGTCCGTTCCAGATCATGAACGCGTGTCAAGACTCTGGGGCCGTCGAGCCCCGTATCCGAGGGGGTCGAGCCATGGGGCGCGGCCGGGCAAAGGCCAAGCAGACGAAGGTCGCCCGCCAGCTGAAGTACAGCAGCGGCGGGACTGATCTGTCGCGTCTGGCCAATGAGCTGGGCGCTTCGACTTCGCAACAGCCGCCGAATGGCGAGCCGTTCGAGGACGACGACGAGGAAGACGACCCGTACGCCCAGTACGCGGATCTGTACAACGACGACGAGGACGAGGACTCCGACGAGTCCGGTCCGTCGTCGCAGCGCCGCGGCGCTTGACCTCGTTGCATACGCAGCATTTGTTGCCTACGCAGTATTCGCAGTTCTCATAGCAACTGCACTTCACCCGGTCCGGGGTGGTCACCACACCGGACCGGGTTTTGTGCTGCCCGGATGCTGCCCCGGAGGGCAGCACCAGCGTCCCTACTTGGCGTAGTCACCGATCAGGGCGGCGCCCGTCGCGTGCTCGCCGCGGTCCGTGATCTCGCCCGCGACCCAGGCGTCCACGCCGCGGTCCGCGAGGGTGGTGAGCGCCGCGTCCGCCGACTCCTCGGGGACGATCGCGATCATGCCGACGCCCATGTTCAGCGTCTTCTCGAGCTCCAGGCGCTCGACCTGACCGACCTGGCCGACCACGTCGAAGACCGCGCCGGGGGCCCACGTCCCGCGGTCCACGACGGCGTGCAGGCCGTCCGGGATCACCCGGGCGAGGTTGGCCGCGAGGCCGCCGCCCGTGACGTGGCTGAAGGCGTGGACGTCCGTGGTGCGGGTGAGCGCCAGACAGTCCAGGGAGTAGATCTTGGTGGGCTCCAGGAGCTCCTCGCCGAGCGTGCGGCCGAACTCCTCGACCTGGCGGTCCAGGGCCCAGCCCGCGCGGTCGAAGACCACGTGCCGGACGAGCGAGTACCCGTTCGAGTGAAGACCCGATGACGCCATGGCGATCACCGCGTCACCCTTACGGATGCGATCGGGGCCGAGGAGACGGTCGGCCTCGACCGCGCCGGTGCCGGCGCCCGCGACGTCGAAGTCGTCCGGGCCGAGCAGGCCCGGGTGCTCCGCGGTCTCGCCGCCGACGAGCGAGCAGCCCGCGAGGACACAGCCCTCGGCGATGCCCTTCACGATCGCGGCGACACGCTCGGGGTGGACCTTCCCGACGCAGATGTAGTCGGTCATGAAGAGCGGCTCGGCGCCGCACACCACGATGTCGTCCATGACCATCGCGACGAGGTCGTGGCCGATGGTGTCGTAGACACCCATCTGGCGGGCGATGTCGACCTTCGTGCCGACGCCGTCGGTCGCGGAGGCGAGCAGCGGGCGTTCGAAGCGCTTCAGGGCGGAGGCGTCGAAGAGGCCGGCGAAGCCGCCGAGGCCGCCGAGGCCCGCGACCTCCGGGCGCTGGGTCTTCTTGACCCACTCCTTCATCAGCTCGACGGCGCGGTCGCCCGCTTCGATGTCTACGCCTGCTGCCGCGTAGCTGGCACCGGTGGTCTCAGACATGGGTGGTGAGAACTTTCGTGTCGTTACTACGTGGGCTTACGGGCGACGGATCGCGTCGGCCGCTGCCGTGGACGCCGGCCCCGCGGCCAGCTCCGTCTCCAGGAGCTGCTTGCCGAGCAGCTCGGGGTCGGGCAGATCCATCGGATACTCGCCGTCGAAGCAGGCACGGCAGAGGTTCGGCTTGTCGATGGTCGTGGCCTCGATCATGCCGTCGATGGAGATGTACGAGAGGGAGTCGGCGCCCATGGAGGTGGCGATCTCGTCGATCGTCATCCCGTTGGCGATGAGCTCCGCGCGGGTCGCGAAGTCGATGCCGAAGAAGCAGGGCCACTTCACGGGCGGGGACGAGATCCGGATGTGGATCTCGGCCGCGCCGGCCTCGCGGAGCATCTTGACCAGGGCGCGCTGGGTGTTGCCGCGGACGATCGAGTCGTCGACGACCACCAGGCGCTTGCCCTTGATGACTTCCTTGAGGGGGTTCAGCTTGAGACGGATGCCGAGCTGGCGGATCGTCTGCGAGGGCTGGATGAAGGTCCGGCCGACGTAGGCGTTCTTGACCAGGCCCGCACCGAAGGGGATGCCGGACGCTTCCGCGTACCCGATCGCGGCGGGAGTGCCGGATTCGGGCGTCGCTATGACCAGGTCGGCCTCGACGGGAGCTTCCTGGGCGAGTTTCCTGCCCATCTCGACGCGCGAGAGGTAGACGTTCCGGCCCGCGATGTCCGTGTCCGGGCGCGCCAGATAGACGTACTCGAAGACACAGCCCTTGGGCTTCGCTTCCGCGAATCGGGACGTTCGCAGTCCGTTCTCGTCGATCGCGATGAACTCACCGGGCTCGACCTCGCGGACGAAGCTGGCGCCGCAGATGTCGAGCGCCGCGGACTCCGACGCCACGACCCAGCCGCGCTCGAGGCGGCCGAGGACCAGCGGGCGGATGCCCTGCGGGTCGCGGGCCGCGTACAGCGTGTGCTCGTTCATGAAAACGAGGGAGAAGGCGCCCTGCACGTCCGGGAGGACCTTGGTGGCGGCTTCCTCGATGGTCAGCGGCTTGCCGTCGTCGTCCACCTGGCCCGCGAGGAGAGCCGTCACCAGGTCGGTGTCGTTGGTCGCGGCGACCTGGGTCGCGCGGCCGTTCTCCTTGGGCAGGGCGGCGACCAGCTCGGCGAGCTGGGCGGTGTTGACGAGGTTGCCGTTGTGCCCGAGCGCGATGGAGCCGTGCGCGGTGGCACGGAACGTCGGCTGGGCGTTCTCCCATACGGAGGCCCCGGTGGTCGAGTAGCGGGCGTGACCGACCGCGATATGACCCTGGAGCGAGCTGAGAGAGGTTTCGTCGAAGACCTGGGACACGAGGCCCATGTCCTTGAAGACGAGGATCTGGGAGCCGTTGCTGACCGCGATTCCCGCGGATTCCTGGCCCCGATGCTGGAGGGCGTAGAGCCCGAAGTACGTGAGCTTTGCGACCTCTTCACCCGGAGCCCAGACACCGAAGACGCCGCAAGCGTCCTGGGGGCCCTTCTCGCCGGGAAGCAGATCGTGATTGAGTCGACCGTCACCACGTGGCACGGCATCGAGTGTAGGCGAGATCGACCACTGGTCCGAATTGGGGATACGGGCCCTGCACGGACCGTAATCGCGAACGCGCTGCGGCCGTCGTCCGGCCGGGCCGAGTGCGAACTCCGCGTGAACAGATCAACCCCTTCGTTGACACCTACAAGCGCTCTCGGACAGGCTCCGGCGCATGCAGTCCACCGGTGACCCGACGGTCACACTCGTGGGGCGCCGCCACGTTGACCTGGTCCGTGTCGCGAGCGCCATCTGTCGCGCTGCCTGAACACACGCTTTTCCGCCCCCTTCACGCCTGCTTTCGCCTGCCCTCGTTCAGGAGCGCGTTGTGTCTTCGTACAAGCCTGGCCGCACGTCCGACAGGTCCGTTTCCCGACTCTCCCGACGCGCCTTCGGCGGCGTCGTCGGAGCCTCCGCGACGGCTGCCGCCGTCGGTCTGCCGGCCGCCGGGGCGCAGGCCCGCACCGGGGCCGACGAGCAGCCGTTCCGCGCGGCGGCGTGCGGGGGCGGACGGCGGCCCAACATCCTGTTCATCCTCGGCGACGACCTCGGCTGGGCCGACCTCTCGTCCTACGGATCGCCGCACATCAGGACCCCGCACCTGGACCGGCTCGCCCGCGAGGGCGTCCGCTTCACGGATGCCTACTCCGGGTCCGCGACCTGCTCGCCCACCCGCTTCAGCCTGTACACGGGCCGCTTCCCCGGCCGTACGAAGGGCGGGCTCGCCGAGCCGATCGCCGACAGGTCCGTGGGTCTCGACCCGACCCACCCCACGCTCGCCTCGCTGCTGCGCGACGCCGGGTACGCGACGGCGCTGATCGGCAAGTGGCACTGCGGCTATCTGCCGGACTACTCCCCCACCAAGTCCGGGTGGGACGAGTTCTTCGGGAACTTCGGCGGGGCCCTGGAGTACTACTCGAAGCTGGGGCTCGCCGGGGAGTACGACCTCTACAAGGGCGCCGTCCGTGAAGGCGACGCCGAGTACAAGGACCTGCGCTACTACACGCGCGTCCTCACCGAGCGGGCGAGCGAGTACGTGCGGCGGGACCACGGCGCCAAGCCGTGGCTGCTCAACCTGAACTTCACCACCCCCCACTGGCCCTGGATAGCCGACGGCGACGAGGAGCAGAGCGCCGAGATCGTCCGCCGGATCAAGGCGGGCGAGAAGGGTGCCCTGCAGCACCGGGACGGCGGTTCCGTGGCGAAGTACAAGGAGATGGTCGAGGACCTCGACCGCTCCATCGGGGAGGTGCTGCGCGCCCTGAAGAAGTCCGGGCAGGAGCGGGACACCCTGGTGTTCTTCGCGTCGGACAACGGCGGCGAGCGCTTCTCGTACAACTGGCCGCTGTCCGGCAACAAGGGATCGTTGAAGGAGGGCGGCATCCGGGTGCCGACCATCGTGCGGTGGCCCGCGCGGATCGACGGCGGGCAGGTCAGCGACGAGCCCGTCTACACGCCCGACTGGACGGCGACGCTCCTGGAGATCGGCGGGGCCCGGCCGGACCGCGCCCATCCGCTGGACGGCACCAGCCTCGCCCCGTACCTCCTGAAGGGCGAGGCGCTCGCCGAGCGGGAGCTGTTCTGGCGGGTACGGGGCGAGCGGGCGCTGCGGCGCGGCGGCTGGAAGTACTACCGGGGCAAGGACGGCGCCGACCAGCTCTTCGACCTCGACGAGGACCGGCGCGAGCAGGCGGACCGGGCCGCCGCGGAGCCGCGGCTCCTCGCCGAGCTGCGGCGGGCGTGGGAGCGGACGGACGAGGGGCTGCTGCCCTACGCCTAGCTCTTGCTCTCGGGCTGATCCTTGCCCTTGGGCTGGTCCTTGCCCTCGGCGGCGTCCGCCGTGATGACCGTGCCGTCGTCCGCGGTGAGCTTCAGTGCGCCCTGCTTCACCTCGTAGCGCGCCTCGCCGTCGAAGAGCTTCAGCAGCTTGCGCTCGGTCGTCATCGCGTCGCCCGGGCACATCTTCCGGGTGGTCGCGGGCTTGCCGAAGGTGATGCGGCCGTCCTTCGCCTCGGCCTTGGCGGAGACGTCGTTGCAGCCGAGGTTGCCGCGGACCTTGCCGTCGTCGCCGAAGGTGAGGTGGACCTTGCCGGACACGGCCTTCGGCAGGGTCGCGGCCGTCTTGGCGTCGCCGATGCCGTTCACCGTCCACTTGGTGCCGGTGAGCGGCGCGTCGGGTTCGGCGGGCCGGGAGGTGAAGTCCACGCGGTCTCCCTTGGCGGTGGTGAGGGTCATGCGGTCGCCGTCCACCTTCGCGGTGAACTTGCCCGCGCCGAGGGCGCGCGTGAGGTTCTCCTCGAACTTCATGCGGCCCGCGCCCTCGCAGGCCATCCTCGTCGTCCGCGTCCTGCCGAAGTCCACGGTGTCGCCCTTGATCGACACGGTGGTGCCCGCCTGGTTGCAGCCGTAGCTGCCGGCGGCCTTCCCGTCCTTGCCGATCTTGAGGTAGGCGCCTTCCGGGGCGTCCTGCTTCTTGCCGCCCACGGTGAGGCTGTCGACGTTCCAGCGGACACCGGTGAGTGCCTGCTCGCTCTCCACGGAACGGCCGCCGGAGTCGCTGTCGGAGCCGGTTCCGGACTCGCTGCCGCATGCCGTGAGCAGCAGCCCCGCGGAGGCCAGCGCGGTCAGGGTGAGGGTCAGTCGCTGCGTGTGCATGGCAGTGTGACGGAACAAGTGGGGGTCCCGGTTCCATCTCTCCGCTCCCGCGGGTGCCGTCACCCCATGATCGGCAGCAGCCCCGACAGGTCCGCCCGCTCCCCGCTCGCGCTGACCTGCGCCGCGTCGACGGCCGTCGCCCAGTCCGTACGCCCGGCCGCGAGGCGGATCCAGGTGAGCGGATCGGTCTCGACGACGTTGGGCGGGGTGCCGCGGGTGTGCCGGGGACCCTCGACGCACTGCACGACGGCGTACGGCGGAATGCGCACCTCCGTCGACGCGCCCGGCGCCTTCACCGCGAGGGCGTCCGCGAGCAGCCGGGCACAGGCGGCCAGGGCCTGCCGGTCGTACGGCACGTCGAGGCCCGGCACCGCGTCGTTCAAGTCGTCGGTGTGCACGATGAGTTCGACGGTACGGGTGACGAGGAAGTCGCCGAGGGTCATGGCGCCGAAGCGCGAGGGCACCAGGCGGTCGTCCGACGCGGCGGCCAGGGACTCCTCGATGCCGGTGAGCGTGCGCGTGAACAGGTCGTCGAGGTCCGCGCCCGCCGTCTCCGCGATCGCCCGGGTGTCCTCGTCGACCTGCGCGGCCGCGGTCACCGTGGCGAACGGCCAGTCCATGAGCGGCACTTCGTGCTTCGCCGGTTCCGGCATGCCTAGGTAGCGGTGGACGGTGCCGAGGACCATCGCGAGGTGTGCGGCCAGTTCGCGCACGGTCCAGTCCCCGAGCCGGGTCGGGCGGCCGAGCTGCTCGGGGGTGAGGGTGCGGACCGCGGTGCGTACGTTGCCGAACTGGGCGAGGACGGCGGCGCGGGTCTTGGCGGAATCGTACGAGCGCGTGCGCTTCTTGGCCGGGGGCATGGCGCCGAGCCTAAGCGTTCCCGGGGTACTCCTGAAGTCCCTTTTCGACCAGGTCGAAGGCGCGCTCGGCGAGGGCGGCGCAGTCGTCGGCCATGGCGTCGACGTCGTCGCCCGCGAGGAGCCTGCGGTGGTTCTCCAGGATCACCGCGTCCCGTGCGGCGACGAGCTGGTGGGCGGCGACTCCCGCGAGGAGCCGGTCGCCGGTCTCCTCGGCGAGGACGTCCGCGAGGAGCTCGACGCCGCGCATCCGGAAGATGAGCATCCGGCGCGCGAGGGCGGGGGTGTCGCTGATGAGCTGCCGCATCTGGAGCTGGCGTGGGCCTCCGGAGAGGCCGATCGAGGGGTCGCGGGCCTCGATCTGGTCGAGGAACTGGCGGCGCAGCGCGGCGACCGCGCTCTCGCCGGGCGCCCGGTCGCGCACCGCGTCGGCGGCGTCGGAGACGTGCTCCTCCACCGGGCCGAGGAGGACGTCCTCCTTGGTGCCGAAGTAGTTGAAGACCGTCATCTTCGAGACGTCGGCGGCGGCGGCGATCTCCGCGACGGAGACCTTGTCGTAGCCACGCTCCAGGAACAGGTCGAGCGCGCTGCGCCAGATCCGCGTCGCGGTCTGACGCTTTTTGCGCTCGCGCAGCCCGAGTGGTTGCGCGGTCACGCCTGCTTCAGCCCCAGCCATGACCGCACTGTACCAGGATGAATTTTTTACCCGGGCTACTGCTTGACCTGGTCCACGTGTGTCGTCGCGTCGGTCGTGAACACCGTGCCGTTCGCGGGCACCCCGACGCCGCGCCAGCTGAACGGGACACCTCGGGCCGTCTCCAGGTCCGGCCCGTCCATCAGCTGGAAGTGCACGTGCGGCTCGGTGGAGTTGCCGGAGTTCCCGCACCGGCCCAGCTCCTGCCCGACGGTCACCCGGTCCCCCGCCCGTACGGCGAGCGACCCCTGCTTGACGTGCGCGTACATGGCGTACGTGCCCTCGCCGAGGTCGAGGATCACGTGATTGCCGACGATGCGGCGGGCGCCGCCCAGCGACCTGCCGAAACCCTCGACGACGATCAGGTACAGGATCCCGGCGAGGGAGTTGCGGCTGAGGTGGTCCCGCTGGCCGTCCTCCGCGTGCACGACAGTCGCGTCGGCGACGGCCAGCAGCGGTGCCCCGAAAGCGGGGAAGGCACGGTTGCCCCGCGCGAGAGGCCAGAGCCAGGCGAACGCAGGCCGGCCCGCCCCCTCCGCCGGTTCGGCGACGATGTCGATGGCGTAGGCCTGTCCGAGGCTCCGCGTGCCGTGGCTCGGCACCTTGTCGGCGGGGCTGTTGAGCGCGGACCAGCGGCCGGTGACCGGCGGTGCGGTCTCCACGGTGGCCGGAGGCTCCGACCCCTTGGCCTCGCGCCGGGCGTCGGCGCCGAGCGCGAGGCTGAGGCCGAACACCCCGGCGGCCGCGGCAGGGCCGAGCCAGCCCGGGTAGGGCGGGTCACCGGTGAAGACGACGATCAGATGCACGGCGATGAACAACAGCAGCAGACGCTGCAGCAGCGCCGCCGCCTTGCGTTGGCCTACGGACATGACTTCCCCCTCGTACAGAAAACGGTCAGGTCACCGGCTTCGCCGCCGTGAGCACCACGAGCAGCGGCACCACCCGTCCGGCCGGAACCTCGTAGCGCCCGCGCTCGGTGCTGTGCAGCCAGCCCGCGCCGGTCAGCTGGCGCAGGTGGTGGTAGATCTGGCCGGTCGTGCCGACGTCGTCGAGCGCGGCCAGCTCGGCGGCGGTGCGCAGGCCGCCGAGGATCTCCCGCAGCAACCGCAGCCGTACGGGGTTGCCGAGCGCGGCGAACGACTCGGCCGCCTCGGACCAGTCGCCCTCGAAGACGGACTCGGTGAGCAGTCCGTACTGCCACTCGTACCGATGCCCCGTCGGCACCCGCACCGCCCCGGTGAACAGGACGGCGCCGTCGGCGTCCTCCGTCACCGGGTGGCGGGCCTTCAGCGCGTCGAGGGCCCAGAAGTCGCCCTCTCCGACGGCGGGCGCGGCCGGCCCCGCGCTCTCCAGCTCCGCCATGCGTCGTTCGAGCTGGGCGACGCGCTCTTCCAGTTCCATGACTTGAACTTACGTAATTACGTAATTCCGTGCAACCCGGTACTGCTGTCCGACCCCGCCCAGGACACGCCGCAGCCCCCGCCCGGACCAGGTCCGAACGGGGGCTGCGGGGTGAGAACCGTCAGGCGAAGAGGCCCGGGATCGTCTTCTCGTGCGCCGTGCGCAGCTCGCTCAGCGGCAGCGTGAACTCGCCCTGTACGTCGACGGCGTCGCCGTCGACCACACCGATGCGGCGGACGGGCAGACCCCGCGCTCCGCACATGTCGGTGAAGCGCAGCTCCTCGCTCCGCGGCACCGAGACGACCGCACGCCCCGCCGACTCGGAGAAGAGGAAGGTGAACGCGTCCAGACCGTCCGGCACGACGAGGCGCGCACCCTTCCCGCCGCGCAGGCACGACTCGGTGACGGCCTGCACGAGGCCGCCGTCCGACAGGTCGTGCGCGGCGTCGATCATGCCGTCGCGCGAGGCCGAGATCAGGATCTCGGCGAGCAGCTTCTCGCGCGCCAGGTCGACCTTGGGCGGAAGCCCGCCGAGGTGCCCGTGGACCACCTGCGACCAGGCCGAGCCGCCGAACTCCTCGTGCGTCTCGCCGAGCAGGTAGAGGAGCTGGCCCTCTTCCTTGAACGCCATCGGCGTACGCCGCGCGACGTCGTCGATCACACCGAGGACGGCGACGACGGGCGTCGGGTGGATCGCCGCCTCGCCCGTCTGGTTGTAGAGCGAGACGTTGCCGCCGGTGACCGGGGTGCCCAGCTCCAGGCAGCCGTCCGCGAGGCCACGGATGGCCTCGGCGAACTGCCACATGACGTCCGGGTCCTCGGGCGAACCGAAGTTCAGGCAGTCCGAGATCGCGAGGGGCTTGGCTCCGGACGCGGCGACGTTGCGGTACGACTCGGCGAGCGCGAGCTGCGCGCCCGTGTACGGGTCGAGCTTCGCGAACCGGCCGTTGCCGTCGGTGGCGATGGCGACCCCGAGGCCCGTCTCCTCGTTGATCCGGATCATCCCGGAGTCCTCGGGCTGGGCGAGCACGGTGTTGCCCTGCACGAAGCGGTCGTACTGGTCGGTGACCCAGGACTTCGCGGCCTGGTTCGGGGCGGCGACCAGCTTGAGGACCTGCTCGCGCAGCTCCTCGCCGTCGGCCGGCCGGGCCAGCTTGTTCGCGTCGTCGGCCTGGAGGGCGTCCTGCCAGGACGGGCGGGCGTAGGGCCGCTCGTAGACCGGGCCGTCGTGCGCGACCGTGCGCGGGTCGACGTCGACGATCTTCTCGCCGTGCCAGAAGATCTCCAGACGGTCGCCGTCGGTCACCTCACCGACGACGGTGGCGATGACGTCCCACTTCTCGCAGATCGCGAGGAACCGCTCGACCTTCTCGGGCTCGACCACGGCGCACATGCGCTCCTGCGACTCACTCATGAGGATCTCCTCAGGGGTGAGCGTGGAGTCGCGCAGCGGCACGTCGTCCAGCTCGACGCGCATGCCGCCGGAGCCGTTGGACGCCAACTCGCTGGTGGCGCAGGAGAGTCCGGCCGCGCCGAGGTCCTGGATGCCGACGACGAGCTTCTCGGCGAAGGCCTCCAGGGTGCACTCGATGAGGAGCTTCTCCTGGAAGGGGTCGCCGACCTGCACGGCGGGCCGCTTCGACGGCTTGGTGTCGTCGAAGGTCTCGGAGGCCAGGATCGAGGCGCCGCCGATGCCGTCGCCGCCCGTGCGGGCGCCGTACAGGATGACCTTGTTGCCGGGGCCCGACGCCTTCGCGAGGTGGATGTCCTCGTGCCGCATCACGCCGATGGCACCGGCGTTGACCAGCGGGTTGCCCTGGTAGCAGGCGTCGAAGACGAGCTCGCCGCCGATGTTGGGCAGGCCCAGGCAGTTGCCGTAGCCCCCGATGCCCGCGACGACTCCGGGGAGCACGCGCTTGGTGTCGGGGTGCTGGGCGTCGCCCATGCGCAGCGGGTCCACGACCGCGACCGGGCGGGCGCCCATCGCGATGATGTCGCGGACGATGCCGCCGACGCCGGTGGCCGCGCCCTGGTAGGGCTCGACGTACGACGGGTGGTTGTGGGACTCGACCTTGAAGGTGACCGCGTAACCCTGGCCGACGTCGACGACGCCGGCGTTCTCGCCGATGCCGACGAGCATGGCGTCGTTCTCGGGGACCTTCTCGCCGAACTGCTTCAGGTGGATCTTGCTGCTCTTGTACGAGCAGTGCTCGGACCACATGACGGAGTACATGGCGAGCTCGGCGCCGGTCGGACGGCGGCCGAGGATCTCGCGGACGCGCTCGTACTCGTCTTCCTTCAGGCCCAGTTCGGCCCAGGGAAGCTTGACGTCGGGCGTCTCGCTCGCGTGCTTGACGGTGTCCAGAGTCATGCGTTGACCAGCTTCTTCAGGATCGAGGTGAAGAATCCGAGGCCGTCGGTGCGGCCGGTCCCGATCAGCGGCTCGACGGCGTGCTCGGGGTGCGGCATGAGGCCGACGACGTTGCCCGCCTCGTTGGTGATGCCGGCGATGTCACGGAGCGAGCCGTTGGGGTTGCCGTCGAGGTAGCGGAAGGCGACGCGGCCCTCGGCCTCCAGCATGTCCAGCGTCCGCTCGTCGGCGGTGTACTGCCCGTCGATGTTCTTCAGCGGGATCAGGATCTCCTGGCCTGCCGTGTAGTCGGCGGTCCAGGCGGTCTCCGCGTTCTCCACGCGCAGCTTCTGCTCGCGGCAGATGAAGTGCAGGTGGTTGTTGCGCAGCATCGCGCCGGGCAGCAGGTGCGTCTCGGTGAGCACCTGGAAGCCGTTGCAGATGCCGAGGACCGGCATTCCGGACCTGGCCTGCTCGATGACGGACTCCATCACCGGCGAGAAACGCGAGATGGCGCCGGCCCGCAGATAGTCGCCGTAGGAGAAGCCGCCGGGCAGCACCACGGCGTCGACCTGCTTGAGGTCCTTGTCCTTGTGCCACAGCGGCACGGCTTCGGCGCCCGCCACACGGACGGCACGCTGGGTGTCGCGGTCGTCGAGGGTTCCCGGGAAAGTGACGACTCCAATTCGAGCAGTCACTTCTCTTCCTCCACCTTTACGACGAAGTCCTCGATCACCGTGTTGGCGAGGAAGGTTTCCGCCAACTCGTGGATACGGGCGAGGGCGGCCTCGTCGACCGGCCCCTCCACCTCGAGTTCGAACCGCTTTCCCTGACGTACGTCGGAGATGCCCTCGAAACCGAGGCGCGGCAGTGCACGCTGCACAGCCTGGCCCTGGGGGTCGAGGATCTCCGGCTTGAGCATGACGTCGACTACGACGCGTGCCACTGGCACTCCCGGTGTGTGGTGCTGGCGTGTGCTGCTTGCTAGGTGCTGAGCAGGTCCCTTCAGACTACCGGCACAAAAATTCTACTCGCGTAGATTCGTAGCAACCTACGAGATGACGGTCACGTTCCGGTGCTCAAACAGGTTTCGAACCGAGAACCTTCACGATGAATCCATGAAAGATCACCCTTCGTCATTGGAACCTGACACGCGGAGGTATTAGGACAGGCTTCACAATGCATTGCCGGGCACTGTACAAAGGAAATGGCAATAGTCGATACTTTGCCGAAAACATCCGGGCAGTCGGCATCACCGCATGTCAACGCGGTACACGCGGGAGAGCCGCGCGAAGGGACCGATATTCGTGGCGCAACGTGTCGTGGTCACTCTCTTTGACGACATCGACGGCGGGGAAGCGGCGGAAACGGTCGCGTTCGGTCTTGACGGAACGTCGTACGAGATCGACCTCAATCAAACCAATGCAGAGAAACTGCGCGGGGCACTTGCCCCGTACCTGGAGGCCGCCCGCAAGCAGTCGAGGTCCGGCATCGCGTTCCGGCACACGGCACTCTCCCCCGACCCGTCGGCGGTCCGCGCCTGGGCGCGCTCGCACCACATGAACGTGCCGCCGCGCGGCCGCATCCCGAAGAAGGTCTACGAGGCGTTCGAAGCGGCCAACTGAACAGCCGCCCGAACCCGCAGGTCCACGCCGGATCCGCGCCGGATCCGCGCCCCTCGGCACAACCGACTTGCGCTGCACCCCCGCTGGTCAGCTAGAGTCTGGAGCACGCCGAGGGGCGAGGCCGAAAGGCCGGGCCTCACGGAGTCATGCGGGTGTAGTTCAGTAGTAGAACATCCCCCTTCCAGGGGGAAGGCGCAGTGTGCAATTCCTGTCACCCGCTCTGCATCGCTCACGGACCGGTCCTCCGGTTGCGGTAAGCTGGTGCTCGCGCCGATCAGTGAGAGCTGGTCGGAGGCAATGCGAACGTAGCTCAGTTGGTAGAGCGCAACCTTGCCAAGGTTGAGGTCGCGAGTTCGAACCTCGTCGTTCGCTCCATGTGAGAGGCCCCGGTCGATTCGACCGGGGCCTTCTTCGTGCCCCCGCGCCATGCCTGCGGCGGCCCGGCGCCGCTTCTGACATTTGTCATACGGGCCGGTGACAACGCGCACTGCCGACCGCTCCCCGGCCGGGAGACGCTCGAACCATGACTGACCAAGTGATCGACGTGACCGACCTGCGGCGCGTGTACGGGGGAGGTTTCGAGGCGGTACGCGGGATCTCCTTCGCCGTGGGGCGCGGCGAACTGTTCGCGCTCCTCGGCACCAACGGCGCCGGCAAGACATCCACCCTCGAACTCCTCGAGGGGCTCGCCGCCCCGGCCTCCGGACGCGTGCGCGTCCTCGGGCACGACCCGTACGCCGAACGCGCCGAGGTACGGCCCCGCATCGGCGTCATGCTCCAGGAAGGCGGCTTCCCCGCGGAGTTGACCGTCCAGGAGACCGCCCGCATGTGGGCGGGGTGCACCAGCGGCGCCATGCCCGTCGGGGAGGCCCTGGAGGCCGTCGGGATCGGCAAGCGGTCCGGCGTACGGGTGAAGCAGCTGTCCGGCGGCGAGAAGCGCCGCCTCGACCTCGCCATGGCCCTCCTCGGCAGGCCCGAGGTGCTCTTCCTCGACGAGCCCACCACCGGCCTCGACGCCGAAGGGCGCCGCGAGACCTGGAAGTTGGTGCAGGACCTGCGCGACAACGGCACGACCGTGCTGCTCACCACCCACTACCTGGAAGAGGCCGAGGCGCTCGCCGACCGCCTCGCGATCCTGCACGAAGGGCGGATCGCCGCCGAGGGACGCGTCCGTGACGTGGTCGCGAGTCAGCCCTCGCACATCTCCTTCGAGCTGCCCGACGGCTACTTCGTCGGCGACCTGCCGCCCCTCGGCGAGCTGGGCGTGAGCGGCCACGAGACGGTCGGGCGGCAGGTCAGGCTGCGTACGAACGAACTCCAACGCGCCGCCACCGGGCTGCTGTTGTGGGCCAGGGACGCACGGGTCGAGCTCACCGGACTCGACGTGCGGGCGGCGTCCCTGGAGGAGGCGTTCCTGCGGATCGCGCGCACCGCCGAGAGCGGCACCGACGAGGGGACCGCGCGGCACGCGGGCGGCAGGAACGGCGCGAAGAGCAAGGAGATGGCGGTATGAGCACGATGACGATGACGACCCCCGCGGGGCGCATGCGGGCGCTCGCGCGCTCCGAGATGACGCTGCTCGGGCGGAGCAAGGGCACGCTGTTCGCGGCGCTGTTCGTGCCGCTGATCATCCCGTTCACCATGCGGCAGGCCGCCGACGGCATGGACCTGAAGGGCACCGGCCTCGACGTCGGCACCGTCGTACTGCCGAGCGCCCTCGGCTTCTCCCTGCTCTTCGCCGTGTACTCGGCGCTGACCGCCGTCTACGTCGCACGGCGCGAGGAACTCGTACTGAAGCGGCTGCGCACCGGCGAGCTGCGGGACCCCGAGATCCTGGCGGGCGCCGCACTGCCCTCGCTCCTCATCGGCGTCGTGCAGTGCCTCGTCCTCTCCGTGGGGTGCGCGGTCCTCCTCGACACGGGAGCGCCGAGTGCGCCACACCTCGTCGTCCTCGGCATCGCCGCAGGCCTCGTGATGTTCGCCGCGCTGGCCGCCGTCACCGGGAGCTTCAGCAGGTCCACCGAGTCCGCGCAGGTCATGTCGATGCCGCTGATCTTCGTGTCGATGCTCGGCTCCGGCCTCTTCGTCCCGCTGGAGGTCATGCCCGACAAGCTCGCCTCGGTCTGCGAGCTGCTCCCGCTCTCGCCCGTCATCGAGTTGGTCCGCGGCGGCTGGGCCGGCAACCTCTCCGCCGGTGACGCGCTCGGCGCCGCCGCCACCGCGGTGGCCTGGACCGTCCTCGCGGTGTTTGCTGTACGGCGGTGGTTCCGGTGGGAACCCCGGCACTGAGGGAGGCGACGGACGTGGTCGGCCGGATGCGGGCCTGGCAGCGGAGCTGGCACGGGCGCAGCAAGATCGAGAAGGTCGAGTTCCAGTCGACGATGACCTGGCACCTGGTGCCGTGGATCTTCCTCCTCAGCTGGGTCTCGGTACCGATCGGCCTGAGCCTGCGCCACGACCTCGCCCCGCAGCTCTTCGGCTGGACGCTGATCGCGTCGGGCGCCGCACAGTGCCTCCAGGCCAACCGGTCACTGCGCCGCTCGGTCGACCACTATCTGCGCCGGGCCCCGCTGCCGCGCCGCGATCTCGTCGTGGCGGGCGTCCTCATGACCGTCACCCTCGGCCTCGCCGTGGGGCTTCAGGCGGTGGACGGCGTGCCCTCGGAGATGCTGGGCCTCACCGCCCTGTTCGTGCCGATACCGTTCGCCCAGTCGCTCGCCTTCTCCGCCACCATCCGCGGCTACGCGGCCCGTATGGCGCTGGTCGTCGTCGTGGCCGTCGGCGCTTTCGCCGCCGCCGGGGCGCGCGGCGGGCAGCTCGTCGCGACCGGCGTGATCATCGCTTTCGCGGGCCTCCTCGCGCTGATCTCCACGCGCTGCGGCGCCTGGACGCTCTCCGTGATGTGGGAGGCCGACCGGGCCCGCGAGGTCGAGGCCCGGCTCGCGGTCGCCGAGGAGCGGCTGCGGTTCGGGCGGGACCTGCACGACGTGATGGGCCGCAACCTCGCCGTCATCGCCCTCAAGAGCGAGCTCGCGGTGCAGCTCGCCCGCCGGGGCCGCCCGGAGGCGGTGGACCAGATGGTCGAGGTGCAGCGGATCGCGCAGGAGTCGCAGCGGGAGGTACGGGAGGTCGTACGCGGCTACCGCGAGGTCGACCTGAAGGTGGAACTCGCCGGTGCGCAGGGCGTGTTGGAGGCGGCCGGGATCGACTGCCGGGTCATCGGGTCCGGGGTGGCACTGCCCGCGTCGGTGCAGTCGGCGCTGGGGTGGGTCGTGCGGGAGGCGGCGACCAACGTGCTGCGGCACGGTGACGCGGGGCGGTGCGACATCGCTGTCGCGGTGAGTGAGGGACGGGCGACGTTGAGCGTGGAGAACGACGGGGTGCCGGAAGCGGCGCCGACGGGGAGCGGCTCCGGTCTCGCGGGCGGCGGGTCGGGCCTCACGGGGCGCGGCTCCGGTCTGGCGGGCCTGCGGGAGCGGCTCGCCGCGGTGGGCGGGACGCTGGACTTCGCGTCCGGCGACGGGGTCTTCCGACTCGCCGTGCAGGTGCCGCTGCCGGCTCCTTCCCAGGGGCCGGGTGCGTGGGAGCGGGCGGGCCAGGAACAGGGGCCCGGTCCGGGCAGGGAGGCGGCGGCATGAGTCTTCGTGTGTTGCTCGCCGACGACGAGCACCTCATTCGGGGCGCGCTCGCCGCGCTGCTGGCGCTGGAGGACGATCTCGTCGTCGTCGCCGAGGCCGCGTCGGGGCCCGAGGCGCTCGCCATGGCGCGGGCCCACCGGCCCGACGTCGCCGTCCTCGATCTGCAGATGCCGGGCGCCGACGGTGTGAGTGTGGCCACATCCCTGCGCGACGAACTCCCCGACTGCAAGACCATGATCGTGACGAGTCATGGCAGACCCGGACATCTGAAACGGGCCCTCGCGGTGGGCGTACGCGGCTTCGTGCCGAAGACCGTCAGCGCCCAGCGGCTCGCCGAGATCATCCGGACCGTGCACGCCGGAAACCGTTACGTGGACCCGGAGTTGGCCGCCGACGCCATCTCCGCCGGCGACTCGCCGCTGACCGCCCGCGAGGCCGAGGTGCTCGAACTCGCCGCCGACGGGGCGCCCGTCGCGGAGATCGCCGAGCGCGCCGCGCTCTCACAGGGAACCGTCCGCAACTACCTCTCGTCGGCCGCCACCAAAATCGGCGCCGAGAACCGTCATGCCGCGGTGCGTCTCGCACGCGAGCGAGGTTGGGTATAGTTGGCCTCGCGCCACGGCGCAGCGCGGACGTAGCTCAGTTGGTAGAGCGCAACCTTGCCAAGGTTGAGGTCGCCAGTTCGAACCTGGTCGTCCGCTCCAGATGAAAGGCCCCGGTCCATCGGACCGGGGCCTTCTCCGTTCTCAGCCGCGGTGCCCTCGTCTACCAGGGCGTGCCGGTGAGCCGCTCGTACGCCTCGATGTACTTGGCGCGTGTGGCGTCCACCACGTCCTGCGGCAGCGCGGGCGGCGGCTGCTCGCTCCTGCGGTCCCAGCCCGAGGCCGGCGAGGTCAGCCAGTTCCGCACGAACTGCTTGTCGTACGACGGCTGGGCGCGGCCCGGCTCCCACTGGTCCGCGGGCCAGAAACGCGAGGAGTCCGGCGTCAGGACCTCGTCGGCGAGGATGAGCTCGTCCCCCTCGAAGCCGAACTCGAACTTCGTGTCGGCGAGGATCAGGCCGCGCTCGCGTGCGATGTCCAGTGCCCTGCCGTAGACCGCGAGGGTCGTCTGGCGCAGCTGAGCCGCGGTCTCCGCGCCGACCTGGCGGGCGACCTCCTCGTACGACACGTTCTCGTCGTGCTCGCCGACGGCGGCCTTCGCGGCGGGCGTGAAGATCGGCGCGGGCAGCTCCGAGCCGTCGACCAGGCCCTCGGGCAGGGCGAGGCCGCAGACCGTACGCGACTCGTCGTACTCCAGGAGGCCCGAGCCCGTCAGATAGCCGCGGGCCACGCACTCGACCGGGACCATCTCCAGGGACTTGCAGACCAGCGTGCGCCCCTCCCAGTCGGCGGGGGCGCCCTTCGGCAGCTCCGAGGAGATGACGTGGTTCGGCACGAGGTCCGCGAGCTGGTCGAACCACCACAGGGAGAGCTGGGTGAGGACGCGGCCCTTGTCGGGGATCTCCGAGGGCAGCACCCAGTCGTAGGCGGACATGCGGTCGCTGGCGACCATGACGAGCTCGCCCGCCTCGTTCCGGTACAGCTCGCGCACCTTGCCGGTGTGGAGGTGGACCAGGCCCGGCACTTGCAGCGGCTCGGGCTTTTCTACGAATCCGGACACGGTTCCCTCCCGTGGTTCTGGCCAAGTGAGGTCGATTCTCCCGTATGGGAGGTGTGGTTTTGGCCAGGGGTTGAGTGGGGCGGTCGAATGGGCGCTCGGCTGGGGCGGTCGGTCGGCGTCACTCAACGGTCAGTACGGTCAGTCACGCTTGCAGATGCGGTCCAGGAGATTGGCCGTGGCGCGCTGGATACGGGCGTCGACATGGCCTGGACGGTCCAGCGCCGGGGACCAGGCGAAGGTGCCGGACGCGAAGACCAGGGCGCCGGACGGGGCGCGGTAGAGCGACGACTCCTGGTGGCGGACGACACCCTCCGTGTCCTCGTACGGGGAGTGGGCGAGCAGGATGCGGCCCTGGTGCTCGGGGAGCGCCGTCCTCGGGAAGTACCGGTCGGCCTCGCCCGCGACCAGGCCGTCGATCTCGTCGCCGTCGTGCGCCCCCGTGGCCTCCCACAGCCAGTGGTCGGCGTTGCGGACGACGAGGGGGCGCGGCTCGGGTACGCGGCCCGCGTACTGGATGCCGAGGAGCTGCTGCTCGGCCGCCTTGCCGCCGTCCCGCTCCCGCCACAGGGTCGGTTTGCCGGGGCCGCGGCGCTTGCGGCAGGTGAGGAGACGGTCCTCGACGCCGGACGCGGAGGGGCTCAACTCCACCTGCCAGTACATGGTGTTGGCGGAGAGGAAGACGAGTGACGTGCCGTGCTCGCGGGCCTGCTCCGTGGCGCGGCGCATGCTCGGCGACCAGTACTCGTCGTGGCCCGGGAAGACGAGACCTCGGTACCGGGTGGGGTCGACGCGGCCGGCGTGCAGGTCGCGGGCGTCCGCGTACGCCAGGTCGTATCCGTACCGCTCGGCCCAGCGGATGAAGTCGTAGGCATGGCCCACGTGCAGGGGGAGGCCCGCGCCCGCGTACGGCCGGTCGAAGGAGACCGTTACGGCGGCCTCGCTCTCGCCGAGCAGGCCGCCCTGCTCGTCCCACGCGTGGTACAGGCTGGCGCCCGTGCGGCCGTCCTCGGGGTAGAGGTTGTACGCCTGCCACGTGACGTCGGGCAGGAGCAGGAGGAGGTCGGCGGGGTGGTCGTCGCGGACCGTGAAGGGGACGTGCGAGCGGTACCCGTCGGCGGTGGTGAGCACCGCGACGTACGCCCCGACGTTCCAGTAGCTCGGGATCTGCAGCCGCCAGGAGAGCCACCAGTGGTGGCAGGAGACCGTGCGGTCCGCGGTGAGGGGGGCGGGCTGGACGATCCCGGAGAGCCGGGGGCTGGTGGTGATCTTGCTGGCGCCGTCACCGCCGTAGTGCCCGATGCGGTAGATGTCGACGCCGAACTGCTGGGGCGGGTCGACGGTGACGTGGAAGTCGATGGCCTCGCCGGGAGCGGCGGCGCCGGTCGAGGTGAACCCTTTGATCTGGCAGTGCACGTCGTCGGCGTTGAGCGGACCGCCGGTCCGCGGAGCGGGGATGTCGGCGGCGCCGGGGGCCGGGGCGTGGTCGATGTACCAGGGGACGACGTGGCCCGTGTCGTCGAAGTAGTGCTCGGCTCCGCGCAGCCAGGGCAGCGGGCCCTGGCCGAAAGGGTCCGATACGGCGTGCGCCAGCGCACCCGATTCCCATCGACGGATCGGCTCCGACCTCATCTGTGCCCCTCCCTCGCTCCCCCGAGCCTGCGGCGCCTGTGGTGCATCCGGTCCGGCAGCCGCTCCCAGCACATCACATTACGCACGCACCCCGTCACCGTTCGTCGCGAATTGATATGAACGGAGCGTGATGCTCCGGGAGGGGCGGGGTGGGGTGGCGCTGAGGTGGGGTGACGCGGGGGTGGGGTGGGGGTGGCGTGCGGTTGGGCTTGGGGGTGTGTGGGGTGGTGCTTGGGGGTGGGCGGTGGCGGTGGGCGGTGTTTGGTGGCGCTTGGCGGTGCTGGTGACGCTGGGCGGTGTTCGGTGGTGCGGGGCAGCGCCAGCGACGCTGGTACGGGTTTGGTGGACCCGGATTCGGAAGGTCCGGGGTTGGTGGGGCCCGGTTCGGAGGGGCCCTGATTCCGTTGGGACCGGGTTCCGCGGGGGCCGGGTTGGGAGGGTCGGGGTACGTCTTTCCCTGGGGCGTAGGGGGCCCGGGGTCAGACCAGGCGGACCGGTTTTTCGGGGCGGATTCCCTGGCGGGTGAGCCAGTCGCGCAGTGGGGTCGGGTCGCCGTCCTCGACGAGGCGTGAGATGCGCGGCGTGAGGTCCGCCGCACGCTCGCCGCCGACCAGCAGGGCGGGGCCGTCGAGCCAGTCGAGGCCGGGAGCGGCGCCCGCGGTGTCGATGGCCGCGCAGCACACCATCGCCGTGACGTGGTCGACGAGCAGCTCACGGCCGGTGCGGGGCGGCTGCAGCGGGAAGAGCGGCAGCGCGCCGTCGTCCCAGAGCGCTTCGTCAGGACCCTGCCCCGTGGGGGCGGGGCGCGGGGGCGTCGCGGCCTCCTCGCGGGCGATCTCCGCGGTGAGCCCTGCGGCGAGCCTGCCGCTCCGGCTCTCGTCGTCGGCCTCGCCGGCGCCTTCGTCGACCTCGGGGAAGAGGGCGGCGGCGCGCTCGGGGGCGTCCAGAGCGTCCAAGGCGTCCGGGGCGTCGGAGGTCTCGGTGGGCGTGGGGGACGGAGCGGCCGGGGTGTCCGGGGCGGCCGGGGTGCTCGCGGAGCCCTTGGTGTCCGGGGTGGCCAGAGCGTCCGGGGTACCCGTGATGTCCGGAGCGGCCAGAGCATCCGCCGCGTCCGAGGCGACCGGAGCATCCGGGGTGCCCGCGGAGCCCGCAGTGTCCCGGGCGGCCGAGGCGTCCGGGGCAACCGGAGCAACCGGAGCGGCCAAAGCATCCTCCGTGTCCGGGGTGCCCGCGGAGCACTCGGCGTCCGGCGCGGCCGAAGCATCCGGGGTGCCCGGCGCCGCCGGAGCGTCCGAGGTGTTCGCCGTCTTCCGGGCGGTCGGGGTGGCCGGGGTGGTCGGCTGTGGGGTGGGGGGCTCGTATGGGTTCGGGTTACTCTCCGTAGCGTTCTGCGGGGCCGTCGTCAGGTGCGTCAGGACTCGGTCGAGCGTGGGGCCCTTGGGGGCCGAGGCGCTTCGGTCGGCCGCGCCGTCGACCTCCAGGGCGTCCAGGACCCGGTGCAGCCGCGCCGCGTCCATGCGCCATTTTCGGTCGACGACCTCGTCCGGATACTCCTGCCAGGCCACCGGCGCCCAGTCCGGCCCCGACTCCGCGGGACCGCCGTGGAAGAGCCGCGCGGCGAGGAGCGACGCCGCCTCGTCCACCGAGCCCGGCTCCTCCAGGAGGTCGCAGGCGGGGCGCTCGCCGAGGCGTGAGGCGAAGCCTTCCGCCAGGCGGTCCCTGCGCGACAGCTCCGTCAGCGCGGAGACCACGCCCGCGTCGAGCCGCGAGGGCCAGCGGCCCATGCGCCAGGCGGGCAGTGCGACGCGGGTGAGAAGGCGGTCCCAGCCCGCGTACGCGAGGCCGACCTGCTCCTGGGCGACGATCCGCACGCCGTAGTCCACCGTCTGGGCGCGTTCCGCCGCGGCCGCGGCCACACCGCGCTCCATCTCGGCGGCATGGACCCTGCAGTGGCGCAGCAGGAGCCTGGCGACCCGCCCGACGCCGCCGAGCGCCACACGGGCCAGCGGACCGCGCCCCGGCGCCGAGGCGACCGCGACCGCCGCGTCGAGCCCGCGCACGAAGCGCCGGGCGGCGGCTATGTCGGGGTGCGCGGAGGGGCCCGTACCGGCAACGACCGGCGCGAGCACCGCGCGGAGCTCGCCGACGCGCATCCACCACAGGAACGGGGAGCCGATGACGAGGACGGGGGCGATGGGGCCGGTGGCCCCGCCTTCGCCTTCGCCGCCTGTGGGGCCGGTGGCCATCCCGGTGCCGGTGCCGTGGCCGGTGCCGGGTGAGTTCTGCGCTGCCGAACCCCGCACCCACCCCCGCCGCCCCGACGGCCCGTGCGCCGGATGCGTACGGTCCTCCAGCCAGCTGTCGCAGTCCGGGGTGAGCGCTATCGCCGAGGGAGCGGGCACGTCGAGGCGGTCGGCGAGGTCCCGCACCAGGCGATACAGATCGGGGGCCGACTCCTCGGCGATCGGGACGGTGGGACTGAGAGCGGGCCGCGCCCGCGCGACGACCAGGCCGACCGCGCCCGCGGCGACCAGGACGAGCAGCGCGACGACGGTCACGGTCCAGCTCGCGACGTACCAACTCCCGCCACCGGCATGCCCCGTGGCCCCCGCCGCGAACAGCACGACGGCGACGGCCGCGGGCAGCAGGGCGACGGCCAGCGCCCTGCTGCGCAGCCGCAGCACGGCGAGGGCCCGGGAGCGCGCGGCCTGCGCGCCCACCTCCACACCCGTACCTGACACGACCGATGGCACCCCCATGCTGCCTACTGTTCGGCCGCCGGCCGGAGCCGACGGCGCACTTCAACGGCGTTGGTCTTGCTCACTCCCCCACTGTGGCACCCGCCACCGACATCGCAATGCCGGTGGTCTGTTTGGCTCTGGGCGCCTTGAACGCTTTCGCCGCACCCTAGTTGGGGCGCCGGTCGTCGTCAGCCGGATGGGCCACCGGTCACTCGATGGAATGGCTTTGGCTAAAGCTGGATGCCGAGAGGGCCCCGGATCCAGTGTCAGATCCGGGGCCCTGAGGGTTCGGGGGTGGCCGAAAGTTCACGCGGCAGCCGCGTGCGTCACGCCTCCGCCGCGGCCTTCGCCGCGATGTCGGTGCGGTGTTGGGACCCGTCGAGACGGATACGGGACAGCGCCGCGTACGCCCGCTCGCGCGCCTCGGTGAGGCCCGCGCCGGTCGCCGTCACGGACAGCACGCGGCCGCCCGCGCTGACGACGGCGTCGCCGTCGCGCCTCGTTCCGGCGTGCAGGACGTACGCATCCGGGGCATCCTGCGCCGCGACCTCGTCCAGACCCTCGATGGGGTCGCCCGTGCGCGGCGTACCCGGGTAGTTGTACGAGGCGACCACCACGGTCACCGCGGCGTCGTCGCTCCAGCGCAGCGGAGGCAGGTCGGCGAGGTTGCCGGTCGACGCGGCCATCAGGAGCCCGGCGAGCGGGGTCCGGAGGCGGGCGAGGACGACCTGGGTCTCGGGGTCGCCGAAGCGGGCGTTGAACTCGATGACGCGCACGCCGCGGCTCGTGATCGCCAGCCCCGCGTACAGCAGTCCCGCGAACGGGGTGCCGCGGCGGCGCAGCTCGTCCACGGTCGGCTGGAGCACGCTCTGCATGACCTCGTCGACGAGCTTCGGGTCGGCCCACGGGAGGGGCGAGTACGCGCCCATGCCGCCCGTGTTCGGGCCCTCGTCGCCGTCGAGCGCGCGCTTGAAGTCCTGGGCGGGCTGGAGCGGGACGACCGTCTCGCCGTCGGTGACGGCGAAGAGGGACACCTCGGGGCCGTCCAGGAACTCCTCGATGACGACGCGGTCGCAGGCGAGGGCGTGCGCGCGGGCCACGTCGACGTCGTCCGTGACGACGACTCCCTTGCCTGCGGCGAGCCCGTCGTCCTTCACGACGTACGGCGCTCCGAAGGCGTCGAGTGCCTCGTCGATCTCGGCCGGGGTGGTGCAGACGTACGACCGGGCGGTCGGCACGCTCGCGCCCGCCATCACATCCTTGGCGAACGCCTTGGAGCCCTCCAGCTGCGCGGCCTCCTTGGAGGGGCCGAAGCACGGGATGCCCGCGGCGCGCACGGCGTCGGCGACGCCCGCGACGAGGGGGGCTTCGGGGCCCACGATGACGAGCCCCGCGCCCAGTCGCCGGGCGAGGCCCGCCACGGCGGCGCCGTCGAGGGCGTCGACGGTGTGCAGCTCGGCCACGTCTGCGATGCCGGCGTTGCCGGGGGCGCAGTGCAGCTCGGAGACGTCGGGGTCGAGGGACAGAGAGCGGCACAGGGCGTGTTCGCGGGCACCACTGCCGATGACGAGGACCTTCACGGGGTCAGCGTAGCCCGCGGCACCCCCACCCATTCGTACGGGCCACCCACTGACCCGCCTCCCCCCTCCTGTACGTTCCTCCAACCCGGCACGTTCGCCCTACCGTCCGACGGGGCCAGGAGCCCCCAAGCCCGCCGCTCCGCGACGGATCACACCCACCCACCCGCCCGTGCACCCCGAACCGTCCGGCGGAACTAGGGGCGGTTCGGACCGGGCTCGTACGTCGGGGGGGGCGGTGCGGGGTAAACGGGCGGGCGGGAGGGGAGCGCCCGCCGCGCAGCGGCGGGCTTGAAGCTCCTGGTCCCGCCGGACGGTGCGGGGTAAACGGGTGGGAGCCGTCGCCGCGGGGCGGGGCGCGTTATTCGTTGGGGTATTCGTCGACCACCGTCGCGCCCAGCTCGCGCATGATCAGGTCGTGGCCCGACAGGGCGGACTCGACCAGGTCCGGGTCGTCGTCCTCGGGGATGTCGTCCTCGGGGGAGATGTGCTCCCGGGGCGGGGCCGCGACCGGAGCAGGAGCGGGGGCCGGAGTGGGCTCCGGGGACGGTGCGGGCGGGGAGTACGGGGCCGCCGGGGGCGGGGCCTGCTGCTGCGGGGGCGCGGCGGGACGCGGGGCCTGCGGAGCGCCGCCGCCGAAGTTCCCGGCCGCGGGCGGAGGCGCCGAGCCGCCGGACGGGTCGACGATCGCCTCGACCTTCCACTGCACCCCGAACTGCTCGGACAGCGCCTGTCGCAGCACGTCCTCGCTGCCGCTGCTCGCGAAGTTGTCCCGCGCGCCCGCGTTGACGAAGCCGATCTGCAGGGTCGTCCCGTCGAACCCGGCCACCTGGGCGTTCTGGCTGAGCAGGATCCACGTGAAGCGGCGGCGGTTCTTCACCGCCTCCAGGATGTTCGGCCACAGGGAGCGTGGGTCGGGACCGCCCGCGGGGGCCGCCGCCATCGGCGCGGCGGAGGGCGGCGGGGAGGCGGCAGCCGGGGCGGAGGGCTGCGGGGCCGGGTTGGACGCGGGTGTGCCACTGCCCGCGGACGCCGCCGTCGGCCAGCCGCCCGGGCGGGGCGCGGACGATGCCTGGGCGGGAGCCGAGGCCGTGGGCCAGCCACCGGGACGACGCTCCCCCGGCGAGTCGGAGGAGGGCGGCGGGGTGGCGGGAGTGGTGGGGGGCGCCGGGGGCTGCGGCGCGCTCGCCTGCGGAGGAGTCGCAGCCGGGGCAGGCGATGGCGCAGGGGACGCCGCCGGGGCCGGGGGCGTCTCGGGTGCTCCGCCAGATCCCCGTACCGCCGCCCGCGCGGCCGCGGGACCGCCGCCCGGAGGCACCGGCGGCCCCTGGGGGGCGGGCGCACCGCCACTCGCCGGCGGCATGGCCACGCCACCCTGCGGCACGCCCGCGTGGGCCTCGGGCCCGGGAACGTACCCCATCGCGGGGCCGGGGCCCTGGCCGCCGGGCACGAAGTTGCCGCCGCGCTCCAGGCGCTCCAGGCGGGCCATGACGGAGCGCTCGTCGTCGTAGGCCGCGGGGAGCAGCACGCGGGCGCAGATGAGCTCCAGCTGGAGGCGCGGGGACGTGGCGCCGCGCATCTCCGTGAGGCCCTCGTTCACGAGGTCGGCCGCGCGGCTGAGCTCGGCGCCGCCGAAGACGCCGGCCTGCGCCTGCATGCGCTCGACGACGTCGGCGGGGGCGTCGATGAGCCCCTTCTCCGCGGCGTCGGGCACGGCGGCGAGGATCACGAGGTCCCGCAGCCGCTCCAGGAGGTCGGCGACGAACCGGCGCGGGTCGTTGCCGCCCTCGATGACGTGGTCCACGACCTCGAAGGCCGCGGCGCCGTCCCCGGAGGCGAAGGCCTCGATGACGGAGTCGAGCAGCGAGCCGTCCGTGTACCCGAGGAGGGACGTCGCCATGGCATACGTCACACCGTCCTCGCGCGCGCCGGCGAGGAGCTGGTCCATGACGGACATGGAGTCACGCACGGAGCCTGCCCCGGCCCGCACCACCAGCGGGAACACCCCGTCCTCGACGGTCATGTCCTCGCGGCCGCAGACCTCGGCGAGGTAGTCGCGGAGGGTGCCGGGGGGCACGAGCCGGAACGGGTAGTGGTGGGTGCGCGACCGGATCGTGCCGATGACCTTCTCGGGCTCGGTCGTCGCGAAGATGAACTTGAGGTGCTCCGGGGGCTCCTCGACCACCTTCAGGAGGGCGTTGAAGCCCGCCGAGGTGACCATGTGGGCCTCATCGATGATGTAGATCTTGTACCGGCTCGACGCGGGGCCGAAGAAGGCCTTCTCGCGCAGGTCACGGGCGTCGTCGACACCTCCGTGCGACGCGGCGTCGATCTCGATGACGTCGATCGAGCCCGGCCCGTTCCTCGCCAGGTCGCGGCAGGACTGGCACTCGCCGCAGGGCGTGGGAGTGGGACCTTGCTCACAGTTGAGACAGCGGGCCAGGATGCGCGCGCTCGTCGTCTTGCCGCAGCCGCGCGGGCCACTGAACAGGTAGGCATGGTTGACCCGGTTGTTCCGCAGCGCCTGCTGCAGCGGGTCGGTCACATGCTCCTGCCCGATGACCTCGGCGAACGACTCCGGGCGATAGCGGCGGTACAAGGCGAGAGACGACACGTATACGAGGTTATAGGCGACCACTGACAACCCGGACCGCCCCGATGGCACCTGGAGGCCGCCCGGAACGCAAAGCGCCCCCCACGCACCCGCCAGAGCCGACCTACCCTTGCTGCCTTCCGGCCCTGGGGGAGTTCAGTCAGATAGCGCCACGTGAGGGGCTGGCCCCCACAGTAGCGGATCCCGGGGCGGGGAAGCGACGCCGGGAGGAACGGTTCCGCCCTCGCGAGTCCCTCTGGAGTCCTTCGCGACTCCCTCCGGAGTCCCGCGAGTGGATCGTGTTCGCGAGCACTGCCCAACGTCTTGTATTGTTTGCGGCGGAGGATTCGCCTAGTGGCCTAGGGCGCACGCTTGGAAAGCGTGTTGGGGGCAACCCCTCACGAGTTCGAATCTCGTATCCTCCGCCGGCAGAAGGCCCGGACCGTTCCGACGGTCCGGGCCTTCGTCGTTGTCATCTCTGATTTGGTCTCCGTCGTGAACCTCTTCCGAGGTCTCTGCACACGTCTCAGCCACAGCCCCACCCACTCTCACCGTCACCACTCGGTCACGGATAGCGTTGCTTCGCTCGAGTTAACCCTCACCTCACCGGAGACACCAGTGAACCGCTCGACCCGGCGCGTGGCGGCCGCGCTCACAGCCTCGGCCGCCCTGTTGCTGACCGCCTGTGGCGGATCGGACGACAGCAAGGACAACGACAAGATCGCCGGCGCTGACGCGGGCAGCGAGAAGTCGGCATCCCCCTCCGCGTCGGCGGACGGCATCGACCGGCCGGAGATCAAACTGCCTTCTGACGTGAAGCTCACCTTCACTCCAGAACGGACGGGGGACCCCGTCAAGAACGCCGTCCTTCGGGACAACGCGGACATGATTCGTGCGCTCAACATGGCCATCGTGGAGGGAGACCCTCAGCTGTCCGCTCTGGAGTTCTACACCGAGGGCGAGGGTGCTGTGGCCGCTCGGGACTGGGCGAAGTCGTTCAAGGACGCGGGCTGGACCGTCACCGGGACGGTGCGCTATTTCAACCGGAACGTAAAGGTCAAGTCCAAGGACAGCGCGGCGATCGGATACTGCGCCGATGAGAGCAAGGGCTTTACCAGAGACGTTAAGACGGACGAGATCAAGCGGACGAAGGTGACGAAGGACAGCTACGTCGCCTACAGCGCTCAGCTCAGGAAGAACAAGCAGGGGGTCTGGGAGCTCATGAAGATGGCATCCACTCGCGGCGCGACGGGCTGCCAGCCGTGAGTCGGCTCCTGCGCACCGCCGCGATCGCGGTCGCGGCGGGGGCGACCTGGCTGTGCGCGGCTCCCGCCGCCGTCGCAGACCAGACGCCTCCCGGAGGAGGAGGCTCGTTCGGTGGCCGGCCGGGAGGCGACACCAGCGTCTCCGGCGATGCCGGCGGTCCCACCCTCTCGGCGTCCGCCAAGGGGATCGTCTACGACTTCTCCAAAAACGGAAAGGGAAGTTCCGTCGGTCCCGTCACATCGTCCTCCGCAACGTGGACTCCTCCTGCCTGCTACTACGCCCCCAAGTACACCCCGAAGTCGCTCGAGGCGTACATGCGGTACCAGTGGATGGGCACATCGACCACCGAAGAGTGGGACAAGAAGACGCAGGGCCTGTACGTCGACAAGGGCGGCGACTCCGACAAGGACTTCAAGAAGGACAAAGCCGACAAGGGGGCTTGGTGGGGTGCCTTCGTGAGCGAGGGACGAGAGGCCGACCCCGCAGCGCAGGACTGCGACAAGATTCCCTTCTGGGTCGACAAGGGGGACCCGCCCCCCGCTGACGCCCCACAGGCTGTCACCCCGGAGATCCTCGCGCAGCTCGCCTACTCCCAGATTCGTGTTCCCGGTACGAAGGTTGATCTGAAACCGCAGAACAAGTCGACGGTGAATCTGCCGACGTGGGCGTGGCTCGAGGGGGCGGAGTTCAAGCCAGTGTCAGTCACCGCTTCCGTTCCCGGGTTCGGGATCGAAGCTACGAGCACAGCCGAGCCCGCCGCACTCAAGATCGAGCCGGGGACGCCGGACGCTGAACTGCACCCGGCCTCCGGACAGTGCCCGATCGAGGGTGGCCGCATCGGAGTGCCGTATCGCAAGGGCAATGGCGGCGACACCCCTCCGTGCGGCGTGACTTACTTGCGGGCGTCCGGCGACGATGCCTATCGGCTCAAGGCCACCGTCACCTGGAAGATCCATTGGACGGGGACCGGGGTCGAGGGCGAACAGAGGTTGCCTGACGGCGTGTTCGGTTCCGAACAGGACGTCGTCGTGCAGGAGATCCAGTCCATCAACCGCTGACCGTGACCGAGGCCGTCGGTCGGTGCCGGTCTCCGTGGCCCCGTCAGGCCCGCCGCCCCTATCAGCCCGCCGCCCGTAAGTGTCCGCGCAGCGCGTCCTCCAGGGTCGGGGACGGGCGGAGGCGGGTGGTGAGGCCGAGTATGCGGAGCATGCGCAGGATGAGCGGGTGGGGGCAGACCAGCAGCAGGTCGCCGTCGCGTTCCTCCAGGCGTGTGCGGGCGCGGCAGAGGAGGGCCAGGCCGGAGCAGTCGAGGAACGTGGTCGGCGTGAGGTCGATGACGAGCAGCGTTTTGGGCGGTTTGGTGGTCGCGTCCAGGGTCGGCAGGATCGCCAGGGCCGCCGCGATGTCTATCTCGCCGTGGAACTCCATGACGGTGTGGCCGGGGGCACGGTGGACGCGCAGATGCCCGTCGGGAAGCGGAACGCCGTGGATCATGGCGGCATCCTCACTGCGAACGGCCCACCTCCAGGGGGCCGGATGGGCGGGTGGGACGAAGAGCCACCGGGGGCCTGGGTGACGACGTGCGGGGTGTGTCCGGAGCAAGCGTTCTCACTGGGTGATATGCCCCCGTCAAGGCGTTGTCCAACCTGCCTTCTTGACAGATTTGGTGCGACAAGTCCATGGAGCAGCAACAGAGTTGCGGGGGTTGAGGGCAACCACCCCTGTGGGGTGATTCCGTGTGCCGGCCCTCTCGTCGAACCTGGGCGGGGTCGCGGAGGTGGGGAGGGCGTTCATGGGGGCCGGTGGGCGGCGGGACCGTGGCGGGCGGGTCGTGTCGTCGCTGCGTGCCGTGCCGGGGGTCCGCGCGGTCACGACGTACCGGCGGGAGTGGCTGTCGAAGGACCTCGTGGCGGGGGTCGTGCTGACCACGCTGCTCGTGCCGCAGGGCATGGCGTACGCCGAACTCGCCGGGCTGCCCGCCATCACCGGCCTCTACACGTCCATCCTGTGCCTGCTCGGCTATGCCGTGTGCGGGCCCTCGCGGATCCTGGTCCTCGGGCCCGACTCCTCGCTCGGGCCGATGATCGCGGCGACGGTGCTGCCGCTGGTCGCCGCCGACGGCGATCCCGGCCGTGCCGTCGCCCTGGCCTCGATGCTGTCGCTCATGGTCGCGGGCATCATGATCCTCGCGTCGACCGCCCGTCTCGGTTACGTCGCCGAGCTGATCTCCAAGCCCACGATGATCGGGTACATGAACGGGCTCGCCGTCACCATCCTGGTCGGACAGTTGCCCAAGCTCCTCGGGTTCAAGGTGGACGCCGACGGGCTGATCGACGAGTGCGTGTCCGTGGCGGAGGGGCTCGCGGACGGGAAGGCGGTCGGGGCGGCCGTCGCCGTCGGGTGCGGTGGGATCGTGCTGATCCTGGCGCTTCAGCGGTGGCTGCCCCGGGTGCCGGCCGTGCTCGTCATGGTGGTGTCCGCCATCGGGGCCGTGGTCGTGTTCGACCTGGAGGACCGGGGGGTCTCGCTCGTCGGTGTGCTGCCCGAGGGGTTTCCGCCGCTGACCGTGCCCGACGTCCGCCTCGATGATCTCGGGCCGCTGCTCGCGGGAGCTCTGGGGATCGCCGTCGTCTCGCTCGCCGACACGATCTCCAATGCTTCCGCTTTCGCCTCCCGCACCGGGCAGGAGGTGCGGGGGAACCAGGAGATGGCGGGTGTGGGCGCGGCGAACCTCGCCGCCGGGTTCTTCCAGGGGTTTCCCGTGAGTACGAGCGGGTCGCGTACTGCCGTGGCGGAGCGGGCCGGGGCGCGTACCCAGCTGACCGGTGTCGTCGGCGCGGGGCTGATCGTGCTCATGCTCGTGGTGGTGCCGGGGCTCTTCCGGCATCTGCCGCAGCCCGCGCTCGCGGCAGTCGTCATCACCGCGTCGCTCTCGCTGGCCGACGTGCCCGGCACGGTGCGGCTGTGGCGGCAGCGCAGGATCGAGTTCCTGCTGTGTCTCGCGGCGTTCCTCGGGGTCGCCCTGGTGGGGGTGCTCGAAGGGATCGCCGTGGCCGTGGGGCTCTCCGTGCTGAATGTCTTCCGGCGGGTCTGGTGGCCCTACGAGGCGGTGCTCGGGCGGGTCGAGGGGCTCCCCGGGTATCACGACGTCAGCTCGTACCCGGACGCCGAGCGGATTCCCGGGCTGGTCATCTACCGCTTCGACGCCCCGCTGATCTTCGCCAACGCCAAGACCTTCCGCGACGAGGTGACGCGGCTCTCGCGGGCGGATCCGGTGCCTGAGTGGATCGTGGTCGCCGCCGAGCCCATGACCGACGTCGACACCACCGCCGCGGACGTCCTGGAGGCGCTCGACGAGTCCCTCAACTCCCGCGGAGTGCATCTCGTCTTCGCGGAGCTGAAGGACCCGGTACGGCGCAAGATCGAGCGGTACGAGCTCACCCGCACCATCGACGAGCGGCACTTCTTCCCGACCGTGGAGGCCGCTGTCGCCGCGTTCCGGAGTCGGTGATCGACACGGGGGCGCGCCCGGTCACATCGGCAGCGCGTGGTGCTTGGCCCGCGCGTACTCCGCCTCCGTCAGCGCGCCCGAACGGTGCAGTTCCGCCAACCGCTCCAACTCCCCCGCACTGGCGACCGACGACGACCCCACGGGGTGGTTGCCGAAGGCGGACATGCGGGTGGCCACGTTGCGGTTGCCCATCCCGGAGCCCTGGGAGATGACGTAGAGCAGTACGCCGAGCAGGGGCAGGACGAACACGAGCAGCAGCCACAGGGCCTTGCGGACGCCGTTCAGATCCTCGTTGCGGAAGATGTCCACGACGATGTGGATCACGATGGCGAACCAGATCACCCACAAGAAGAACATGAGCATGGTGAGGAAGACGTCAAACATCGGGTAGTCGTCCACGGCAGCCCTCCCGTCGGTCCGGTCCCGGCGGTCCAGTCCCGTCGGTCCGGTGGGCAGCAGCTTCGGGGCGCGTGGCCCGGGGCGTATCACCCCTGCGGGGCGAACCCTCATGCGGCGAACCGCGCGACAGTGGCCCCGGAGCGCGGGCCCGGCGCCACTGCTGCGAGGGGGCACCGTCATGCTGACCGCCACGCGCGCCCGGCCGCTGGCGGCCCGTGCCGTCCGGCAGCTCGTGGGCGTGAACATCCTGGATCTCGCGACGCGGCTCGCGGCACAGGCGTTCCTCGCCGCGCTGCCGATGCTCATCGCGGTCGCCTCGTTCTGCCCGCCCGGCTGGCGGCACGAACTCCGCAGGTCGCTGCGGTCGTTGTTCGGTTCGGGCGGGACCGAGGCGGCGATGCTCGACCAGGTGTACGCGGGCGACCCGCAGACGATGAACAGCTGGGGCGCGGCGAGCGTACTGGTGGCGCTGCTGTCCGCCACGGCCTTCTCCAGGGCCCTGCAACGGCTCTGCGAACGCTGCTGGCACCTCCAGGCGTCGGGCATGCGGATCTTGTTGTGGCGTTGGGCCCTGTGGCTCTTCGTGTGGCTGACCGCCCTGTTCTTCCAGGGGCTGCTGCACGACGGGTTCGGCGCGGGCCCGGTACTGGGGATTCCGCTGCAGGCCGTCGGCGCGGTCCTGATGTGGTGGTGGACGCAGCACCTGCTGCTCGCGGGGCGCGTGCCGTGGCGTCCGCTGCTGCCGGGGGCGCTGCTCGCCGGAACGGGCGTGGTCGTGTTCTCGCAGGTCGCCGCGGTGTGGCTGCCCGGGGCGCTGCAGCGCAGCGTGGAGCGGTACGGGCCGCTCGGCTCGGTCTTCACGCTCCTGTCCTGGCTGATCGTCTTCTTCACGGTCGTCGCGGCCGGCATCGCGCTGGGTCAGGTGTTCGCGCAGGAGGAGCGGGTGCGGCGCGTGCTGCGCATCCCCGCGGTGCCTGCGGCGGACGGGGACGGCGTCACGTCGGCGACGCCGTGACCCGGCCGTCGCGTACCGCTTCGGACAGGGCGCGGTGGTCGCGTTCGTTCTGGTCGGCGTAGCGCTCGGCGAACTCCGCGAGCGCGCGGTCGAACCGGTCGGAGCCGCCCAGGTACGCCGCGATGGCGATCCGGTCCCCGGAGCGTGCGTGCGCGCGAGCCAGGGTCGCCCCGGCCAGCCGCCCGAACAGCCGCATGACCTTCGGAGTCATGCCCTCGGCCTTGGGGATGGCCTTCCAGTCGCGCAACTGACGTACGTAGAAGTCCCGTTCGAGGCCGTCGAGGCCGGAGACGCGCTCCCAGCCCAGGAACATGTCACTGGTGGCCTGCATCAGGCGCTGACCGGACACGACCCGCTCCCCCTGGTTCGCGTGGGCGCTGGGCTCGCAGTACGGGGCGAGCGCCGACTCCTCGGCCTCCTTGGCCTGGAGGAACAGCGGGTCGCCGGTGTCCCGGCCGAGCAGCAGCAGCACCCAGCAGCGGGTTCCCACGCTGCCGACGCCGACCACCTTGCGCGCCATGTCGACCACCCGGTACTGCGCGAGGAGCGCGCGCCGGTCGGACGACAGCGTCAGGACGTAGTGTCCGATGAGCTCCCGCAACTGCTTCTCCAGCTCGGAGCGTTCGACCTCGGGGAGCAGATCGGAGAGGGGGGTGACGAGCGGTGCGTCGGGAGCGATCCGCAGGTCGTCCCCCACCCGGTGGACGAGTTTCTCCAGGGACTGGAGGTGGTCGCGGCCCCTGGCCTTGCTGAGGGTGCGCGACAGACGGCGCCGGCCGCTCGGGCGCAGCTCCCCGGCGAGCCTGGCGTACAGGTCGTCGGCGTCGATCCGGGCGTACCAGACGTCGAGGTTGCGCATGCCGGCGAAGCCGCGCATCGCCTCCCGGTAGAAGCGCACCGTCTCCCGGATCACGCGGGACCGCTCCGGCGCGTCGAAGCCGTTGGCGCGGCCCGCGACGGCGAGGCTGGCCGCCAGCCGTTTGACGTCCCACTCCCACGGTCCCGGCAGCGTCTCGTCGAAGTCGTTGACGTCGAACATGAGATGGCGCTCGGGGGACGCCAGGAGCCGGAAGTTCAGCATGTGCGCGTCCCCGCACAGCTGGGTGGTGATGCCGCTCGACGCCGTCGTCGCCAGGTCCATCGCCATCAGGGATGCGGCGCCCCGGTAGAAGCGGAACGGCGATTCGAGCATCCGCCCGTACCGGATCGGCACCAGCTCGGGCAGGCGGCGCGACGACTGGCGCTCCAGCGCCTCGACCGGGTCGGTGCGGTCCGGTGCCGGGGCGAACTCGGCGTGCCGGGAGCGCGGCACCTTGGTGCGGGCCGCCCGGCCGCGGGCAGCGCGCTCCTGCGGAGTGGGATGTACGTGCCGGCCCTCGTCCATGGCCCGCCCCTCTCTGACGCGGCGGGTCACGGCGGCCCGCCCTCCCTGACGCGGCCGATCCTGCCGGTGCCGGGGGCGGGGCCGAACCACCTTCCGGGGGTGAGGTGGGGTCCGTCCGTGCCCCGCACCGTGTCGCCATGAATCCGACGACGACGCAGCGCCGTTGGCTGGCGCGGGCGTCCTTGGCATCGATCCTCGCCGCCGTGCTGACCCTCGGTGTGTTCGCGGGCGCGCGGACCTTCGGGCTGCTGGCCGTCGGCCTCGTCGGCCTGGTGCTCGTGGCGGCCGGGCTGTGGTGGAGCCTGGCCAGGCAGGGCACCCTGCGGGTGCTGGCCGTCGCCCTGACCCTCGGGGCGCCGGTGTGGGTCCTCGTCGCGTACACCCGTGCCCGTCTGACCTGGGTCGCCGTTCTGGCGGTCGCCCTGTGGCTGGTGGCGGTCGCCACGGGCCGTGCGGCACTCGTACGGGACGCGGACGAGGAGGCGGCCGCGATGCCGGAGCATCCGGCTCCGCGCGTGCGCCACCCCGTCCTGATCATGAATCCGCGGTCGGGCGGCGGCAAGGTCCGCCGGTTCGAACTGCGGGAGCGCGCGCGGAGTCTGGGCGCGGAGGTGCTGCTCCTGGAGGGGCGCGACGGGGCCGACGTGACCGACATGGCCCGCAAGGCCGCCGCCGAGGGGGCCGATCTGCTCGGGGTCGCGGGCGGCGACGGGACACAGGCGCAGGTCGCCGAGGTCGCCGCCGCGCTGGATCTGCCGTTCCTGGTGATCCCGGCGGGCACCCGCAACCACTTCGCCCTGGACCTGGGGCTCGACAGGGACGACCCGTCGAAGGCGCTCGACGCGCTGCGGGACGGTGTGGAGCTCCGGGTCGACCTCGGCAGCGCGAACGGCCTCCCCTTCGTCAACAACGTGTCGTTCGGCGCGTACGCCGAGGTCGTGGCGAGCCCCGCGTACCGGGACGACAAGACGCGTACGGCACTGCGGCTGCTGCCCGACATGCTGGCGGGCCACCAGGGACCGCGGCTCTCCGCGCACGCGGGGTCCGTGGAGTTCGCCGAGCCGCAGGCACTGCTCGTCAGCAACAACCCCTACGGCACCGGGGACATCGCGGGCCTCGGCCGCCGGGCCCGCCTCGACGGCGGTGAACTGGGCTGCGTCGGGGTCAGGGTCACCAGCGCCGCCCAGGCCGCCGGGCTGCTGCGCGGACGGCGTGCCGCCGGTCTCGTCCGTACGAACGCGGCGCACGTGGTCGTCGACGCCGACCAGGACCGGATCCAGGCCGGGGTCGACGGCGAGTCCCTGTCGCTGCGGGTGCCCGTGCACTGCGACGTGCGGCCGCGGGCCCTGCGGGTGCTGGTGCCGCGCCACCGTCCGGGCGTGCGCGGGGCACGGCCGATGCCGGACTGGCGGCACATCGGGAGGCTCGCGGTGGGGCGCGGGCGCTGAGGCGGGTGTCACCGTGCGGTGTCGTCCGCGTCGTCGGGGCCGTGCTCGTGGTCCGTGTCGGCCGCGCCCAGGAGCTTGTGGGACACGGGACGGGCGTACCGGACCAGGGACCAGATCACCAGGACGTCCAGCGCGATCATGACGAGGCACCACACCGGGTAGTACGGGACGAAGAAGTAGCACTCCAGCGCGCTCAGCCCCGCGACCGTCACGCCGACGGCACGCGCCCACAGGTACCCGCTGAGGAGGGTGAGCGCGGCGGCGAGGACGATCATGCCGATGATCAGGTGGAGCCAGCCCCAGGCCGTGACGTCGAGTGCGTAGGGGTAGTCGTCCGGCCGTGCGAAGAACCTGTCGTCGATGAGCGCGGCGAACCCTGCGATCGCGTGGTAGCTGCCGACGATCGTCAGTACGCACACGGAGAACACGACGGTGGTGACCGCGAGCGGGCCGGCGGCGGGCTCCCGCGGACCGGCGGCGGGTCCCTGCGGTCGGGCATGTTCGGCCATGACTGCTCCTTTCGCTCCGGCTGAGGCCGGAGCCTGGCCCGGCCCGTCCCGGAGCGGTTCACCCCTGGCAGGCGAGATGCGGGGCCGGGCGGGAACACAGTCACCTGGCCGGGGTGAGGCCCCGCGGGACAGGGCCGGAAGAATGGCCGCACGGGCAGGTATCGCAGGAGGTGATGCCATGGGCACCGATCGGCCGGGCGCGGGTACGGGGCGGTCCGAACCGCTCCCCGACGGCGGCAGGTTCGAGATCCGGGTGCGCGGCACCCTCGGTGAGGGGCTCCGGTCCGCCTTCGCCGAACTCACGGTCACGCTGCGTCCCGCGGAGACCGTCATGTACGGGGGCGGCATCGACCAGAGCGCGCTGTACGGCATTCTCGACCGCATCCAGGCGCTGGGGCTCGAACTCCTGGAGGTGCGCGGCCTGCCCCCGCCCTCCAGGGCCGAAAAGCCCTCCGGATAGGCCGTAGGAGCCCTTCCCGGAGCCGTGGGGAGCGGTCACCGTGGGTGTATGTGCTGCCGACCGGCCGGGAAGGTGAGGACATGCACGCGGTGACGGCGCATCCCCTGTGCGTGGCGCACGACGGCCGGGTGCCGACGGCACGGCCGCCGGTGCCGGGCCGCGGGGCCGGACTGCGCAGGGCCCTGCGCGCGTCGGGGCACGCTCCGGACCGCACGGACGCGCTGGAGACCGCCTGTCTCGTGTGGCTGGCCGGAGTGCTCGTGGAGATCGCCGGGAAGGCGGCGGACGCGCGCACGGCGAAGCTGTTGGCGGACGAGGCGTCGGCGGCCCTCACGGCGGTGGCGTCGGTCCCGGCCGCGCCCCTCGCCGCGTCTTTCACCGCCCCCCTCACCGCACCGCTCACCCGCCGCGAACTCGTCGTGCTGCGGGAGCTGCGGGAGAACGAGAACGTGCCGCTGCGCCGGATCGCCGACAGCCTGCACGTCTCCCTCAACACGGTCCGGAGTCAGACCCGTTCCGTGTACCGCAAACTCGGCGTGAGCTCCCGCTCGCAGGCGCTGCACCGCGCCCGCGAGCTGCACCTCCTCTGACCCGTGCCTCCTTCGTCCCGCGCCTCCTCCGCACCACACACGTCGGCGTCACAGCAGCTGGAGCTCCCGCGCCCGCCGTACCGCCGCCGACCTGCGGGACACGGAGAGCTTGCGGTAGACGCTCTTCAGGTGGGTCTTCACCGTGTTGACCGAGAGGTAGAGGTCCTCCGCGATCTCCTCGGTCGTCATCATCTGCGACAGCCGCCCCAGCACGTCCTCCTCCCTGGCGGTGAGCCGCTCGACCGCGACGTCGGCCGTGCCGTGCCCGTCGCCGGGCTCGGAGTGGCGGGCCCGGGCGCAGGGCGTGTCGAGCGAGGCCGCACAGGCCCTCGTCAGGGGCTGCCGCAGTGTCGGGGGCAGCCACGGTCCCGCGGTGTCCAGGAGCGCCCCGGGGGCCGCGGGCAGGGCCTGTTCGGCGATGTTGACCAGCCGCCCGACCAGGGACGCGACGCCCGCGGTGAACGGGTCGGGCAGCGCGTGCAACGCGGCGCCCACGTGCCCCAACTCGGCTCGTACGGTTGCCGGTTCGCCGCGTGCGAGGGCGACCCATGCCCGTACGACCAGCAGTGTCGCGTTGGAGCTGTCCCGCGCGGTCCAGGTGGGCAAGGGCGGCCTGGTCGCGAGCGTGGCGAACTCGCCGGCCGCGCGGAAGCGGCCGCGGACCGCTTCGAGCAGGGCGAGCTCCACCAGGCAGCCCCGGCGCAGGGTGCCGTTCTCGGTGGCTCCCGCCGCCTTGAGGCCGCTCGTGAGCAGGGGCTCGGCCGCCTTCAGGTCTCCGGCGCGCAGCTCCGCGCGCCCCAGCACGAACAGCGTCAGCGCCCTGATCTCCGGCCGCTCCGCCAACGCGTGCGCGGGCAGCCGTGCGCACAGGGCCCTCGCCTCGGCGGCCGCGGTCCGCGCGGCCGCGGGGTCCCTGGAGTGTTCCGCCGCCATCCGGATCACCGCGTGCGTGAGCCGGCACCTGAGCATCCGGTCGGCCTCCGCGTCCGGCAGCCCGTCGGTCAGCCGGGCCGCCTCCGCCAGCGCGTCCGCGACCGCGTCGGCGTCGGTGTGCTGCGCGGCCGCGGCGACGAGCACGGGTTCGGGGTCCTCCGTCCGTGCCTCCGCGGGGGTCCACTGGCCCGGTATGTCCGGCAGCCGTGTCGCCGTGAGGCCCAGGAGCTGTCCGATGCCCAGCTGGTCGACCACCAGACGGGCGGCGTAGTGGGCGTCGTCCGCCGCGAGGGCGTGACCGACCGCCGCCGCGAGGCAGCCGTGGGCGGCCAGCCAGGCGGCGGCCCGCCGGTGCACTCCGGCGACGCTGCCCGGCAGTTCGTGCTGGAGCCTGAGCTGGAGCACGTCGGCGAACATCCGGTGACAGCGGAACCAGCCCTGCCCCTCGGGCTGCAGGAAGGAGTTCTGCCGTACGAGCATGGCGAAGTACCGTCCCGCGTCGGCGCCCGCGACCTCCGTGGCGAGCTCCGCGTTCACGTGCTCCAGGACGCTCGTCGTCAGCAGCAGCCTGCGCATCTCGGGGGACTGCGCGTCGAGCACCTCCTCCACCAGGTACGTCACGATCGCCTCGTCGTCACCGGCGAACCGGGCGATGAACTGGTCCGGATGGAGCTGCCCCTGCATCGACATCGCGGCGAGCCTGATCCCCGCCGCCCAGCCCGCGGTGCGCCGCCGCAGCGCCCTGACCACGTGGCGGGCCACGTCCAGTCCGTGCTGGGACAGCAGCGACGCGGTCTCCGCGTCGGTGAACGCCAGGTCGGCGGTGCGCAGTTCGGTGAGTTCGCGGGCGAGCCGGTAGCGGTGCAGGTGCAGCGGCGGGTCCCGGCGCGAGAGCACGACCAGGCGCAGCATGGACGAGGTGTGCCGCAGGAGGCTGACGACGCCCTCGGCGACCGGTGAGCCCGGCTCCGGCTGGAAGTCGTCGAGCACCAGCACGACCGGCGCGGCACGCAGCGCGAGCCGGGCGGAGAGCCGTGCGACGAGCAGTTCGTTGACGGGCACGTCGTCGAAGGCGGGAAGGTCCACGCCCGCGCCGCGCAGCGCGGTCAGGATGCGTGGCCAGAAGACGTCCGGGCGCTCCTCGCGCCCCTCGCACCGCACACAGGCCACCGGGCCGGGGGCCCTGCCGGTGTGCAGCCACTCCGTGGCGAGTGCGGACTTGCCCGCTCCCACCGGCCCCACGACCACGGTCAGCGGCCCGAGCACGCCGCGCGAGAGCCGTTCGGCGAGCCGCGGGCGCGGGACGAGCCACCCGGGCAGTTCGGGAACGACGGTGCGGGGTTCGGGCACGGCCGTGCGGGGTCCCGGCACGGGTGCTTCGGGTGTGAAGACGGTCTCGGCGGGCGGCCTCCCCAGGTGGTCGTCCATCGACGGCACCTCCCTCTCGGATCGGGTGGTGCTGGAAAGACGAGTCTGGGTCCGGCGGGTGCGACGGCACCCTCTGGGGGGAGCCATCTCACCCGGGTGAAGTTTCCGTGCGCCCGGCGCACGTGCGCTGTCCTGCGGGGCGGCGTACGCGGCCGGGCACCGGGCTCACTTGGACTGGAGCGCCTCGACGAGTTCCTCCTCCCGGTCCTTGGTGAGGGAGGTACGCAGGACGGTGGGGTTGAAGGGGCGTAGCGCTTCTCGTACCCGGTCGGGGGTGGAGCGGCGCACGAGCGCGAAGACCGCGGCCCTGCCGGGCTCCAGCGTGTTCGCGACCTCCTTGACGAAGGCGTCGTTCACGCCGATGTCGGAGAGCTTCCCGGCGACCGCGCCGGTGGCGGCGCCGACCGCCGCACCGAACACCGGCATCAGGAAGAGCAGTCCGAACAGCGTCCCCCACAGGGCGCCGCCCGCCGCTCCGGCCCCGGTGAGGCTGTAGCTCTGGCGGACGTGGACCTTTCCGTCCGGGGTCCGCCAGGCGAGTGCGGCGTCCTCCAGGTCGAGCAGCTCCTGGCGCGACAGCTCCTTGCTGAGCCGCAGGACCGCTTCGGCCTTGTCCTTGTCGGTGAAACCGAGCACGACTAGATCGGCCATCATGTCCTCCTGAACCTGGTCTCGTGGTCCCGGGGGGAGATCGGCTCCCCCCGCTGGTCCGCCGCGGCGACGAGCTCGGCCGCGATGGGCAGGAGCGCCTCTTCGGTGAGGAACCCCTCGGCGACGGGGACGCCGCCGGCGTTGCGGATGGCGGCCCGCAGATACTTCGCCCACACGTGCTCGAAGAGGATGAACGCCGCGGCGCTGCCCGGCTCCAGCTCCCGGGCCGTGTCCTTGATCTCGGCGCGGCTGAGGCCGAAGGCGTTCCCCTCGGCCACGGACGGATACAGCTCTTCCGACCCCCGCACGCTGTCGCGGGAGATGCCGAGCAGCGCGGCGACGGTGTCGCCCATGTCCTCGGCCTGGTAGTCGAGGGCGGTCAGCCGTCCGTCGGTCTCCTTCGCCACGAAGAGCATGTCGAGCACGCGGATCTGCCCGTTCGACTCCAGGATGATCAGTTCTTCGATGACCCGGCCCTCGAACTTGGCCGAGGGCCCGAACTCGACCGTCAGCAGCTGTACGGGCCCGATGGTGCTCATCGGGACCCCCTTCCTCGAAAATCGACGGTTCGCTTCCATCAGGCCGCTTCGTGCCCCGCACCACGTCACCCACCACAGGTGAAGGTCGTGCCGCGGCCGCTGCCCGACAGTGGGCGCCGGAGGTGCGACGCCATGGCCCACGGAGAAGCTGCGGACGACCGCACGACCACCGGAGCCCCCGGTGCCGACGACGAACTGGTGCGCCTGCGCGCGGAGGTCGCGACCCTGCGGGCCGACGCCGACACCCGGCGGAGCAGGAAGGCCCGCCTCCTGGTGGTGCGGCGCGTGACCGCCGCCGTGCTCATCGCCCTGGCGGCCGTCCTCACGGTCACCTCGGTCGTCGGCGTGTGGGGCGCGCGCACCACGCTCAGCACCGGGCGGTGGGTCGACACGGTGGACGACCTGCCGAGCCGTCCGGCGGTGAACAGGGCCGTGTCCGCGTACCTCACGGACCAGATCTTCGGCCGGCTCGACGTGGAGGACCGGCTGGCGGAGGCGCTGCCCGACCGGGCCGCGTTCCTGGCCCCGCCGGTCACCGGGGCGGTGCGGGACTACGTGCGCTCCTCGATCTCCGACCCCATCGCCACCGACGAGTTCCGGTCCCTGTGGCGCACCACCAACCGGTTCGCGCACGAGCGGATCGTCGCGATCCTGGAGGAGAAGAACAAGAACGTGCGCGCCGAGGGCGACACCGTCACCCTCGACCTCCTGCCGATGATCAACAACGTTCTGAACACCCTGGAGGACCGGCTCCCCACGCTCTTCGGCAAGGACCTCGACCTGCCCCGCATCACCTCCGGCGAGATACCGCCCGGCCTGCACGACCGCATCGAGGAGGCGCTCGGTGTGACGCTGCCGGACGACTTCGGGCAGGTGCGGCTCTACGACCGCGGTGAGCTGAGCCAGGTGCAGGAGGCGGTGCTGCTGTTCAAGCGGGCGGTGTGGGGGATCGTCATCGCCGTACCCGTCCTGCTCGCCCTCGCCCTGTGGATCTCCCCGAACCGGCGGCGCACGGTGCTCCAGTTCGGCCTGTGGCTGGTGGTCGCCGTCACCGTGCTGACCAGCGTGCTGCGGGCGGTGCGGGACCAGCTCCTGGCCCAGGTGAAGCCGGGCGCGTACCGGGAAGGGGTGCGCGACGTGCTGTGGACCGTGTTCGAGACCCTGCGCGAGCGGGGCGCCCAGCTCCTGTGGATCGGCGTCGCCGTCGCGGTCGTCGCCTACCTGGTCGGGCCGGGCAGGCTGCCCGTGTGGCTGCGCCGCACCGTCGCCAGGGGCGCGCGGGCGTCCGGGGGGCTCGTGGCGCGGGCCGCGCGCCGCGCGACGGGTGCGGGGGCACGGCAGTGGCTCCGCGCGCACGCCGACGTGCTGCGGGTCGGGGGGCTCGTCGTGGCGGTCCTCGTCGCCCTGCTGTTCGCCTCGTGGACGGCCCTGCTCGTCGTCGCCCTGGTGCTCCTCGCGTACGAGGCGGGGGTCACGCTCCTGGCGCGCGGCGGGCCCGAACCGGCCGGGGAAACGGCCTCCGAGGACCGCGACGACGCCTCACCCACCGCAGGTGAGGCCGGGCAGGCACCGGCCACGGAGACTGACGCTGCCCAGGTCACCTCGTCGCACGGAGGGAACCCATGAGCACAGGCACGAGCAGCGAACGGATCGGCCCGAGGGGCGACGAGGAAGGCCGGTGGCGGCTCTGGGGGCCCTACCTGAGCGAGCGCCAGTGGGGCACGGTCCGCGAGGACTACAGCGAGAACGGCGACGCGTGGTCGTACTTCCCGCACGACCACGCCCGGTCCCGCGCCTACCGCTGGGGGGAGGACGGTCTCGGCGGGATCTGCGACGAGAAGCAGCGGCTCTGCTTCGCCCTCGCGCTGTGGAACGGCCGCGACCCCATCCTCAAGGAGCGCGCCTTCGGCCTCACCAACGGCGAGGGCAACCACGGCGAGGACGTGAAGGAGTACTACTTCTACCTCGACAGCACGCCCAGTCATTCGTACCTGCGCTACCTGTACAAGTACCCGCAGGCCGAGTTCCCCTACGAAGACCTCGTGGCCACCAACCGGGAGCGCGGGCGCGGCGACTTCGAGTACGAACTCCTCGACACCGGCGTGTTCGCCGACAACCGCTACTTCGACGTGACCGTCGAGTACGCCAAGGCCGCGCACGACGACGTCCTCGCCCGCGTCACCGTCGACAACCGCGGGCCCGATGAAGCCACCGTGCACGTCCTGCCGACGCTGTGGTTCCGCAACACCTGGTCGTGGACCGAGGACGGCGACGAGAAGCCCGGGATCTCCGCCGCCGAGAGCCCCGCCGGAACCGTGGCCCTCACCGCGACCCACCCCGCACTCGGCGGCTACGAACTCCGTTTCGGCGACCGGGTGCCGCTGCTCTTCACGGAGAACGAGACGAACAACGAGCGCCTCTTCGGCTCCCCCAACGCATCGGCGTACACCAAGGACGGCATCGGCCGGCACGTCGTGAACGGGGAGATCGGGGCCGTCAATCCGGCGCGGCACGGCACCAAGGCGGCCGCCCACTGGACCCTCACCCTGCCCCCGGGCGGCTCGACGACCCTGCGGATGCGGCTCGCGCCCGCCGGCTCGCAGCCCTCGCTCGGCCGCGGCTTCGACTCGGTCTTCGCCGCACGCATCGCCGAGGCGGACGGCTTCTACGACGAGCTGGCGCCCAAGAGCGCGGGCGAGGACGAACGCCGCGTCATGCGGCAGGCGTTCGCCGGGATGCTGTGGAGCAAGCAGTACTACTGCTTCGACCTGGAGACGTGGCTGGCCGAGCACGGCCTCGCGCCGTGGAGCCTGCCGCGGGGCGACGACACCCGCAACCGCGAGTGGTTCCACATGGTCAGCGACGACATCATCTCCATGCCCGACAAGTGGGAGTACCCCTGGTTCGCCGCCTGGGACCTCGCCTTCCACGCCGTGGCCCTGTCGATGGTGGACACCGGCTTCGCGAAGGAGCAGCTGGAGCTGCTGACCCGGGACGCCTATCTGCATCCCAACGGACAGCTTCCCGCGTACGAATGGAACTTCGGCGACGTCAACCCGCCGGTGCACGCCTGGGCCGCGTACTTCGTCTACATGATGGAGGAGCGCATCAGCGGCCACGCCGACCGCGCGTTCCTGGAGCGGACCTTCCAGAAGCTCCTGACGAACTTCACCTGGTGGGTCAACCGCAAGGACCCCACGGGGCGCAACGTCTTCCAGGGCGGCTTCCTCGGCCTCGACAACATCGGCGTCTTCGACCGCAGCGCGCCCCTGCCCACCGGCGGCCAGCTCGAACAGGCCGACGGGACCGCCTGGATGGCCCTGTACTGCCAGGCCATGCTCCAGATCGCCCTGGAACTCGTCGAGCACAACCCGGCCTACGAGGACCTGGTCCTGAAGTTCGTCGAGCACTACCTGTGGATCTCCGCCGCCATGGACCGCGTCGGCGACCTCGACGACGGCATGTGGGACGAGGAGGACGGCTTCTACTACGACGTGCTGCGGCTGCCCGACGGGCAGGCGGTCCGCCTCAAGGTGCGCTCGATGGTCGGCCTCCTTCCGCTCTGCGCGTCGACCGTGTTCCGGCCCTCCCAGCTCGCGAAGGTGTCCGGTCTCCGCGAACGCCTTCACCGCTTCGCGACCCGCCACCCCTCGCTCTCCGCCACCCTCGCCTCCGCCCGCGCCGGTTCCACGGGCGGGCCACGGCTGCTGTCGGTGATGGACGAGAAGAAGCTCCTGCGCGTCCTCGAACGGATGCTGTCGGAGGACGAGTTCCTCGGCCCGTACGGCCTGCGCGCGCTCTCGCGCCACCACGCGGAGCACCCCTACACCTTCTGGGTCAACGGCGAGCAGCACCAGGTGAGTTACGTGCCCGCCGAGTCGGACTCCGGGATGTTCGGCGGCAACTCCAACTGGCGCGGGCCCGTGTGGTTCCCGGTCAACGCCCTCGTCGTACGGGCCCTGCTCAACCTGTACGGCTTCTACGGCGACGACCTCACCGTGGAGTGCCCCTCCGGCTCCGGGGTGCGCATGACCCTCTACGAAGTCGCCGAGGAGATATCGCGGCGGCTCGGCGCGACGTTCCTGCGCGGCCCCGACGGGCGCAGGCCCGTCTACGGCGGGCAGGAGACGTTCCAGAACGACCCGCACTGGCGCGACCTGATCTCGTTCCACGAGTACTTCCACGGGGACAACGGCGCGGGGATCGGCGCCGCCCACCAGACCGGCTGGACCGGCCTGGTGGCCCCCCTGATGATGATCTTCGGGAGCCTCGGCCCCCGGGACTTCCTGGCCGACCCCGGGGAGGGGACCTCATGACCGGGCTGCCCGCACAACCCGTCGTGCACGAAGTGAACACCCGGGTGTGGCTGCGCGAGCTCCAGCGGCGCACCGGCTCCCGCACCGGCCTCGCCGACGTCCCCAAGGACGCCTGGGACCACATCACCCCGCACGGCGTCGACGCCGTCTGGCTCATGGGGGTGTGGGAGCGCAGCCCCGCGGGCCGCGCCATCGCCCTGCGCGACGCGTCGCTGCGGGACGCGTTCGCGCGGGCGGTGCCGGACATCGCCGACGACGAGATCGCCGGGTCGCCGTACTGCATCCGCCGCTACGAGGCCGACGCGGCCCTGGGCGGCGCCGAGGGGCTCGCCGTGGCCCGCGCCGAACTCGACCGGCGCGGCGTCGGGCTGCTGCTCGACTACGTGCCGAACCACGTGGCGCCCGACAGCCCCTGGGTGACCGAGCACCCCGAGTACTTCGTCCGTGGCACCGCCGAGGACCTGCGGCGCGATCCGGCCGCGTTCCTCGACACCGGAACCGACGTGTACGCGCGTGGCCGGGACCCGTTCTTCCCGCCCTGGCCCGACGTCGTCCAGCTCGACGCCTTCGCGCCCGCCCTGCGCGCCGCCACCGCCCGGGTCCTCACCGACATCGGCAGCGTCTGCGACGGGGTGCGCTGCGACATGGCGATGCTGCTCATGAACGACGTGTTCGCCCGCACCTGGGGGCAGTACGCGGGGGTCGCGCCCCAGGAGGAGTTCTGGCCGGCCGTGTTCGCCGACGTCCGGCGCCGCCACCCGGCCATGGTCTTCGCCGCCGAGGCGTACTGGGACCTCGAATGGGCCCTCCAGCAACAGGGATTCGACTTCTGCTACGACAAGCGGCTCTACGACCGCATCGTGCACGAGGACGCGGAATCCGTCCGCCAGCACCTCCGGGCGCCGGTGGACTACCAGCGCCGTCTCGTACGGTTCCTGGAGAACCACGACGAGCCGAGGGCCGCGCACACGCTGCCCGCGGACAAGGAGCGCGCGGCGGCCGTCGTCATCGCCACACTGCCCGGGGCCACGCTGTGGCACGAGGGCCAGTTCACGGGCCGCCGCACCCAGCTGCCCGTCTTCCTGGACCGCGGGCCCGACGAGGAACCCGACACCGAGCTGCGCGCCTTCCACGAACGGCTCCTGGCCGCCGTCCACAAGAGCGGGATGCGCGAGGGCAGTTGGCGGCTGCTCGACAGCGAGGGATGGCCCGACAACCCCAGCCACCGCTCCGTGCTCGCCTGGAGCTGGACCGGCGCCCGCGGACGGTTCGCCGTGGCCGTGAACCTCTCCGGGCAGTCCGCGCAGGCCAGGATCCGGCTGCCCTGGCCCGAACTGGGCGGGCGCCCGGCCCGGCTGACCGACCTCCTGGACGGCTCACGCCACGCACGCTCCGGCGACGAGCTGACCGACCCCGGTCTCTACGTCGACCTCGCCCCCTGGGGCACCCACGTGTTCGCCGTCACCGCCGACAGCGGCACCTGACCGGACGGCGGCACCCATGGCCGACCACACCGCCCCGTCGGGAGCGGCCGAAGGAGGACCGCGCCACGTCCTGCTGCCCCTCGCCCTCGCCCAGTTCATCTGCAGCTTCGCCGGCTCCAACATGAACGTGATGATCAACGACATCAGCGAGGACCTGGACACCACGGTGCAGGGCGTCCAGACCGCCATCACGATCTTCCTTCTCGTGATGGCGGCCCTGATGATCCCCGGCGGGAAACTCACCGACCGCTACGGCCGCAAGCGCTGCTTCCAGGCGGGCCTCGCCGTGTACGGAGTGGGCGCCCTGCTCAGCGCGTTCGCGCCCGGACTCGGCCTGCTCATCCTCGGCAACTCCGTCCTGGAGGGCATCGGCACGGCCCTGCTCATCCCGCCCGTGTACATCCTCGCCACGCTGCTGTTCACCGGCGTCACCGCACGGGCCCGCGCCTTCGGCGCCATCATGGCGATGGGCGGCATCGGCGCGGCCGCGGGGCCGCTGATCGGCGGGCTCATCACCACGGCGGTCAGCTGGCGCGCGGCCTTCGTGTTCCAGGCCCTCATCGTCGGCTCCATCCTGCTGCTGAGCCGTCGCGTGCCGGATCCGCTGCCCGCCGACCCCACCGCGTCCTTCGACGTCCGCGGCACGGTGCTCAGCGCCGTCGGGCTCATCGTCCTGGTGACCGGCATCCTGGCCGTCGACGACAACGCGTGGCTGGCCGTCGGGCTGCTCGCCGCGGGGGCGCTGGTCCTCGTCTGGTTCTTCCGCTCGGCACGCGCGATGGAGCGGGCGGGCAAGGAACCGCTCCTGTCGACCGGCCTCTTCCACAACCGCACCTCCAACCTGGGCCTGATCACCCAGCACGTGCAGTGGCTCGTCCTGATGGGGGTGTCGTTCGTCGTCGCCGCCTACCTCCAGGTCGTCCGCGGCCACAACGCCATCGAGACCGGCGTGATCTTCACGGCGGCCACGGTGGGCCTGCTCGCCTCGTCCCTGGCCGCCGAGCGCTTCGCCCGGCGCCGCGCCCAACGGACGCTCATCACCGCCGGGTTCGCCCTCACCCTGGGCGGCATCGTCGTCCTGCTCGTCATGTCGGGCGGCGCCGCGAGCGCCTGGGCCTCGTCCCCCGGGCTCTTCCTCATCGGGGTGGGCCTCGGGGTGATGCTGACCCCGTCGGTCAACATCGTCCAGTCGAGCTTCGCCGAGGACGAGCAGGGCGAGATATCCGGCCTGTCCCGCAGCGTGTCGAACCTGGGCTCGTCCGTGGGCACCGCCGTCGCGGGCACCATCCTCGTCGCCGACCCGGCCCACGCGTACGCCGCCGCGATGATCACCCTCGCCGCCCTCGGCCTGGTCGGCCTCGGCGCGGCGACACTGCTGCCGGGCGGCTCGGCCCCGAACGTTTCGACGACGCGGGCCGCCGGGGCCGGGGGTTGAGCGCGGCCCAGGGGTTGGGGCGGCTACGGGTTCGGGGCGCCTCTGCGGTACGCGGAGACCGCCGGGCTGCGCGGGGTCCAGTCGTAGACCACCGTGCTGCGTACCAGGAGGTCCTGGACGGAGGCGTTGCGGCGGCTCAGGGGGATCCACAGCAGGCCCGCGGGGAGCGCGAGGCAGAGCGCGGCCCGCAGCACCGCGGGCGCGACCCTCAGCAGCCGCCCCGAGCGGGAGCTCACCCGCAGCCCCATCACCTGGCCCCCTGCGGTGCGCCCCGTCGTGACCCAGCTGCCCGCCGCGTAGCCGAGGACGAGGACCGTGCCGCACACGGCCGTGACCCACGCGGGCGGGTCGAGGCTGCGGAACGGCGGACCGGTCACCACGAGCACGAGCGCGGACGCCCCCAGGTGCAGGAGCACCCCGAGCAGCGCCACGACCAGCGCGTCGACGCACCCGGCGGCGAGCCGCGAGACGAGGCCCGCGGGCTTCCCCCGCGCCTGCCAGGGCCCGTCCGGGGCCGCCGCGCCGCCGTTCACGCCGGCCGCACCGGCGGGGGCAGCGGGGTGCCGTTCCGGGCGTCGGGCGTCCGGCGCAGCAGGCGGTCGGTGAGCTGGGTGACAAGACGGTCGGCCCTGATGCCGCGCTCCCGTACGGCCTCGACGGTCTCGCGCGTCATGCCGCTGCCCGCCTCCCTGGCGATGCGCTGCACGTCGATCTCCGCGAGGACGTCGAGGACCAGGGCGACGAGGTCGATACGGGCGATGACGGCGTCGACGTCGAGGCGCCGGGCGATCGCGTCCACGTCGACCCGCTCCACCACCCGCTCCACGTCGAGGCGCCGGGCGATCGCGTCGACGTCGACCCGGTCCACGACCTGGTCCACGTCCACGCGCCGCACGACCCGGTTCACGTCGACACGGGACACGATCCGGTCCACGTCGACGCGCTCCACGACCCGGTCGACGTCGACCCGCTCGACCACCCGGTCGACGTCCACGCGGGACACCACGTCGTCGAGTTCGATGCGCCGCACGACGGCGGCGAGCAGTTCGCGTACGACCGCGTCGAGACCGGCGCCCGCGGCCCTGAGCACCAGGCGCGGCACGAACAGCAGCGTGCCGGCGATGCCGGTGTCCCTGTGTGCGTCCACCTCGGCATCGCACCGGACCGCCGGGCCGCCGGCCTCCTCCCCGGCGGGTGAGGTTCGCGGCCGCGGGACGGTCCTCAGTTCCTCACAGGGGCGCCCCGTAGGCCTTGTGGGCCTCGCGTCGCCCGTACGTGGCGAGGGACCAGATCACCACCACGTCGAGCAGGATGATGAGCGCCGACCACACCGGGTGGTACGGCGTGAAGAAGAAGTGCTCCATCGCGCTGAGCCCCGCGATCCCGATGCCCACGCCGCGGGCCCACGTCTTGCCGGAGAAGAGGCTCAGCGCCGCGGCGAGCACCACGACCCCGGTGAGCATCTCGACCCAGCCGCGGGTGTTGACGTCGAAGTCGTAGGAATAGTTGTTCTGCGTCTCGTAGTAGTTGTCGCTGAGGATCGCGGAGAGGCCCGCGACGACGTGGAACGAGCCGACGAGGCCCAGCACGCACGCGGCGAACACGACCCCGCCGAGGGTCACCACGTTGACGCGGTGCTCCGGTTCGGGCGGGGGTGCGCCGGGACCGGCGGCCGGGTTCCGGGTGTAGTGCTCAGCCATGTCGAACCTCCTGTTGGACCTGGACGGATCACGACGGGGGACGGAGCCGTCGGCGCGCGGCGAACTTGCCGAGCTCCCACAGGCCGAGGAGCGCGAGAGCGGGCAGGAGGGCCCAGCCGAACTGGCCGATGGTCAGCGGTGTGGTGTCGAGGAGCCGGTTGAAGACGTCCGTCTGGGTCACGGCGACGGCGAGGAGGAACTCCCCGAGGAGCGTCCAGTTCAGCTGTTTGCTGTCGAAGGAGTCGGCGGTGAAGACCGTGCCCGTCTGGTCGCGGCATTCGAGGGCGGCGACGAGCAGGCACAGCGCGAACGTCGTGAAGGCGATGGAGTTGCCGACGGCGAGGCTGTCGAACCGCGTCTCGCCGAGCTTGATCATGCCGAGCAGCCCGACGGTCAGGGCCGTCCCGACGAGTCCGACGGTCAGCATCAGGCCGCCCGTCATCACGGGTTCGCCGCGCGGGCGCGGACGGCGGCTCATCAGCCCCGCGCTGACCCGGTCGAAGCCGAGGGCGAAGCCGAACGCCGCGTTGACGAAGAAGTGGATCCACAGCACCTGCGCGGGCGTGAAGGGCTCCCCGTCGGCGATGTCGAAGAGCGTCGCGCCGAGGAACGTCAGCACGAAGGCGACGAGCAGCACGAGCACGAACCGGATGTACTTGGTGAGGTTGTCGTAGATCTTGCGGCCCTGCTCGACCGCGTGGACGATCGTGGCGAAGTTGTCGTCGGCGAGGATCATGCGTCCGGCGTTCCGCGTGACCTCCGTGCCGGAGCCCATGGCGATGCCGATGTCCGCGGCCTTCACGGCCGGGGCGTCGTTGACCCCGTCGCCGGTCATGGCGACGACGTCGCCCTTCTTCTTGAGGGTCTCCGCGAGCAGCACCTTGTGTTCGGGGGCGACGCGTCCGACGACGCCGATGTCGTCGATGCGGGCCAGCCGCTCACGCTCGGTCAGCGCCGCGAACTCGGTGCCGAGGACCGCCTCGCCCGGGATGCCGATCTGCTCGGCGACGGCGGCGCCGGTGATGACGTCGTCGCCGGTGACCATGCGGACCCGGATGTGGGCGGCCTGCGCGGCGGCGACGGCGTCCCGGGACTCGGTGCGCGGCGGGTCGACCATGCCGACGAGGCTGGTCACCGTCAGCTCCGTCATCAGCGGCAGGAGGTCCCCGTCCGGGGTGAACTCCGCGGGGTCGAGGTCACGGGTCGCGGCGGCCATCACCCGGTGTCCGGCCCGCTCCATGCGCTCCAGTTCGCCCTGCGCGCGCTCGCTCAGGGCCTTGTCGAAGGGGACGGCGGCGCCGTACGACAGGGCCGTGGACGCGCGTGCCAGCACGGCGGGCGCGGCACCTTTGACGAAGCAGCGCACGACCGTGCGGCCCTGCGGGTCCCGTGCCTCGTGGAAGGTGGCCATCAGCTTGTACGCGGGGTCGAACGGCAGCGTGGCGAGGCGCGGCAGCCGGGCGCGCGTGGCGTCGACGTCGAGCCCCGCCTTGTGGCCGAGCACGAGCAGGGCGCCTTCGGTCGGGTCCCCCACCACCTTGCCGTCCACGAGGGTCGCGTCGCTCGCGACGAGGTACGGGAGGATCGCGCCCTCGATGCTCGGGGACGTACCGGCGGCGTGCTGGATGCGGCCCTCCAGGCCGTAGCCGGTGCCGGAGACCGTGTAGCGGTCGTAGGGGTCGACGACTTCCACGACGGTCATCTGGTTGAGCGTCAGCGTGCCGGTCTTGTCGGAGTTGATCGCCGAGGTGAAGCCCAGGGTCTCGACCGAGGGCAGGTCCTTGACGATGGCGTGCCTGCGGGCGAGTTCGAGGCCGCCGAGGGAGAGGATCGTCTGTGTCACCGTGGGCAGCGCCTCGGGGACGGCGGCGATCGCCAGGGAGACCGCGCTGATGAACAGCATGTCCCACGGCTCGCCACGCTGCCTGCCGAGGACGAACATCATGAACATCGTCAGGCCCGCGGCCCCCACGATCCACAGCGTCAGCCGGTTCAGCTCCTTGGTGAGCGGCGACTCCGTACGCGGTGTGGTCGACAGCATCCCCGCGATCCGGCCCAGTTCGGTGCCGGACCCGACGGCGGTGACGACGAGGACGGCGCTGCCGTGCGTCACCGGGGTGTTCATGAACGCCATGTCGGTGAGGTCGGCCGGCGTCGGCTCGACGTCCGGCGCCACCCGCACCGGCGTGGCGTCCTTGGCGGCGGGCACGCTCTCCCCGGTCAGGGCGGACTCGTCGATCTGCAGGGCGTTCGCCTCGATGAGCCGCCCGTCGGCGGGCACCTCGTCCCCCGCGGTGAGGAGGACGACGTCCCCGACGACGAGTTCCTCCGCGGGGACCCTGGCCTCGGTGCCGTCGCGCCGCACCCGCGCCGTCGACTTCGTCATCGCCTTGAGGGCGTTCATGGCGCTCTCCGCCTTGCCCTCCTGACGTATCCCGATGACCGCGTTCAGCACGGTCAGCGCCGTGAGGACCACCGCGGTCCCCCACTCCTGGACGGCGAGGGACACCACGGCGGCGCAGACGAGGATGATCTGCATGTACGAGGTGTACTGGCCGAGGAACCGCCGCAGCCCGGACGGCGGCCGCTCCTCCGGCAGCGCGTTGGGGCCGTCCTCGGCCAGCCGCGCGGCCACCTGCCCGGCGTCCAGGCCGACGGCCGGATCGACGCCGAGGCGCGCGGCCACCGACTCGGCGGAGTCCGCGTGCCAGGCGGCGGTCCGGGCCGGGGGCGGGCGGTGTCCGGGTGCGGGCGCGGGTGCGGATGCCGTCATCGCTGCCGCCTCGTGTTCTTCCTGTTTCCCTTGCTCCCCTTGGGTTGTTTGACCCCCTTGGGTCCCTTGGCGAGCTTCGCCGCGTACGGGTCGGGCACCGACCCCGCCGGGGCCTCGCTCTCCAACAGGACCTTCTCCCGCGCCAGTTCACGTCGGCTCTTGTCGTCGATCTCGGGATAGCGCGGGTCGATCCCGATCAGGGTGTCGGCGAGCACGGCCGCCGCACAGATGCGCGCGAACCACTTGCGGTCGGCGGGGACGACGTACCAGGGCGCCCAGGGGGTGCTGGTGGCGGAGAGCATCTCGGAGAACGCGGACTGGTAGGCGTCCCAGAAGGTGCGCTCGCGGGCGTCGGCCGCGGAGAACTTCCAGTTCCGCTCCGGTACGTCGATCCGCCGCAGGAAACGGGTGCGCTGTTCCTCCTTGGACAGGTTGAGGAAGAGCTTGACGACCCGGAACCCGTTCTCGGCCAGATACCGCTCCCAGTCGTTGATCTCCCGGAAGCGCCGCCGCCAGATCGCCTTGCCCACCTCGCCCGTACCCGGTATCCGCTGCCGGCTGAGGAGTTCGGGGTGCACCCGCACCACCAGGACCTCCTCGTAGTGCGACCGGTTGAAGATGCCGATCTCCCCGCGCCGCGGCAGCCGGCAGGCGTAACGCCAGAGGTAGTCGTGACCGAGCTCCTCGGCCGACGGCACCCGGAAGTTGGTCACGTGCACGCCCTGCGGGTTCACCCCGCTCATGACGTGCCGGATCGTCCCGTCCTTGCCGCCGGCGTCCAGCGCCTGCAGACAGACCAGGACCCCGTGGGTGCCCTGGGCGGCCAGACGACGCTGGTGGTCGGCGAGCAACTCGACTCCTGTGGCGAGGAGTTCCTGCCCTGCCGTCTTGTCCTTGATCCCGGCCTTGTGCGCGGGGTCGAAGTCCCTGGCCAGGTTCACCTTCGCGCCTGGCGCCACCCGGAGCGGGGCGATGAACTCGGCGATCCGGCGGGCCTGCTTCTCCGGTGTACGTTCCCGTCCGTCCCGCATGGCTCAGACGTCTTCGCGCCGCACCACGCACAGACCCCAGATGATGAAGCCGTTGACGGCGATCAGGGTCAGCGACCAGAAGGGGTAGTAGGGGATCGACAGGAAGTTGGCGATCATCAGCAGCCCGGCGATGATCACGCCGAGCACCCGGGCCCACGCCATCGCCACGAACAGGCCCGCGCTGACGCCGATCGCGACGACACCGAGGATCAGGTGGATCCAGCCCCAGCTCGTCAGGTCGAACTGGAAGACGTAGTCGCGCGTCGTCAGGAACACATCGTCCTCGAGCACGGCCATGAGACCGCGGATGAAGCCCATGATGCCCGCGATCATCAGCATGACCGCCGCGAAGACGGTCAGCCCGGCGGCGGCCGCCTGCGCGGTGCTGCTCGTACGGTGGTGCACAGGTGTCGAGGTGGCCATGACAGGACCTCCAAGTCGAGGGAGTGCCGGTTGCACCATTGCGCCTGGAGTCTTCTCCCCGGCCGGCGGCCGGTGGTCACCCTCCGGGGGTGATAGCGGGCATGACGAAAGGGCCCGGCCACCGCGGCGGCCGGGCCCTTCGTCGTGTGTCACCTTCGTCGTGCGTCAGTGCCTCACCTGCCCCCCGCCTGCCAGAGCGTGACGGCCAGGGCGGTGCAGGAGGTGATCGCTGCCAGGGAGGGCAGGGGCCAGCGGCTGCGTTCCAGGGCGTCGAGGCGGTCCTCGTGCTCGGAGAGGGTCTTGTCGGTCTGGTCGGCGCGCTGGAGCAGGAGGGCGAGATCACCCCTGGTCGTGGCGAAACCGACGTCCACGGAACGGCGCAGCCGCTCCAGTTCCAGGGGGACGCTCCCCGTCTCAGCTCCCGCCATCGTCCACCCCCCGCCTCCGCAGCCACGGGGGCAGCAGCGCCTCGACGGCCGGCACGGCCATCAGGCGGCTCAGCGCCGCGGCGAGGGCCACGAGGCCCGCGAGCACCGGGACGTCCGCGACGCCCGGATCGGCGGCGAGCAGCGGCAGCGCGGTGATGAGGGTGACGAGTGCTTGTACGGCGGTGCGCAGTCCTCTGCGCGTGGCATCGGTCATGATCGTCCTCCCAGGACTCGAGACCTCGGAACCTCGGGGCTCACGCCCGCGGCACGCGCAGGCGGTCCCAGCTCGTGCGGCCCGGTATCCCGTCGGCGTCGGCGCCGCGGTAGCCGAGCTTGTGCTGCCAGACGGCGTACGAGGCGCGGTCGGCCTCGGTCCAGACGGGCCCGGGCCCGACCTCGTACCGCCCGCACCCTTCCTTGACGAGCCGCCGCCCGACGGACGTGAACAGCGCGCTGTGACGGCCGACGGCGAAGAACGCGGCCCCGGGGAACGGCGCGTACGCGGGTCCGTCGCCCCCTTCGCCGCCCGGTGCGTCGGAGCCGAGCCGCTTCGCGACCCGCCCCCGCATCACCGGCATGGAGAAGGTCGGGTCGATCTTGCGCCGGGTCCACTCCTTGTGGCCGATGACGCTCGCCCCCGACCAGCCGTGCGCCCGGCACAGCGCCGCCGAAAGACGTTCGACCGTGTCGAGCTGCACGGCAGGGAAGGGGTCCCGCCCATTGCCGAGGTTCTCGATCTCGAAGCCGTAGAAACGGGCGTTGCCGTCCACGGCGTCGGGCCCCGGCCGCGACGGCAGCGCCTTGGACCGCTGCACCGCGTCGAGCACCGCGGTGGAACCGTTGCCCGCGTGGTTGGTCCGGCCGTACCCGACCAGATGGAGCGTGCCGTCCTTGCTGATCAGGCCGATGCAGAGCGGCCCCGGCAGATCGGTCATGCCGCGTCGGCAGAGGGCGAGGCTGTCACGCCCCGCGGTGTGGTGCAGCATGACGCCGTGCACGGGGCCCCAGGCGCCCTTGTGATTGCGGTTGTGCGTCCTCCAGTTGCCGTGTTCTCTCATGCGGACGCCCTCGCCGCGCAGGGCGCGGACGAGGGCGTCGGGGGACAGAGGCGTGGCCATGAGGCCTCCCCGGTGTGCGTCAGATCAGGTCAGATCAGGGACGTGATGGTGAGGTAGCGGTTGCTGAGGGTGAGGGTGCCCGCGGTGGTGCGGTAGGCGCCGGTCACGGTGTAGGCGGCGCCGGGGGTGAGGCCGGTCATCGGGATCTGCATGCTCGCCGTGACCTGGTTCGTGCCGCCGACGACGGCCGCGCGGGAGTCGGCGGCGGCGGTGACGACCCGGGTGCCCTGCTTCACGGAGGCCGAGAAGTACGCGAGACCGGCCGCGCTGTTGTTGAAGCGGGCACCGACCGTGAGGACCGCGACGCCGTACGGCGGGGCAAGGAACGTGAAGGCGAAGGGTTCGGTGGCACCGGTGAGCGTCTCGACGTAAGAGGTCGACGTCGTCGTACCGCTCAGGGTGCTCGACCAGTGCGCCGGGCCGAGGGAGAGCGGGGCCCACAGCTTGCCGGTGGTGAAGTAGAAGTGCCGGCCGGGGTTGTTGAGCCAGGCGATCATGCCCGGGATCGGGTCGGTCACCTTCGCGTCCCGGGCGGCGGCGTCGGCGAACCGCAGCACGGTGCGGCCGTCGACGGCCTCGGCGAGGGACTGCAGGTGGACGGGGATGTCGGCGTTGTCGGCGGGCTGGGGGTAGGGCAGGTTGCCGAGGGGGGTGAGAGCGACCATGGTCTTCTGATACCTCCGGATTCAGGGGGAGTTGGGGGTCAGCCTTCGAGGGGCGGCTGGAGCATGTCGCTCAGCCCCGTCCCCTCGTCGTCCGCCGCCACCAGGGGGTCGTCGATCTGGACGGGGCCGGGCGGCGGTACGTACCCCTCCGTGAGCGTCGCTTCCTCGTTCACGCCGTGTCTCCCGTCGTCTCCAGGAGCGTCCGGTAGCTGATCGCCTTCGCCGTGAGGTCGCCGAGCGTCGCGTACTGGGCGGTGAGGCGTTCGTACTTCCGCTGCCTGCCGTAGGCGGGGTCGACCGGGGCGTCGGGGACCAGCCCCTCATCGCCCGGTACGCCGTTGTAGGCGGTGCCGCGCAGGGTGAGGGTCTGCTGCGGAGCGCCACCGGCCGCGTGCGTGGTGCGGATGCCCACGACCCAGGCCAGGGTGTCGAGTTCGGCGCCCGCGGTGTCGACCACCCGGACGACGTCGCCGAGCTGGATGCGCGGATCGTGCAGGACCTCGACGTCGCCGAGGAGCGGCACGGGGTAGCGGCCCGCGGTGAGCATGGCCTTCGACAGGGCGGAAGCGGTGTCGACCGTCTGCACCCAGTCGCCGGAGGGCGCCGTGTACTGCTGCTTCCCGTAGTACTTCTGGCTGGTCGTGTTCCGCCACGCGTACGAGCGCAGCTTCGGGTCGGCCGAGCGCTTGAGCGGCTGGAGTCGCACGGAGGGCTTGCCGTCCTTGGTGACCGTCCACACGCTGGCCGCACTGTGGTTGGCGAACCGCACGGAGTACGTCGGACCGTCCCGCCAGCAGCTGACCGTGACATCGCCCTTGACCGACGTGCCGCCGGTCTTCGCGGTGCCGAAGCGCACCTGGTGCCCCTCACCGGACACGGAGTCGTCCAGGACGCCGGGCGGGCCGACCTCGGTGTCGTCCTCGGCCATGGCGTACTGCACGACGATCGCCGAGTTCGGCTTGATCTCCCGTACCACCGTGTCCAGGATCGGCTCGCCGACGACCGCCTTGATCCCGTTCCAGTCCTGGTAGGGCTGCTCGCAGTAGTTGCGACAGGCGTCGATCTCCTCGGTGACGGTGAGCGAGGAGATGCTCCGGCGCGTGGTGACGGTGAGGTCGGGCGCGGCCGGCACCGTGGTGAACCGCGAGGGGCCGCGCCAGCGGAACACGCCCTGCTCGTCGAACTCGGCGGTGGACATGCTGGCCCGGGCGATCTCGGTGATCGCGTCCCACTGGGAACCGGACACCTTGGGAATGTCGTAGAGCGGCAGTTCCGGGGTGTCGAGGACGGCACCCTTGGTCCACTGGCCGCGCTGCTCCCACTCCTCCCGCGGGTAGGAGGGGGTGTCCGCCCACAGCCGGTCGGTGACCTGGACGCACTCGACCGCCATGTCGGTCTTCAGGTTGACCTGTTGCAGCTCGGAGACCGGCTGCCAGGAATCCTCCTTGCTGAAGGTGGTCACCTCACCCACCCGCGTTCTGCCGTCGGGCTGCGTGAGGCGGGGCTGCACGGTCGGGGCGACGACCGTGCCGGCCGAGGACGTGTCCACCGTGAAACCGAGGTGCCAGACCCCCCGCAGGGAGGCCAGCGTGTCGATGGTCCAGGTGATCACCTGCGGGACGCCGACACCGTTGGTCCCGGACGTGATGGCCACCTTGCCGGTGGCGATGTCGAAGGAGGCCTTGAGGTACCCGGTGCGTGTCCCCGACTGGTCGAACACCGCCGACATCTCGATCATGTTGCCGCGCGCGAGCGCCGTGTTGGCCCAGCACTCCACCTGGAAGACCTTGCCCGGCAGGATGAACCGCGAGCGCGGCATCCAGGACGCGGTCAGCCCGGCGGCCTTCGGCATCAGGGCCATCTCGAAGGGCGCGCCCTCGCGGATCCAGTCGTACGTCGACGGGCTCGGCACGTCCTCGGGCTGACCGTACGTCGCGTTGAAGCCGCCGTGCAGGGAGGCGTACAGCGCGGTGAACGGCTTCGTGTCGGCCGGGTCGATGTCCGGGGCGCGCGGCGGCGGACAGCTGTGGATGCCACCCTGGCGCAGGAGTTCGTCGACGCACCAGGTCGCGGTGGCGACGGGACGGCCCCACATGTAGCCGTGGTACGGCCGCGGCAGATAGGCAGGACCCCGCAACCGCTCCGCCCCGTCAAGCGCCTGCACGGTGACGGTGTCGCTGCCGGAGGCCGCCGTGCGTGACCGCACGGTGCCGCGGAAAGCAGGCACGGTGCGACCGCCCGCCCCCGCCGTGTGGACGACGGACTGACCGGGACGTACGAGATCACCCGTGAGGCGGTCCGCCCACGCCGAGTAGAGCCGCGGCGCCGGAATGCCTTCCGCACCACCGAGCAACAGCTCCAACTGGGCGGAGGCGCTGCCCGAAACGGCGCGCATCGCCTCCGGAAGGTCCGTCGCGTACGCCCGCTCGACCTTCCACGACTGGACCTGCGGGCCGACCTCCTTGCCGCCGAGGCGGGTTGAGTGGGCCGGCACGCGCTCCGGTGCGGTCAGCGCCCGGTCGAGGACCTCGTCAGAGCGCTGCATCGCGGACCTCCACCAGGTCGAGGCTGACGTTGCGGTACGGCAGCCTGGCCGCGGGAACATCCGTGTACGCCGTGACCGCCATCGCCGGGCAGCCGTCGCCGAGCGCGTGCGCGGCGGGCTGCTCGTCGAGGGTGAGGCAGCCGCCCGCGAGCCCGAACAGGCCGACGGCGCCGGGCCGGGCGACGGGCGTGACGAAGGCGGCGCCCTCGGGGACGACGGCGGTGACGGAGGCACCGATGCTGTGGCTGCTGCTGAGGTACTTCCCGTCCGCCGCCTTCCAGTCCAGCTGGGCGGTGGCGACGGCCGGGTCCCAGCCGGCCGGAAGCAGCCAGGACGCCCGCATGCCCGGCACGACGGGCCAGCCGGACCACACCCCGTGGATCCACCCGACGGCGGCGCCCGCTTCCCGGCAGTCGACCGTCGTGACACCGTCGGCGTTCCTGGCCAGCGCGATGTCGCCGTTCATGGTGAACCAGTGGTCCCAGCCGCCGGGGATCTCCGACTGCCCGGCCGCCTGATAGGGGTCGAGCAGATTGACGGAGGCGGGGTCGAGGACGACGAGCGGGCCGCGCCCGGTGCCGACGCGGCGGGCCAGCCGGGCGAGGTGCTGGGCGTCCTCGGGCTCCAGCCACTCGAAGGAGAGCTTGAGACGGCGGATGGTGCGGGTCGGCGCGAAGGTGGTGACGCGCCCTTCGAGCGCCTTGAACTCGGTGACGTTGAGCTCGGCGGTGCGGTCCCAGCTCTTCGCCGCCTGCCGGATTTCCCGGAGCCGGCCGGGGGCTCCGATCCACAGGTTCCTGGCCATGGACTCCTCCTGTTCTGTTGTGAAGTGCGGGCGGTGTGGCCGCGGTTACCTGCGGGCGAGGGCGCGCCGGCCCGCGAACACGGCGCGGGCGATGGTCTGCGAGTCGACGTCGACGTGCACGGGACGGTCGGCGAGGCGCTCCATGGCCTCGGCGAGGCGGCGCAGGGCGACGGTGTTGCCGCCGCCGTTGCTGATCATCCGTTCCAGCCGGGAGAGCGGGATGACGGCCTCGTGTTCGCCCGCCTCGCCGACGAGCGCGAGCGTGCCGCCGTTGCGGGCCTGGACGATGCCGCCCTGGGCGAGGTGGGGCACGGGCACGTGGAGGCGCGGGAAGCCGAACGACTTCCCTCCCCACTTCGGCACCCAGCTGGGGATGGAGATCTTGATCCCGGCGAGCACGCCGAACACGCCGTTGAGGGCGGAGGCGAGCCCCTTGATCGGGGTGAGGATCAGGTTTCCCAGCCCCTTGACCAGCGGCTTGATGAAGTCGACGGCCGCGCGGGTGCCGGTCTTGATGCCCTTCCACGCGGCGTTCATGCCGCGCTTGAGAGCTGCGGTGACCTTGTCCATGTTCACGAACTGGGCGATCAACGGGGCGGCGAGCGTCATGATCAGCCCGAAGGGGCTGCTCGCCATGGCGAGGTTGAGCCCCTTCTGCGCGGTGCTCGCGCTCTTGAGGCCCTTGCCCATCTTGCCCATGGACTTGCCGCTCTTGTCGGCGTTCTTGCCGGCCTTGCCGACGGACTTGTCGACGGCATCGGCCTGACGCTTCACGTCACGCAGGGCGGTCTTGGCCTTGTTGGCCGAACTCCGCAGCTTGTCGAGCGAACTCTTGAATTTGTCGGACCCCTTCTTCGCCTTCCCCAGGGACCCGTCGGCGGTACGAAGCCCGCTGTGCAGCTGCTTCACCGCGCTGCTGCTGCTGTTGGCGGACGTACGCAGCTTGCCCACCGCGGAGGCGGCGGACGTGGTGGACTTGCCGAGCTTGCCGACGGCGGAGGCGGCGGAACCGGTGGGCTTCCCCAGCTTGTTCACGAACCCGGCCGCGGAGCCGGTGGACTTGCCCAACTTGCCGACCTGGGTGGCGGCCTGGCTCGCCGCGCTGCGCATGCGGCCCAGTTGGGTGGCCGCGGTACTTATGGACTTGTTCAATGCCATGGTTGTCTACTCCTCCGGATGTCTGCTCCTTGCACGCCGGATCAGAAGCGGGCATTGAGCCGGGCGATCTCGTCCTCCAGCGCCTGGACGGTGACCGTGGCCTGGCGCGCCTCTCGGTTCAGTGCGTTGACCTGACTGCTCCGGAGCCCTTCGAGCTGGCTGTCGTGCCGGCTGGCGGTCGACCGGAGGTCGGAGAGGTCGGCTTTGCGGGCGATCTTGCGGTTGAGCTCGCGGGCGACATCGGTGACACGCTGATCCACGCGGTCGGCTTTGGTGGATGCCTCTATGGCCTTTTGCTTGGCTTCTGCGCCGGCACGCTTGAGCGATGTCGGGTCCTCCCCGTTACGCTCAAGGCGCTTCTTTTCGAGGTGTGAGAGCAAGTCCCACTCAAGGTTGATCAGTTTCGCGCCCGTGGAAACAAGAGTTGCCTCGCCCGAGACTCCCGTGAGCGCCCCGGAGGCACCCGTCGCGGCGCCGGCGGCACCTACTGTCTCGGCCTTGGCCCAGCCGTGTTCGAACTTTGTCGTGAACTCCTGGATCTGGCTCTCGAGGTCTGCGACTCTCTCTTTGATCGGCTTTACGGAACCATCACTCATGTCCTTTACCTCCCGAAAGGTTGTTAAATGCCTGGAGCGCCTTCAGGGCTCTTTACCGGTCGCGGCAAGTCTGAGTTCGATCTCCCTCCCACACTGGTTGGTCGCCCACTGCTCGCGGAGACGTGGGGCAGGCTTCTCGGGAGGTCGTTCGATGTCGAAGGCGAACGCGCGGTGGGAAACATGGTCCGTCGGGAATACATCGGCGGTTCCGGATGGGGGACGGAGCGGGCCCACATCGTGATTCCCCCGCACTACTCCCGGCTCGCCATTACCAACGGAATCCACAAACCGAAACGTTGGAACATTTCCATCGGCGAACTGTCGACCGCGCCCGATATAGCGACCGAGAACACAGGGACCACCTCCCGCGTATACGCCCATCACGGGGGAGAGTGCGAGGCGAAGGTCGACTTTGAAGGGCATGGAGCCGTTTGGTTCTACAGCTTCCAGTGGTCCGGCGGGCGAGAACTCATATCCCACACCGACAAGTTCCGGGGAGCAATCGTCATTCCGGGCCCCGGGCTCGTCGCCGTTGGCAGTGCTCACTTGGGGAAGCCGGGATGGGGCAGCATGCCGCCGTGGAAGATGTCGCTGCGCCCGGCATGACCCCCCCGGCACCTCCCCTCAAACGAAGAAGGCCGCCAGCTGCTCGGCCGTCGGCTTGGGGTCGGCGGGCTCGGGTAGCTGCTCGACCCCGGCGTCCGGGAGAGCGTCCGCGTCCGGGCGCGGGATGGGCTGGGGTGGGTCCAAGGGATCCGCGTCCTCGTCCTGATTGACCGTGGCGAACATCCAGTTCGCCTGGGCCAGTTGGTCCACCGCGTGGGCCAGCAGATAGTCCCCCACCGACCACTCCGCCGCCTCCCCCTCCGTCTCCCGCGCCACCGCCCCTTCACGCGGCAGCTGCCGGATCAGGACCGCCAGCCGGCGGGAGGAGAGGCGGCCGCGGTGCCAGTCCAGGAGGTCGAGGCCGTAGAAGCGGAGCAGGTCGGCCTCAAGAGCCTCGGCGTGTTCGTCGACGAACGCGCCGAGGCTCAGCCTTCCCCCAGGCCGAGCCCGGTCTCCTTGCCGTACGCCTCAAGGATCGCCGCGATGTCCTGCATCGTGACCTCGTGCCGCTCGAAGCGGGCGTACTGCTGCTCCCCCAGGAGGAGTTCGAGCAGCCCGTCCACGTCGTTGTCGTCGAGGTCACGGAGCTTGCGCGCGGTCGCGCGGGTCAGTTCGGTCGGCAGCTCGAAGCTGTCGGAGTCGAGCTCGAAGGTCCACGCCCGGCCGAGCGCTTCGAGGCGCTGGGCGCGGGCGGCGTTGACGTTGAAGCCGGACACGGGTCTCTCCTTCGGCAAGGCGACGCCCGGCCGCGCTGGGGGCGCGGGCCGGGCGTCGCTGGGATCCTATGCGGTCGCGCGCAAGCGCAACCGGCGATTTTGCGCAATCAATCAAGCGTCAGACGAGCGGCCGACTCAGGAGTACGAGGACGACAGTTCCTTGATCCGGAAGCTCGCCAGCGGAGCGTTGTCGTCCTTGGCCAGCGCCGTGAACGTCACGCCCAGCTTCACCGCGCCGGTCCGGGTCAGACCGATCTCCTCGGTCTCGGTGACCTGACCGCGCGGCACGAAGAACCGGTACTTCGCCGCGCCGTCGGTGAACTCGATGCCGAGCGCGCGCTCGTCCGCCGCCGGGGAGTTGGCGAGGTCGTACGTGAACTCCTTCAGCTCCGGGTCGGCCTGCGCGTCGACCGTCGCCGGCGTGGTGGTCGCCGCCTTGACCTCGCCACCGCCCATGAAGAAGGCCAGGTTCGCCTTGTTCAGCTGGAGCAGCTGGAACTTCACGGTGAGGTCGCGGTCGGAGTAGATGAACCGCGCCGGGCTCACCGACTGCCAGGTGTCGACCGGGTCGATCTTGTCCTTCTTGTTGAACTTGATGCCGTCGGTCGTGGTGTAACCGAGGTCCGTCCACTTCGCCTTGTCCCAGTCGGTGGCGATGGTGGCCGGCGCGTCGGTCCCGATCGGCGCGATGAGCACCCGTCCGGTACCGGCGACGCGGATTTCCTTGCCGTTGTTGCCTGCCATGCGAACTCCTCAGGTGTTGATGCGATCGAGTACGACGAAGGCCCCGCCGGGTGGCAGGGCCTTGAGGGGTGAAGCTGCGAGGTGGTGCGGTGCTGCTACTCGGGGCGGATCGAGATCCGCACCGTCGACAGGTACCGGTTGCCCGCCGGGCGGTTGTAGTCGGGCAGCCAGCGCGGCCCGTCCGCCTCGGCGACGTCGGTGACGACGGCCCCGCCGTACGAGGTGCCGGCCAGTTCGAGCACACAGGCACGGGCGGCGAGGGAGATGCCGTGCGCGGTGGTCTTGTCCGGGCCGTAGACCTCAAGGTCGAGCAGCGGCTGGTCGAGATGCCGGTCGTCGACCCACGCGCCGCCGACGCGGGAGACGAGGACGGCCTTCTGGGTGCCGTCGAACCCGGCGGGCGGCTTGTTGTCGACGACCGAACCGGCGAGCTCCGCCCGGTTCTTGAGGAAGTCGACGACGAGCCGTTCCGCGTCGGGGAAGGTCAGGATGGACACATGGACACTCCCTGTCATGAGAAGGGAAATGAGTCTGGGCAACACAAAGCGGCAGGTCCGCCGCCCCGGTGCGGGGCGCAGCTCTGCCGCTGCTCCAAGTGTGATCCAGGGGTCCTGATCCCGCAACTGAACTCTGCGGGGCCGGTGTTGGGCGGTCCGGGAACGTACGAAGGGTCCCGCACCAACCGGTGCGGGACCCTTCCCCACGTACGCCTGCAGCTGTCGCTACGCCTTCGCTCCTCCTGCCCGCCGCACACACCGCTCCGCGGCGAACACGTCCTCCAGCCGGTACATCGACCGCCGCCCCTGCCGCCCCGCGGCCTTCAGGTGGCCGAGCTGGACCCACTTGCGGATGGTCGCGGGCGAGACGTCGGCCTCGGTGGCGGCGAGGTCACCGGAGATGAGCGGTGTGTTCATGCCGCGTCCCCCGTCTCCTCGTCGAGCACGCCGTCGTCGAGCACGTGCCGGCAGGGCGGGTTCACGCACATCGCGACCCCGCGTTCGGGAAAGGCGCGCAGCGACACGGAGTCGCAGGCCGGGCAGCGGCCGGGCAGCCGCACGAGCTGCTCAGGGTCCCCGAGGGCGCGGGCACAGCGGTTCGCCATGCGGCGGGACTCCTCCTCGACGTGGGCGGCGAGGTCGGGCATGTCCTTGTCCCGCAGTACGTCGAGGAGTTCGGCGAGGCGGCGCAGGCGGACCGGCACGGGGGCGGAGGAGATGCGGCGCAGGCCGAGCCGGTCCCGTACCGCTTCCTCCAGTTCGACCACCCCGTCGCCGATGTCGCGGAGTGCGTCGGAGACGTAGAGGCGTACGGGCGCGACGGTGGACGCGGTGGGGCCGCCGCCCCGCACCTCGCGGAACGTCCGCCCCGTGCCGGGCGCCAGCTCCTCCAGGAGCAAGGGGTACCGGCGGCGCAGCGAATCGATCCAGAGCGCGGCGCGGTCGACCGCGGTGCTCGTGCTCATCACGGCCTCCCCAGGTTCTCGTTCGACTTCGGCTTCGGCTTCGGCTCCGGCCTCGACTTCGGCTTGCGCGGCTTGACCTCGCGGCCGTTGCGCCAGAGACGTCCCCCGCTGACCCCGTCGAACCACGTGTGCGACGGGTCGACGATGGCTTCGCACTCACGGCGGATCGGACACTGATTGCAGGCGCGCAATACCGGCGCGGCCTCGGCAGGGGTTCGAGTGAAGACGTATTGCTGGGGGAGATCCGCGCAGGCGGCGTCCCTGCGCCAGTCGAGAGCCTCGTCCCGGTCGGGGCCGGAGACTCGTATGTCAGCGAACGCGCTGTTCAGAGCAGGTGCGAGCAGAACTGTCCGATTGGGCATGCGCATCCCCTCCGCAGGTATGCGAACATTAGTTCGAAGACGTCGATGCGTGATCAGAGTTCCACGCTACGTGCGCATGCGCAACTAAAAACGGAAGGGTGAAAGGCAGGGCAAGGAGGCAGGAGTGGCCGGAAACAGACGCTGCGACAACCCCGGACAGGCACCCTCTCGCGCCTGCCTGCGTCGGATCTTCACAACAACGTGCGAGCGCGCACATATTTCGGTGCGCGCGCGATCGGTACGCTCGCTCTGCGACGAGGGGAGAGCGACGACATGGTGTCCAGCCCGCGGGCCAGCGCCCGCAGCGACCAGGGGTACCGACCCGGGAGCGATCACGAACACGGCCGTGAGGGTGGCCGGAACCGAGCGGACGAACTGGAGGAGTTCGCCGAGTGGATCGAGGGCGTGATGCGCGAGCGCGGTTACGACATCGACAGTCCGCGCGGCGGCGGCAAGTCGAAACTGGCGGACGACGCGGGCGTGCACCGGGCCGCGGTCAGCCGCCTCATCCAGCGGCAGAGCATGCCGGACCTGGAAACGATGCGGCGCCTCGCCGCGGTGCTCGGCGTCCCCCTGCGGGACATGCTGATCCGCTCCGGCCGACTGTCCGAGAACGATCTGCCGATCATGGCGGCGCGCGGCGGGGAACCCGAGGCCCCCCGACTGCTGAGCCCCGAGGAAGCGGCCCGGAGAATGGGGGTGCCCCCAGAACTGCAGGAGGTTTTCGTGAGGGTCACGAAGGCGTTCCTGCCGCAGGTCGAGTAGTCGAACAGCTGGGGGCCGACTCACGGCCGACTTACGCAGCCCGGGGGCGCAGAGGGAGTGCGAACATGCCGACTGACGAAGCGGAGGGGCCGTCCGGGGGTGCACGGCGTCGCGGCGGTACGGGGCGCCATGACGCCGAGAGCGGGACGAGGGCGTCGGAAGAGCTGGCCTACCTCGTCGGCGGGCTGCTGATCGAGCTCGGCTCCAAGATCCAGGAGGCCGGGGTCGACGGCGTCCGGATCCTCACCGAGGAGGAGGCGCAGCAGAGCCAGCTGCGCTGGTTCCAGGAGGGCTGGGCGGAACACGCCCGCGCCTCGGAACACGCGCGTACGGCCGACGACGGCCCCGGAGCCGGTTCGCCGGCCGGTCATGCCGGTCACGCGGACGAGGAGCCGCGGTCCATGGGGTCGGCGCCCGCCTCGTCCGGGAGGCTGCTCCGGTTCCCGTCGGACGCGCCGCGGGGCACGCACCCGCTCCCGATCGTGGGCACGGACGAGGCCCGCGGGACGCGGGATTTGATGGCGCACCGGCCGCGCAGGCGCCGGGAGGACGGTCCGAAGCGCACCGGACCCGACGCATAGGATCACGTATCCTCCGCTTTCGCCCGTCCGGGCGAGCAGGCGGGAAGAGAATGGACAGCTGGTGTCACGAATAGCGCGGGCCGTGCTCCATGAGTGGCGGAACGTCGTCGTGGACCCGTGCCGCAGGCTCCGGGAGCGCGGACCCCTGGGCGTCTCGCTGGCCGTCGTCGCCTGCGTCGCCGTGATCGGCCTGCACGAGTTCCAGCAGACGGCTGCCGGTGCGGGCGTGGTGCGCGTGCTCAGCGAGGTACGGGCCGACCAGCCGGTCTGGCTGTCCCTGCTCCGCACGCCCGTCTCCGTGTTCGTGCCCGCGGTGGACCTGTCGGCGTGGGGCGGCCTGCCCCGCCTGTTCCTGGCGTTCGCCCTCGCCGAGCTGCTCTTCGGACGCGTACGGACGCTGGTGGTGGCGTACGCCGTCACCCTCGCCGGGACCCTGGGCGCGCGCGTGATGATCGCCCTCGGCCCCGACCGGCTCGGCCTCCCCGCGGAGACGGCGCACACGGTCGACACCGGGGCCTCGGCGGCGATCGTGGGCCTCTTCGCCTATACGTCCGTGGCACTGCGGTCCCCGCTGCTCTTCCTCGCCGCGGTCGTACCGACGGTGTCCGGATCGATCGCCGAGCCGAACCTGGCGGGCAGGGAACACCTGGTCGCGGTGACCGTGGCGCTGATCCTCGGCGTCGTACTGCACAGGCGGGGCGGCGGGCCGGGCGGCGGGCGGGGCGGCGGGCGGCGCGAAGTCGCCCGTTGTCAGTGCCCGCTGCCAGTATCGAAGGCAGTCGATCGGGAGGTCGGGCATGGCCGGGAGGCCGGACGGGGCCGGGAGCTCGGGCGGGGTGGTTCTTGATGCCGGTGATCCGCTGGCCGTGGCGGTGACGGGTGCGATCCGGAGTGGTGACGTCGCGACGCTGCGCGAGCTGCTCGACGCGCACGCCGGACTCGCCGCCGCGGGCGTCGAGCGGCACGGCGAAGCGGCGGGCACGCGCAGCCTGCTCCACCTCGCCACGGACTGGCCCGGCCACTTCCCCGCCGGGCCCGAGACCATCGCGGTGCTGGTCGCGGCAGGTGCAGACCCCGACGCCCGGTTCGTCGGCGCCCACCGCGAAACGCCCCTGCACTGGGCCGCGAGCAACGACGACGTGGCGGCGGTGGACGCGCTGGTCGCGGCGGGCGCGGACATCGAGGCGGACGGGGCGGTCATCGGGGGCGGCACTCCGCTGGCCGACGCGCGCGGCTTCGGACAGTGGCGGGCGGCGCGCCGACTGCTCGAACTCGGGGCGCGGACGACGTTGCAGGACGCGGCGACGCTGGGCCTCCTCGACCGGGTCACGTCCTGTGTCGAGGCCGGCCCGCAGGACACCGACGCCACCACCGACGACGCCACCCACTCCGCCGCCACCGCCGCCGACATCACCAGCGCGTTCTGGGGAGCGTGCCACGGCGGACACCTGGCGACCGCGCGCTACCTCGCCGCACAGGGCGCCGACCTCGACTGGATCGGGTACGACGACATGACGCCGCTGGACATCGCGGTCGAGGCGGGAGCCGACGACGTAGCGGAGTGGCTGCGCGCGGAAGGGGCGAGGCACCGGCGCGACGTGTGACGCGCACGACGGGGGTCAGGAGCAGCCGGCCGACGCACCCGCGCGCACGGCCCGGCGGAGCCTACGGCTGGGGCCGGGGAGCCGCGTAACAGTGCAGAACGACTCTCTGCCCCGGCTCCCACTCCTGCTCGGCCACGCCCAGCAGCTGCCACCCCATGCGTTCGTAGAGCGCGGTCGCCGACCGGTCCGAGGACACCACGTCGAGGACCGGATGCAGGCCGCGCCCCCGCGCCTCCCGCGTGGCCCTGCCCATCAGCAGGGCTCCGATCCCGTGGCCCCGGGCATCCGGCGCGACGTACAGGCGGCTCATCACGGCCACCGCCTCCGGCACCGTCGCCGCCTCCTCGCACCACAGCCCCGGCGCCTCGTCCCCCGCCCCGGGCCTGGACAGCCCCACATGGCCGACGACACGCCCGTCGAGCTCGGCCACCCACGCACCGATGGCGTCGGTGCCCTCGATCCAAGCCCCGGGCTGCTCGGGCCAGTTGACCGGGTATCCGTCGGCCTTGTGCACGGCCGCGAGCACACCGACGCAGGCCTCCAGATCACGCTGGCCGGAACGTTCCCGCAACCGGAGGACGGGGTGCCCGTCTGCCGCGTCGGCGGCACGGTCTCGTCTCATCGGAGCATCGAATCACAGCGGTCGGCCGCGTACGGGCCGCACGCCCAACTAGACACTTCGACAACAACATCGTCAGGCGAGCGCGACCAACTCCCGGTACTCGGAGCTCCACATGTCCTCGTCCCCGTCCGGGAGCAGCAGCACCCGGTCCGGGCGCAGGGCGTCGATCGCGCCCTCGTCGTGCGTGACCATCACGATGGCTCCGGGGTACGTCCCCACCGCGCCGAGCACCTCGTCCCTGGACGCCGGATCGAGGTTGTTGGTGGGCTCGTCGAGGAGCAGGACGTTCGCGCCCGAGTGGACGAGCCCGGCCAGCGCGAGCCGTGTCTTCTCGCCGCCCGACAGGACCGCAGCGGGCTTGTCCGCGTCGTCCCCGCCGAACAGGAAGGACCCCAGCACGCGCCGCACCTCGCCGTCCGTCAGATGCGGGGCGGCGCCCGCGAGGTTCTCCCGGACCGTCCTCGTACCGTCCAACGTGTCGTGCTCCTGCGCGAAGTACCCGAGCCGCAGCCCGGCCCCGGCCACCACCCGCCCCGAGTCGGGCAGTTCACGCCCGGCGAGCAGCCGGAGCAACGTCGTCTTCCCGGCGCCGTTGAGTCCGAGGACGACGACCCGACTCCCCCGGTCGACGGCCAGGTCGACCCCACCCAGCACGCGATGGGATCCGTACCCCTTGACCAACGCCACGGCGCCCAGCGGCATCCGGCCGCACGGCGCGGGCTCGGGCAGCCGGATGCGCGCGACCTTCTCGCTCCGCCGCCCCGGCTCCGTACCGGCGAGCATGCGCTCGGCACGCCGGTCCATGTTCTTCGCCGCGGTGGCGGTGGCCACGTGCGAGCGCATCTTGTCGGCCTGTGCGCGCAGTGAGGCGGCCTTGCGCTCGGCGTTGGCGCGCTCGCGGGTACGCCGCCGCTCGTCGGCCGCGCGCTGGGCGAGGTAGGTGTGCCAGCCGGTGTTGTGAACGTCGACGGTGGCGCGCAACGCGTCCACGTTCAGGACACGGTTGACGGTGTCGGCGAGGAGCCCCGTGTCATGGCTGATCAGCACGACACCGCCCGGATACCCGGCCAGGTAGGTGCGCAGCCAGGCGACCGAGTCGGCGTCCAGGTGGTTGGTCGGCTCGTCGAGGAGCACGGTGTCGTGGTGCGCGAACAGGATCCGCGCGAGCTCGACGCGGCGGCGCTGGCCGCCCGACAGCTCGCCGACGGGCCGGCCCATCGCCCGCTCGGGGAGCCCGAGTCCGGCGGCGACCCGGGCGGCCTCGGCCTCCGCGGCGTAGCCGCCGTACTCCTGGAAGCGGTCGTCCGCACGGGAGTAGGCCGCCATGGCCCGCTCCTGCGCGGCGGGCCCCGCGGCCGCGGCCATGGCGGCCTCGGCGGCACGCAGCGCCGCCACGGCCTCGTCCAGGCCGCGCGCGGACAGGATGCGGTCGGTGACGGTGACGGCGGGGTCGGCGGCGCGCGGGTCCTGGGCGAGATGCCCGACGGAGCCGGTACGGGAGACGGTGCCGTCGGCCGGGGCGGCCTGCCCCGCGAGGATCTTCATGAGAGTGGTCTTGCCGGCGCCGTTGCGCCCGACCAGGCCGACGCGGTCGCCGGGGGCGATGTGGAAGGAGACGTCGGACAGCAGAAGGCGGGCACCGACGCGCACGTCGACACCTCGAACGGTGATCATGGGGTAACGCTCCGCAATAGCGAATGGACACACGGGTGGCGTGGAAGCGTGTGTCCTGGCTAGGAAATGCGAGGCGTAGACATGCCCCCGAGGCTAACGCGCCCACGAACGCCCCCGCACGCCATTTCCACGGAGCGCGGCCCCCTCCCCGCCTACTTCCGTTTCGCCGCGGCGGCGGCAGCCTTCGCCTCGGCCTTCAACTCCTGCTTGTGCGCACGGACCTTGTGGAGGGAGTCCGGTCCTGTGATGTCCGCGACGGAGCGGTACGCCTTGGGGGCGCCGTAGTCGCCGGCCGCCTCGCGCCAGCCCTTGGGCGTGACGCCCATCTGCTTGCCCAGCAGGGCGAGGAAGATCTTGGCCTTCTGCTCGCCGAAGCCGGGCAGCTCGTGGAGGCGCTTGCGCAGCTCCGTCCCGGAGTCGACGTCTCCCCAGAGCTTCGTCGGGTCCCCGTCGTAGTGCTCGACCAGGTACTGGCAGAGCTGCTGGATCCGCTTCGCCATCGAACCGGGGTAACGGTGGACCGCCGGCTTGGCCGACAGCATGGCGGCGAATTCCTCGGGGTCGTACGCGGCGATCTCGTGGGCGTCCAGGTCGTCCGCGCCCAGGCGGGTGGCGATCGTGTACGGGCCCGCGAACGCCCACTCCATGGGGACCTGCTGGTCCAGGAGCATGCCCACGAGGGCGGCGAGGGGGCTGCGCGACAGCAGCGCGTCAGCGCGGGGTTCCTGCGCAAGGCGCATCTCCATACCCCCATGCTCCCCCGCCTCCGGTCCCCCCGCGACACGGGGCTCCCACCCGTTCACCCCGCACCGTCCAGCCCGGCCAGAAGCCCCGACCGTTCACCCCGCAACGCCCATTCCGGGCAGGAGCACCGACACCGCCGCTCCGCGGCGGATGCTCCCCGCCCACCCACCCGTTTGCCCCGCAACGCCCTGCGGGAGTAGGGGCGGGGGCGGGCGGGTTCTGCCCCCACCGGGGCGCGGCTGCGGCCCGCCCCCGCCGGGCCGCAGCCGCGCACGAAGCGGGAGGGGACGTGGGGGTATGTGCGCACGCAGCACCGAGCCAACCGAGGCGGCCGGAAACATTCCACGCGGCGCAGGGATGGCGAGTACGGACATACCCCCGCGGCCCCGCACCCACAGACGGGCAGCATGCGAACCCACCCCAAGGCGCCCCCGCCCGAAAACGCACCCACAACCGAGCAACACGCCCCCACCTCTAGCCCAAGAGGGCGGCATCCAAGGCCCTGGCGATCCATTCGGGGTTCGTGCGGGGACATGCCCTAGATGAGCGTTCCGCCCGCCACGTCACGCCACCACGCCCCGTGGCCCAGGGCGCTGCTCACCCTCCTCGCCGTCCTCCTGGTCACCCTCGCCCCGGATGCCGGCCTCGCCACCCCCGCCACACCGCCCCCCGCCGCCCTCTCCACGGAAACCGGCGGCGGCGAGATCCAGCACGACCTCACGGAAACCGCGCTACGCCTCCGCATCCCCACCCGTCGCGCCAACCACCTCCCCACCCCACGCCGCCCCGTCACCCCCGCGTCCTCCACTCCACTCCGCGCCACACCCACCCCACCCCGCCTGCTCCTCCCCCACGTCCCCACCCCCCGCTCGGTCGTCCTGCGCTGCTGAGGGTCACCCACCCCCACCCCCTCACCAGCAAGCACAACGCAAAAGGACGACCTCATGCCGATGGACCCCTACGCGGCCCTGCAAGCCCTGCTCCGCGCAGAAGCGGTACGCGCAACGCCCCCCGAAGCGCCGCCCGAGCACGACGCTGAAGACCCTCAGCACGACCGCGCCGGTCAGCCGCCCACAGACGGCGGCGAGAAGGGCTGACCGACCTAGTCCGCCCACGACGGCTCGGCGCACGCCCAGGCCTCAAGCCCCAGACCCCAGGCCCCACCGCTCAAGGCGCCCCGCCAGCCCTAGCGCCGGCGCCGAGCCGTCCCGAACACGGACCGCGAGATCTCCCGCCCGATCTGCGTCCCCATGGACCGCAACAGCGACTTGAACATCCCGCTCCCCACCACCTGCTCCACCACGGACCCCCCGCCCCGCGGCCCCGGACCCGAACCGGCCTTCTCTTGAGAGGCCGCCGCCTCCGCCTCCACCCGCTCCGCCTCCCGCGCACTCAACTTCTCGTACGCCGACTCCCGGTCAACCGCCTCCGCGTACCGCGAATACAGCACCGACGCCCGCACCGCCCCCTCCAGCACCCCCGCCTCCACGGGCCCCATCAGCGACTCGGGAGCCCGCAGCCGGGTCGCCGCGACCGGCGTGGGCGCGCCCTTCTCGCTGAGTACGGTCACCACCGCCTCACCCGTACCGATCCCGGTGAGGATCTCCTCGAGGTCGTACGCCGAGTCGGGGAACGTCCGTACCGTCGCCTTCAGCGCCTTCTGGTCGTCGGGAGTGAACGCCCGCAGGGCGTGCTGCACGCGGTTGCCGAGCTGTCCGAGCACGTCCGCGGGCACGTCCTTCGGTGTCTGCGTCACGAAGAAGACACCGACACCCTTCGAGCGGATCAGCCGCACTGTCTGCGTGATCGCCTGGAGGAACGCCTTGGACGCGCCGTTGAAGAGCAGGTGGGCCTCGTCGAAGAAGAAGACCAGCTTCGGCTTCTCCACATCGCCCACCTCGGGCAGGTCGTTGTAGAGGTCGGCCAGCAGCCACATCAGGAACGTCGAGAAGAGCTGCGGCTTGTCCTGGACGTCGGCGAGCTCGAGGACGGACACGAGGCCACGCCCGTCCGGCGCGAGCCGCAGGAACTCGCTCGTGTCGAACTCGGGCTCTCCGAAGAAGTCGCCCATGCCCTGCGCCTCGAAGGCGGTGAGCGCCCGCAGGATGACCCCGGCCGTCACGGTCGACAGGCCGCCGATGCCCTTGAGCTCCGGCTTGCCCTCGTCGGACGTGAGGAAGGTGACCACCGCGCGGAGGTCCTTCAGGTCGAAGAGTTCCAGGCCCTTCTGGTCGGCGTAGTGGAAGATCAGGCCGAGCGACTGCTCCTGGGTCTGGTTGAGCTGCAGCACCTTGGAGAGCAGGACGGGGCCGAAGCTGGTGATCGTGGCCCGTACGGGGATCCCCGTACCGATGCCCCCGAGCGCGTAGAACTCGCTGGGGAACCCCGTGGCCTCCCACTCCTGCCCGACGTCCCTGGCCCGCTCGGCGACCTTGTCGCCCGCCTCGCCGGGTGCGGAGATCCCCGAGACGTCGCCCTTGATGTCCGCGAGGAACACGGGGACGCCCTGCGCGGCGAGTTGCTCGGCGATCAGCTGCAGGGTCTTGGTCTTGCCCGTGCCGGTCGCGCCCGCCACCAGCCCGTGGCGGTTGAGCATGGGCAGCGGGATGCGGATCTGCGCGTCGGCGAGGCACTCGCCGCCCCACAGCAGCGCACCGAGTTCCAGAGCGGGCCCGGCGAAGGCGTACCCGGCGGCGATCTCCGCGGCCTCCGCCGGCAGCGCACGCCCCACCCCCGCACCCTTCACACCGCCCGATCCACCCGCACCACCCGCACCACCCGCGCCACTCGAACCACCCGCACCGCCCGAACCACCCGCACCACCGTCCCCGGAACCCTCGCCTCCGCCCGTCACCCCCACACCCGGCACAGACTCGTTCGGGCGGTTCGCACGGCCCGGCGTGGACGGAATCGACTGGCTCTCGCTCACTTCGTCCCCTGTTCCCGGCTGACGTGTTCCCGGTTTGACCCGATTTAAGGCGTCATTTCCCAGGCTCGCACTCCGTCTCCATGGCTGCGCCCGGAGAGCCTTGCCCGGTAGGCTTTCCGTGTGATCTTCAAGCGCATCGGAAACGGCCGGCCGTACCCCGACCACGGCCGGGAAAGCACCCGGCAGTGGGCGGACGTCGCGCCGCGCCCGGTCCGCCTCGATCAGCTCGTCACCACCAAGGGCCAGCTGGATCTGGAGACCCTCCTCGCCGAGGACTCGACCTTCTACGGCGACCTCTTCGCGCACGTCGTGAAGTGGCAGGGCGATCTCTACCTCGAGGACGGCCTGCACCGCGCGGTCCGCGCCGCGCTCCAGCAGCGCCAGGTGCTCCACGCGCGCGTGCTCGAACTCGGCTGACCGACAGCCGCGACCTCGGCCGACCGACAGCCGCGAGGGCACCCGCCGAGAGGCCCGCGCCGCCCGCATTGGCCCTTTCGGGTTGTACTGGGCCTCAAGTAATGATCATTTAGTAGGCACCGCCGCCCCGTCGCACTACGCTGCGCCCATGAGCATGCTCACTCCCCCCGGCATGGGCGGCAAGTACCGCATCACGGGGGACAAATATCCACGGATGCGCCGCCCCAGCGGTCGCCGCAGGATCGTGCTCGCGGTCATCGCGTCCGCCGCGGCCGTCGGCCTGATCGGCTGGGGCACGCTGCAGCTCATCGACGTGTTCACGGGCGGCAGCAAGGCGTCGGCCGCGGCCCGCGCCGCCGGGGACTGCGACCACAAGAAGGCGGACGCCACCCACCTGCCGGCCACGGCACAGAAGCACCGGCAGAAACCGCTGCCCACGCCGAAGCAGATCACCGTCAACGTCTTCAACGCCACGCCCCGCGGCGGCCTCGCCAAGAACACCGCGGACGAGCTCAAGAAACGCGGCTTCACCATCGGCGAGGTCGGCAACGCGACGAAGGCGTACGACAAGAAGGTCAAGGGCACCGGGCTGCTCCTCGGCGCCGAGTCGGCCGCCGACACGGCGATCCCCGTGCTCGGCACGCAGCTCGCCGGCGCCGAGCACCGGTCCGACGCCCGCAAGAGCGGCGAGGTCGACCTGGTCATCGGCACCAAGTTCAAGAACCTGGCAAGGAAAGAGGACGCCGACAAGGCCCTGGCCGCACTGGCCAAGCCCGAGCCGACGCCCTCCGCGTCCGACAAGAACTGCTGAGACGTACGGCCGACTACTCCGCGGTCCCGTACATGCGGTCGCCCGCGTCGCCGAGGCCCGGCACGATGTACCCCTGCTCGTTCAGCCGCTCGTCGACCGAGGCCGTCACGACCGTCACCGGCGTCCCGGCCAGCTCGCGCTCCATGACCTCGACGCCCTCGGGGGCGGCGAGCAGCACCACGGCGGTGACGTCGTCGGCGCCGCGCTTGATGAGCTCCTGGATCGCCGCGACGAGCGTGCCGCCCGTGGCGAGCATCGGGTCCAGGACGTACACCTGACGCCCGGAGAGGTCCTCCGGCATGCGCGTCGCGTACGTGGAGGCCTCCAGGGTCTCCTCGTTGCGGATCATGCCGAGGAAGCCCACCTCGGCGGTCGGGAGCAGCCGCACCATGCCGTCGAGCATGCCGAGCCCGGCACGCAGGATCGGGACCACCAGCGGACGCGGGTACGACAGCTTCACGCCCGTCGTCTTCGTCACGGGGGTCTCGATGTCGACCTGCTCGGTGCGCACGTCCCGGGTGGCCTCGTACGCGAGCAGGGTGACCAGCTCGTCGGCGAGGCGCCGGAAGGTCGGGGAGTCGGTGCGCTTGTCGCGCAGCGTGGTGAGTTTGTGCGCCACCAGCGGGTGGTCGACGACGTGGATCCGCATGACATCAACAGTAACCGGGCTCGGGCCCCACGCCTCTCGCTGGCATCAACACCGCCATCCGAGGGAAGGTGGAGACGTACGAACTGAGGTGGTGTGGCCCATGACGGAGCACAGTCCGGAAGACGAGACCGACACCGAGCGCCGCCGTCGGCGCGCCCAGTTTCTGCGCGAACGCACCGAGGCCATCGAGCTCCGCGACCGGGTGAAGCCGCGCCGCGCCCGGGCGGCACGCATGCGACAGCAGATGCGCATGCGCACGTTCCGCTGGTAGCGACCCGCCGGCCAACGGCCTGCCACCCGCCTGCCGCCCGTCTGCCACCCACCCGGCGGCGGCCCCGCGAGGGCCACGGAAAAACGCGACGCGGAACACAGCGGCCGGAAGACCTCTCCTGACGGCGCCGTTTCTGCCACGATTCCGAATGGGCGGGGGTTCGTACCGCACTCCCCGCTCCCCGACCTCGCCGGGGGGACCCCAAACCGCCAACCGGCACTGCCTATGACCAGTGGGAGAGTCACGGTGTACTTCGCCGCACTGCTCGCGCGCACCGAAGACGGGTGGGAAGCGAGCGACACGGAGCTCGACGATGTGGAGACCCTGTCGGATCTGGCCGACCTGGCCCGTGAAGCCACGGCCGATTACGACGACGACACGGTGCTCGTCTTCATCGAACAGGAAGACGCGTGGTTCGGCGTCGTCCGCGTCGACGGTGAGGAGGACCCTCGTATCTACGTGTCCGACGCGGCCGCGGCCGCCCGCAGCTCGTACGGCGAGATCCTGCTCACCGACGAGATGCTCGGCCGGACCCCCGACGACGACGGGGCGGACGACCTGGACGCCCTGGACCTCGACGGCACGGAGGACGGCGAACCGGAGGCGTCGGACGCCGACGCCGCCGGAGACCCGGAATCCGACGACGACGCCGGTGCGTCGGGTGTGCCCGCCGGGCCGCTCGGCGACTCGGGGATCCTCGCCGACCTCGGCGTGCCCGAGAAGGATCTGCTCGGCCTGGAGAGCGGCGACGCGCTCAGCGAGATCGCCGACATCCTCGGAGCGGCGGAGGTGCTGGAGACCGTCCGTTAGGTTCCCCGTGTGACCGACCCGATCAACCTGACCGAACCCGAACCCGATCCCGAACCCGACCCCGTACGCGACCGCTGGCGGGCGCCCATGCGGCTCGCTCTGGCCGAGGCCGAGCTGGCCGGCAAGGGCGGTGACGTTCCCGTCGGCGCCGTCGTGCTGTCCCCGGACGGCACGACGGTGATCGCGTCGGGCCACAACGAACGCGAGGCCCACGGCGACCCCACCGCGCACGCGGAGGTGCTCGCGCTGCGCAGGGCCGCCGCGGAGCTCGGCGAGTGGCGGCTGACCGGCTGCACGCTCGTCGTGACGCTGGAGCCGTGCACGATGTGCGCGGGTGCGCTCGTGCAGTCCCGCGTGGACCGGGTCGTCTACGGAGCGCGCGACGAGAAGGCGGGGGCCGCGGGCTCGCTCTGGGACGTCGTGCGCGACAGACGGCTCAACCACCGCCCCGAAGTCGTCCCCGGCGTCCTCGCCGAGGAGTGCTCCGCGCAGCTGACGGACTTCTTCCGGCACCGCTGAACAGCGCCACCGAACCCCGAGGACAAGGGCCGGTCCCAACGGATTTCTGTCCGCGGCCCACTTTGGGCTAGAGTTCCTCTCGGTAGCGTGTCCGAGCGGCCGAAGGAGCTCGCCTCGAAAGCGAGTGAAGGGTAACCCCCTTCCGTGGGTTCAAATCCCACCGCTACCGCTCTTGACACGAAGGGCCCGTCCTGAGGGACGGGCCCTTCGTCGTGCGCACGGGGCGTACCCGCGGGGCATGCAGAGAGAACCCCGGCGCCTGTACGGCACCGGGGTTCTCTCTCCCGTCAGGACGGGGGAAGCGGCATCGGGGGGACAAGCCGCTCCCCCCGACGAGGACTGGCCCTCAAGTCAGCGCCGCCGTCAGGGGGGAAGCAGACGGCGCGGACCCCGCAGTGGGGCCAATCCCTCACCCCGCGAATTCCTGCCAGATCCGCCGGGCTCACCACCAATCCTGCTCCCCGGGCCGCCCGCGGAGCGCGGGCAAAGGGCCTCTGGTGCCGGGCCGTTGGTCCTTAAAAACCCCGTCAGTACCGTCCGGGTTAGACTCGCCGCCGTCACAGGGGTCACACGGGGCACGGCAAGGGGAGGCCAGATCGTGGCAGTGCAATGGAAGAAGCTCGGCCTTTTCGCAGTGGTCGTCTTCGTGCTCTACGTGATCATCACCGACCCCGCCAAAGCCGCCGACTACGTGCAGATAGGGTTCGAGGGAATCTCGAGCGCCGCTCAGAGCATCGGCGACTTCATGACGTGGGTCGCCAACGGAGGCAAGGACTGAGCGGCTGTCCGGCCGCAGCGTTCTCCAAGGAGTGCCCGTGATCCGCCATCTGGTCCTCTTCAAGCTCAACGACGGCGTCCAGCGCGACGAGCCGCGCGTGGTCGAGGGCGTCGAGGCGTTCCGCGCCCTCGGCGGGCAGATCCCGGAGCTCACGTTCTGGGAGTGCGACTGGAACATCACCGACCGCCCCATCGCGTACGACTTCGCCATCAACTCGGCGGTCGAGGACGTCGATGCGCTGAAGCGGTACATCGAGCACCCGGCCCACCAGGCGGGCGTCGCGCTGTGGCGCGAGTTCGCCACGTGGGTGATCGCCGACTACGAGTTCTGAGCCGCCCGCCCCACAGCCTCCGGAACGGCCCCGCACCCCACAGGTGCGGGGCCGTTCCGCGTCGTACCACCCAAGTCGCCCTCAACACGTAGTTATCAGGTGCTTGCACACAGTGCACATGTCTTGTGATGCTATGACCGCTTTTGACGGATGAGTTGACCGAGGTCGATCGACGCACCGACCAAGGTCGACTGAGCTTGACCGGGTTTGACTGAGAAGGGGTGGCGTTGACCGTGCCGGCCAGTACTGCGCCCGAAGCGCCACCCGCGAGGACCGCACAGAGCACCGCAAGCACCGGGAGCACCGGGAGCACGGGAAGCACCCGGGGCGCCGACACCCGGGCCCTCACCCAGGTCCTCTTCGGCCAGCTCAAGGACCTGGAGCCGGGCAGCTCCGAACACGGCAGGGTGCGCGGCGCGCTCATCGAGGCCAATCTGCCGCTCGTGCGGTACGCGGCCGCCCGCTTCCGCAGCCGCAACGAGCCGATGGAGGACGTCGTCCAGGTCGGCACCATCGGGCTCATCAACGCCATCGACCGGTTCGACCCCGAGCGCGGCGTGCAGTTCCCGACCTTCGCGATGCCGACCGTGGTGGGCGAGATCAAGCGGTACTTCCGCGACAACGTGCGCACGGTCCACGTACCGCGGCGCCTGCACGAGCTGTGGGTGCAGGTGACCGGGGCGACCGAGGACCTCACCACCGCCTTCGGACGTTCGCCGACGACCTCGGAGATCGCCGAGCGGCTGCGCATCACCGAGGACGAGGTGCTCGCCTGCATCGAGGCAGGACGCTCGTACCACGCGACCTCACTGGAGGCCGCCCAGGAGGGCGACGGGCTGCCCGGCCTGCTCGACCGGCTCGGCTACGAGGATCCCGCACTCGACGGCGTCGAGCACCGCGACCTCGTACGCCACCTCCTGGTCCAGCTGCCCGAGCGCGAGCAGCGGATCCTCCTCCTGCGCTACTACAGCAATCTGACGCAGTCACAGATCAGCGCCGAGCTGGGGGTTTCGCAGATGCACGTGTCGCGACTCCTCGCCAGGAGCTTCGCACGCCTCCGGTCCGCAAACCGTATCGAGGCGTAACCGGTTCGAGTGGAGTGCCGTCGGGGCTGTTCCCGACGGCACTCTTTGCCGAAAAGCCCCAGACCCCCTCTTTCCTGCACGGATGTCACCCTTGTTTGTCGACAAGTAACTACAGCGTGTTGCCGACATGTGACATTCTGCTGGAACCGCGTTTGCCGTAGCCCCACCTCCGGTATTCAGGTGGAGGCTGCGTTCCTCCGACGGAGCGCTCGCCGCGACCGTCCGCGACCTCAAGGGGGTGGCATGTCCGCAGACCAGGGCAGCTCGAAGGTGCTCACGCTCACGCTCGTCAAGAGCCCGAGCGAATCCGCGCCCGACGCGCTTCACAGCTCAACAGCCTCGGAAGCCATCGACACCCGGACCCTGTCCCGCTCCCTCTTCCTGCGGCTCGCCACGCTCGCCCAGGACAGCCCGGAGCGCGTCTATGTACGCGACACGCTCATCGAGCTCAACCTGCCGCTCGTGCGGTACGCGGCGGCGCGCTTCCGCAGTCGCAACGAACCGATGGAGGACATCGTCCAGGTCGGAACGATCGGTCTGATCAAGGCGATCGACCGTTTCGACTGCGAACGCGGCGTGGAGTTCCCGACGTTCGCGATGCCGACGGTCGTCGGCGAGATCAAGCGCTTCTTCCGGGACACGAGTTGGTCGGTGCGCGTGCCGCGCCGCCTCCAGGAGCTGCGGCTCGCCCTCACGAAGACCAGCGACGAGCTCGCCCAGCGGCTCGACCGTTCGCCGACCGTGCCCGAGCTCGCCGCCGCGCTCGGCGTCTCGGAGGAGGACGTCGTCGACGGCCTCGCGGTCGGCAACGCGTACACGGCGTCGTCGCTCGACTCCCCGACCCCCGAGGACGACGGCGGCGAGGGCTCCCTCGCGGACCGGCTCGGGTACGAGGACACGGCGCTGGAGGGCGTGGAGTACCGCGAGTCCCTCAAGCCGCTGCTCGCCAAGCTGCCGCCGCGCGAGCGCCGCATCATCATGCTGCGGTTCTTCGCCAACATGACGCAGTCCCAGATCGGCGAGGAGGTCGGCATCTCGCAGATGCACGTCTCCCGGCTGCTGACCCGGACGCTCGCGCAGCTGCGCGAAGGGCTCATCTCGGACTGAGCGCGTCAATTCGGGCTGAGCGCGTCAAGTCGCTTGCGGGTCACCCGTGTTGCTGACGGGGTTCCTAATTGACGGACCGTCAGCCACACTGGCGCGATGCGACGTGGCGTACGGAACGTGCTCGGTGCGGGTGCCGCCGTGCTCTGCCTCGGCGGGCTGCTGTCCGCCTGCGGCGACGGCGGCGGCGACGGTTACGTGGCGACCGGGGCGGCGCCCGAGCGGCGGCAGGCCGTGGGCCCCACCGGTGACGTGAAGTTGGTGCCGCTCGACGAGGCGGACGGCGTGTCCGCCGCCCGTGGGGGCGGCGGGTCCTCCTCGGCGGGACCCCGTGGCGAGGGCGGCTCGGAGGGGAAGTCGCCCGCTGCGACGGGGGGTTCGGAGTCCGGCGACCGTGCGGAGAGCCGTTCGGGCAGCGGCGCGTCGGGCACGGGTGCGGGTGCCGGCCCGGGTACGGGTACGGGGAGGGGCAGTCCCGGAACGGACGCCCCCGGCTCTCAGAAGCCGGAGCCCGATCCGAGACCCGACCCGAAGCCGGACCCGAAGCCCGACCCACGCCCCGATCCGCCCAGCGGGCCCGCCGCGCTCTCCGTCGGCGATCCCGACCGGAAGCCCGCGGACAAGCGCTGGTGCGAGAGCGTGACCGTCGCCTTCCGCAACACCGGTGGGTCACCGGTGCGTTCGGGCACGGTGACCTTCGGGACGCACATCATCGGGGCGCTCGGCGTCGACTGGGCCACGATCGAGTCGACCGTGAAGCTGCCGACGCCGATCGGGGCCGGTCAGAAGAGGGTGAAAACCTGGCCGGTATGTGTCGATGCGTGGCGGGTTCCGCTCGGTATGCACGTGGAGACGCGAGACGTCGCGGTGAAGTGGGACTAGCCCGTGCTCGGGGCGCGGCTCCGTCTGCGGGTGCGTGGGGGCTGGTCGCGCAGTTCCCCGCGCCCCTGGGCAGTCCGGCGCGGGCCCAGCCGTCAGGTGTCAGTTCCCCGCGGCCCTGAGGTCATCCGGCGTACCGAGCCCCGCAGGGGCGAGTAGTCAGGGGCGCGGGGAACTGCGCGAGCGGCCACGACGCGCCCGCAGAAGAGACCGTTCAAGCGCAGTCGCCTACGACAGCGCCAGCCACGCCACCCCCGCCACCACCGCGATCGCGAGGATCACGCCGATGATCAGGCCCACGCGCGGGCCGGAAGAGGAAGGCGCCGCCTGCTGGCGGCCGCCGCGCGGCGCCTCGTCGACGAACGCGCGGAACATCTGCGTGCTGCCAGCGGGATCGGGGTTGCCCTGGGGGTTGTGTGCCATGGAGCAGGACCCTAGCGAATCCTGCGCCATCGGCCCAACCCCCTCTGGCCAGCGACTTTACGAGCGGAGCCCCAACGCTTTGCCGACTCTTTAGTCCGATGGGCCCTTTTTAATTTGCCTGCGGCAACCAACCGCTTCTATCGTTGCCCTAAGCAACAAAAAATAGGAGGTGCCGTGGCCGCGCAGCGTCAGTACGAGGAGCTGGCCCGACAGCTCAGCGCCATCGGTGCCGTGAAGCGCGGCCTCGGACGGGGCCTGCCGCACGACTGCCCCGCCGGATCCGCCGCCGTACTCATTCTGCTCGACCGCCACGGTGCGATGCGGATGAGCAGGCTCGCGGAGCTGCTCGCCGTCGACACGTCGGTGACCAGCCGCCACGTCGCCCATGTCGCGGACAAGGAATGGATCGTCCGCGATCCCGACCCCGCCGACAAGCGCTCCCGGATCCTGCGGCTCACGCCCGAGGGCAAGGCCAAGGTGGACGAGCTCTCCGAGCTCTCCATCCGGACGCTCACCCACTACCTGCACGACTGGACCGACGACGAGGTCGTCCAGCTCAGCACGTTGCTGGCGCGCCTTCGCGACAGCTTCGGGGACTGCCGCGCGGCTTCGGCCCGGCTGACCCCTTCCCCCCACGACGTGCGGACCACGTCGGAGACCACCCGTACACCCGCGTAAGAAAAGGAAGTCCATGGCAACAACCACACCAGCCGGTGTGCGGGGCAGCCATGCCAAGCACGGAGCGCACCACGGTCACAGCGGTGAGAACGCTCCGATGACGCACCGGCAGATCATGGAAGCGCTGTCCGGGCTCCTGCTCGGCATGTTCGTGGCGATCCTCTCGTCGACGATCGTCTCCAACGCCCTGCCCGAAATCATCGGCGACCTCGGCGGCGGCCAGTCCGCCTACACCTGGGTCGTCACCGCGTCGCTGCTCGCCATGACCGCGACCACCCCGCTGTGGGGCAAGCTGTCCGACCTCTTCAGCAAGAAGGCGCTCGTACAGATAGCCCTGGTCATCTACGTCGGCGGTTCGGTCGTCGCCGGTCTCTCGCAGAGCGCAGGGATGCTGATCGCCTGCCGCGTTGTGCAGGGCATCGGCGTGGGCGGTCTCTCCGCCCTGGCGCAGATCGTCATGGCGGCGATGATCTCCCCGCGCGAGCGCGGCCGGTACTCCGGCTACCTCGGCGCGACCTTCGCCGTCGCCACCGTCGGCGGCCCGCTGCTCGGCGGTGTCATCACCGACACCTCGTGGCTCGGCTGGCGCTGGTGCTTCTACGTCGGCGTGCCCTTCGCGATCATCGCGCTGATCGTGCTCCAGAAGACGCTGAAGCTCCCCGTCGTCAAGCGTGACGTCAAGGTCGACTGGGCCGGCGCGTTCTTCATCAGCGCCGCCGTCTGCCTGCTGCTCGTCTGGGTCACCTTCGCCGGCGACAAGTACGACTGGATGTCCTGGCAGACCGGCGCCATGGTCGGCGGTTCGGTCCTGCTCGGTCTGATCTTCGTGCTCGTCGAGTCCAAGGCGACCGAGCCGATCATCCCGCTGCGGCTCTTCCGCAACCGCACCATCACGCTCGCCTCGCTCGCCTCGCTCTTCGTGGGTGTCGCGATGTTCGCGGGCACGGTCTTCTTCAGCCAGTACTTCCAGCTGGCGCGGGGCGAGTCCCCGACGATGTCCGGCGTCATGACGATCCCGATGATCGGTGGTCTGTTCGTCTCGTCCACCGTCTCCGGCCAGGTCATCACCAAGACCGGCAAGTGGAAGGCGTGGCTGGTCAGCGGTGGCGTGCTGGTGACGGCGGGCCTCGGCCTGCTCGGCACCATCCGGTACGACACCGAGTACTGGCACATCGCGATCTTCATGGCCCTGATGGGTCTCGGCATCGGCATGATGATGCAGAACCTCGTGCTCTGCACGCAGAACCAGGTCGCTCCCGAGGACCTCGGTTCCGCCAGCTCCACCGTCACCTTCTTCCGCTCGCTGGGCGGTGCGATGGGTGTCTCGGCGCTCGGCGCGATCATGTCGACGCGGATCACCGACTACGTCAAGGACGGCATCGCCGACCTCGGCCCGAAGGCCGCGGCGCAGTTCGGCCACGGCGGCACCGGTGGCGGCGGCATCCCCGACCTGTCGAAGATCCCCGAGCCGTTCCGCACGGTCATGGAGAGCGCGTACGGACACGGCATCGCCGACGTCTTCCTCATCGCCGCCCCGATGGCGCTGATCGCCTTCCTGATCACGCTGTTCATCAAGGAGGTCCCGCTGCGGACGTCGGGCGCGCTGGCCCAGGCCGCCTCGGAGACGACCGACGGCCCGGCTCCGGCCGACACCGCCGCGGCTCCCGCGGGCGACGCGGCGGCCACCGCCGAGCAGCCCGTGCTCGCCTCCGTCGCGTCGGGGGCCGAGACAGGCCCCGAGGGCACGCAGCGGCTCGCCGCCGTGGCGTCCGCCGCACAGCCCGGCGCGGGCTCCGGTGAGCTCCCGCCGGTCACGGGCGGCATCCCGGTCCGCGGCTTCGTCCGCGGCGCCGAGAGCGCGCCGGTCCCGCAGGCCGCCGTCACGCTGATCTCCCTCGGGGGACGGCAGCTCGGCCGCTCGGTCGCGCAGGGCGACGGTTCGTACTCCGTCGACGCCCCCGGCGCCGGGTCGTACGTGCTGATCGCCTCCGCCGACGGGTTCCAGCCGCAGGCTTCCACGGTCGTCGTGGGCGAGGACACCCTCGCGTACGACATCCTGCTCAGCGGCACGAGCGGGCTCAGCGGTCTGGTGCGGGACGCGGACAGCAAGCTGCCCGTCAACGGCGCCATGGTCATCGTGACCGACGTGCGCGGTGACGTCCTCGCCACCGGGCTCTCCGGCGAGCAGGGCGAGTTCACCTTCGCCGAGCTGGTCCCCGGCACCGTCACCATCGCGGTGAACGCCGCCGGACACCGGCCGCTCGCGCTGCCCGTCGAGGTCGGCGGCACCGGGGTCACCCGGGTCGAGGTCGAGCTCAACTCCGGCGCACGGGTGCTCGGCACCGTGCGGGCGGGCGGCTCGGCGCTGAACGACGCGCGCGTCACCCTCGTGGACGCCGCGGGCAACGTGGTCGCCACCGCGACCACCGGGTCGGACGGGGCGTACGCCTTCACCGACCTGGACAGCGGCGACTACACGGTCATCGCGACGGGGTACCCGCCGGTGGCCACGGGCCTGACGGTGGCCGGCAGCGGCATCGACGGCCACGACATCGAGCTCGCCCACCCGGGCGAGTGACGGCTCCGGCCCGTGGCCGCGCCCCGAGCGGAGGCGCGGCCACGGGCCGGTGGTGGAAAGGGCCCCCGGGCCGGCGGTGGCACACATGGCAGGGGACGGCCAGTCACCGCCGCCGGGGGCCGTCTGCGTATCGAAGCGTGCACCGGGCCCGGACGGGCCCGGACTGTGAGGCTTCCCGGAGCGGGAAGCCCGGCAAGGAGTAAACGGGATGGCACTGAACGCTCGGATCCGGACGCGTGACGGATGGGCCGTGCCCCACGCCGTCGTCACGGTGACGGACATGACCGGGACGCAGGTACTGCGGGCCGAGGCGGACGACGAGGGCGTCGTACGGGACGGGGCCGCCCTCGCGGCCGGCCCCTACACCGTCATCGTGACCGCGGTGGGCTACGCGCCCGTCGCGTCCACCGCGCTCGTCACGGCGAGCGGACGGGCGGAGGTCGGCAACGTCGTCCTCGCCCGGCAGGGCGGCACCGAGCTGCCCCCGCCCGGTCCGTGGACCGTCGACCCGGCCCACTCGACCGTGGGCGCGGTCGCCCAGCACCTCGGGATCACCAGCGTGCACGGCCGGTTCACGGAGTTCGGCGGGCGGATCGAGATCGCCGAGGACATCGAGAAGTCGCGCGTCGAGGCGGTCATCCGGTCGGCGTCGATCGACACGGGCAACGGGATGCGCGACGGGCACCTGAAGTCGGCGGACTTCCTGGACGTCGAGCAGTACCCGGAGATCACGTACCGGTCCACCGGTCTGACGCCCGCCGGCACCGACCGCTGGACGGTCCACGGCGAGCTGGGCATGCACGGGGTCGTGCGCCCGGTCGACCTGGACCTCAGTTACCTGGGGACCGGCGCGGACCCGTGGGGCGGCACGCGCGCGGCCTTCCGGGCCACGGCGGAGCTGCGCCGCGAGGACTTCGCCATGAACTACAACCAGGTGGTGCAGGCGGGGATCTCGGCGATCGGCACGACGCTGAAGGTGTCGCTGGACATCCAGGCCGTGCAGGGCGAGGTCCTGCCGCAGGCGGGCTGACGGCCCGCCTGCCTCCGTCTAGGGGTTCTTGGCCAGCAGGGACTCGATGCCCGCGATCATCAGGTCCAGAGCGACCGTGAAGTCGTGGGCCCACATCTCCTCGACCGTGTCGTCGGCCCGCGCGGCCATCAGCTCGTCCGCGCTCTCCAGCACCCCGTGCTCGGCGAGCTCCTCGCGGACCGAGCCGATGGCCTCGCGGTAGTACCGGTCCGGTGACATGCCCGCCTCCGCGCACCGCGCGAGGTAGTGGCCCTCGATGGTCCCGAAGCCGTACACGAACTGGAAGACCGCCGAGATCGTGCCGTTCTGCGTGTGCGCGGGCAGCCCCGTGTTCCGTACCGCGTTCTGGATGGCGAGCGCGAACGCCAGCCAGTTGGGGCCGATGTTGAGGAAGCGGCCGACCAGCGGCGACACCCAGGGGTGGCGGATCAGCGCCGCGCGGTACTCGTCGGCGAGGGCCCGGAGCTGGTCGCGCCACTCCTCCGGGGACGTCTCCGTGTCGGGGAGCCGCATCTCGCCGCACACCGCGTCCAGGGCGAGCTCCAGGAGGTCGTCCTTGGTGTCCACGTACCAGTAGACGGACATCGCCGTGACGTTCAGTTCTCCGGCGAGCCTGCGCATGGAGAACTTGTCGAGGCCCTCCGCGTCCAGGAGCCGGACCGTGGCCCGCGTGATGCGGTCCCTGTCGAGTCCGCTCGGCTGGTCGACCTTGCGGCCGCCGCCGCGTGGCGCCTTGTCCTGCAGCCAGACGCTCGTCTTCGCCGCGTTCTTCGTGCGGCCGGCTGCCTTCGCCATGGCGCACCTTCCTCGTCGTTCCTCGGGCCGGAGCCGGGCGATCCGCCTCCCCTTGATGCTATGCCGCTGTCTTACCCACGGAGTCTGCCCTCTCCGCCCTGCGCAGCAACGCCGCTGCCAGGACGCCTCCGACGAAGACCGCCGCCGCACCCACGAGCTGACTCGTCTCCAGGCCGGAGGAGAACGCGTCGGCGATCCGTTCGCGTTCGCCGGACGACTTCGCCGCCGCCATCGCCGCGGGGAACGACGCGGCGGAGACCGCGACGAGGGACGCGAAGCGGGAGTTGAGGACCGCGCCGAGCACGGCGACGCCGAGGCCGTTGCCGAACTCCGCGAGGGTGCCGTTGATGCCCGCGCCCACGCCCGCCTTCTCCGGCGGGATGGCGCTCATGATGGCGTTGGCCATGGCCGGCATGGCGAGCGCGATGCCCGCGCCCATCACGATCAGGCCGAACAGCAGGCCGTTGTAGTTGTCGCCGCCGAGCACCGCTATGGCCGCGAGACCCGCGGCGAGCATGCTCATGCCGGACACGATCGTGACCGGCGTGCCCATCTTGCCGTGCAGCTTCGCGCCGATGCCTGCGAGGTTCAGGACCACGATGGTCACCGCGAGCGGCGCCGTGCGCAGCCCCGCCTCCAACGGCTCGTACCCGAGCACGAACTGGAGGTGCTGGGTGAGCAGGAAGAGCGAGCCGCTCATGCCGAAGGCGACCAGGATGGCGCCCGCGACGGCGCCGACGAAGCGCTGGTTGCGGAAGAAGTGCATGTCCAGCATCGGGTACGGGATGCGCAGCTCCCAGAGCGTGAACGCGCCGAGGACGAGGACGCCGACCGCGGCGGACACCAGGACCCGGCCGGACGTCCAGCCGTGTTCGGGCCCGGAGATGATCGCGTAGACCACCGCGGCCATGCCGATCGTGGAGAGCAGCGCGCCGAGGAGGTCGGGGCGGTCGCCCTGGGGGTTCTTGGACTCCGGGACCAGCTTCAGGACCGCGGCGAGGCCGATCAGCGCGACGGGGATGTTGATCAGGAAGATCGAGCCCCACCAGAAGTGGTCGAGCATGAACCCGCCGAGCAGCGGACCCGCCGCGAAGCCGAGGGAGTTGATGGTGGCCCACAGGCCGATCGCCTTGACGCGCTCCGCTTCGTCGAAGATCTGCACGACCACCGCGAGCGTGGTGGTCATGAGGAGCGCGCCGCCGATGCCCATGCCCGCGCGGGCGGCGATGAGCTGCCCGGAGCTCTGCGCGAGGCCGGCGGCCAGCGAGCCGATGCCGAAGAGGGCGAGGCCCGCGGCGAGCATCTTCTTGCGGCCGTAGCGGTCGGCGGCGCTGCCCGCGGTGAGCAGCAGGCCGGACTGGACCAGCGAGTACGCGTTGATCATCCACTGGATGTCGGACGTCGACGCGTCCAGCTCCCTGGTGAGGGAGGGGATCGCGACGCTCAGGACGGTGTTGTCGAGCAGCACGGTGAGCTGCGCCAGGCAGATGACGCCGAGGATCAGCCAGCGCTGCGGGTGCCTCTGTGAGGCGGTGGGGGTCTCGGCAGTCGTCGCCGTCATCAGCCCTCCCTTTCCGGTGTTCTCTTCTACGGTGTACGAGGCAGTGGTGCGACGTACACCGTAGAACAGTTCCCGTACGGCGTACAAGGGAGTTATTTCTTCGGCCGCGTCAGGTCGTAGAACGTGGCGCCTCCCGCGGTGACCTTCTTGTACGTCGACTCGACCCAGGACGTGATCGCGGAGGAGGTGCCGTCGCCTCCGCCCGGCCCGCCCATGCCGCCGCTCGCGATGAAGTAGTGGATGTCGCCGTCCGCCACGTACTTCTTGAACTGCGCGAGGGTCGGTGCCGGGTCGCTGCCGTTGAAGCCGCCGATCGCCATCACCGGCTCGCCGGTGGCCAGTTGGTAGCTGGCCGCGTTCTGGGAGCCGATGGCCGCGGCGGCCCAGGTGTAGTCGTCACCGGCGTCCGGCTCGAGGAGGGCCTTGGCCTTGGCGGAGACCTGGGCTCCGTTCAGGAGGCCGCCCATGCCGCCACCGCGTCCGGCGCGCTCCCCCATGGCACCGCCACCGGGCATTCCACCGCCGGGCTGTCCTTGAGGAGCACCGCCCTGAGGAGCACCGCCCTGGGGAGCACCGCCCTGGGGAGCATTGCCCTGAGGCACCCCACCCTGGCCACGCTGCCCGCCCGGACCCCCGGGACCGCCGCCCGGACCTCCCCCACCAGGCCCGCCCCCACCCCGAGGCCCGCCCATGCCCCCGCCCCCCGCCGAGGCCGGACCCGCCGTCACGATCGACCCCGTGTGCGCGCTGTCCACCGTCGACAGGGTGTACGCCACCGGACCCGCGACGGACGCCGCCATGCCCAGCCCGGCCGCGGTCAGCGCGAACCCACGCCCGAGCCGTCCCACGGCCAACAGGCCCACCGCTCCGACGAGTCCGGCGACGAGCACCGCCCACCGCAGCCACGGCAGGTAGTCCGCCGCCCGGCCGAGCAGGACGTACGCCCAGACCGCCGTGCCCGCGACGGTCGCCCCGAGCACCGCGCCCGCCCACCGCGAGGCGCGCTCCTCCCACAGGACCGTGGCGCCCATGCCGACGAGCGCGGCGACGCAGGGGGCGAGGGCCACCGTGTAGTACTGGTGGAAGATCCCCGCCATGAAGCTGAAGACCGCGGCGGTCATCAGGAGCGAACCGCCCCACGCCACGAACGCCGCCCGCGCGGTGTCCGTGCGGCCCGCCTTGCGGGTGATGACCAGGCCGGCCACCAGGAGGATCAGCGCGGCGGGCAGCAGCCACGAGATCTGGCCGCCGGTCTCGGAGTCGAACATCCGCCCGAGCCCGGTCTCGCCCCACATGCCGCCACCGCCGCCGCGGGGTCCCCCGCCGCCGCCCACGCTCCCCGTCTCGTCGCCGTTGATGCGGCCGAGGCCGTTGTAGCCGAAGGTCAGTTCAAGGAAGGAGTTGTTCTGCGAGCCGCCGATGTACGGGCGCGAGGACGCGGGCCACAGCTCGACGACCGCCACCCACCAGCCACCGGCGACGAGCATCGCACCCGCTGACAGGGCGAGCTGGCCGAGGCGCCTGCGGAGCCGCACCGGGGCGCACACCGCGTAGACCACCGCGAGCGGCGGCAGGATCAGGAACGCCTGGAGCGTCTTGGTGAGGAAGGCGAGGCCGACCGCGACGCCCGCCCACACCAGCCACTTGGTGCGGCCGTGTTCCAGGGCGCGCAGGACGCAGTACACCGTGACGGTCATCAGGAGCGCGAGCAGCGCGTCCGGGTTGTTGAAGCGGAACATCAGCGCGGCGACGGGCGTGAGCGCGAGGACCGCGCCCGCGATCAGCCCGGCGGCGGCGCTGAAGCGACGCCGCACGGTCGCGTACAGCACGCCGACCGTGGCGACGCCCATGACGACCTGCGGGACGAGCACGGCCCACGAGCCGAGGCCGAAGAGACGCACGGAGAGCGCCATGGGCCAGAGCGAGGCCGGGGGTTTGTCGACGGTGATGGCGTTGCCCGCGTCGAGCGAGCCGAAGAAGAACGCCTTCCAGCTCTGGCTGCCGGCCTGGACGGCGGCGGAGTAGAAGGAGTTGGCGTAGCCGGACGCGCTGAGGTTCCAGAGGTAGAGCCCGGCGGTGGCCAGCAGCAGCGCGAGCAGCGCGGGCCGCGCCCACGGGGGGTCGTCGACCCGCCCGCGCCACGGCCTCAAGGTGGGAGTGGCGGTCGTCATCGTGCGTTCCTCGGGTCGTGGGGGGTGCCGGTGCGGGGAGTGGCGTCGGTCCGGGTGTCCGGGAAGACCCACGCCCTGAGCAGCAGGAACCGCAGCACCGTCGCCGCCAGGTTCGCCGCGAGCAGGACCGCCACTTCCGTGGCGTGCGCGGGGTGGGCGGACGCCGCGTCGAGCGCCGCGAGGGAGCCGCTCGTGAGGGCGAGGCCGATGGCGAGGACGACGAGGCCCTGTGCCTGATGGCGGACCGCACGGTCCCGGCCGCGCACGCCGAAGGTGAGCCTCCGGTTCGCCGCCGTGTTGGCCACCGCCGACACCAGGAGGGCGAGGGCGTTGGCCGCCTGCAACCCCGTGAACGTACGGAAGCCGCTGTAGAGGAGGAGGTAGAACAGGGTCGAGAGGGCGCCGACCACGCAGAAGCCGACGAGCTGGCGGGTGAGGCCGCCCGGCACGCCGCTGATCCCGCGGTCGCGCGGGTCGTCGCCGAAGGGGCGGGCAAGACGGTCCAGCGGCAGCGCCCCGACCGCGAGCGCCCGCCCCACCCGCCACACGCCCTTGAGGTCGTCAGCGGCCGTCCGCACGATGTGGACCGTCGAGTCGGGGTCGTCGACCCAGTCGACCGGCACCTCGTGGATGCGCAGCCCAGCGCGCTCGGCGAGGACGAGCAGCTCGGTGTCGAAGAACCACCCCGTGTCCTCGACCAGCGGCAGCAGCACCCGTGCCACGTCACCGCGGATCGCCTTGAACCCGCACTGGGCGTCGGAGAAGCGGGCGTGCAGGGAGCCGCGCAGGATGAGGTTGTACGCGCGGGAGATGAACTCCCGCTTCGGCCCGCGCACCACCCGCGAGCTGCGCGCGAGGCGCGAGCCGATCGCCAGGTCCGAGTGGCCCGAGATCAGCGGGGCGACGAGGGGGAGCAGCGCGTTGAGGTCGGTGGAGAGGTCGACGTCCATGTACGCGAGGACCGGCGCGTCGGAGGCGGACCAGACGGCGCGCAGCGCCCGGCCGCGCCCCTTCTCGTCGAGCCGGACGTGCCGGACCCCCGTCACGGAGCCGGTGAGTTCGGCGGCGACCTGCGGGGTGCGGTCCGTGGACGCGTTGTCCGCGACGGTGATGCGGAAGGGGTAGGGGAAGGTGCGGGCCAGGTGGTCGTGCAGGCGCTGGACGCACGGCCCGAGGTCCTTCTCCTCGTTGTGGACGGGGATCACGACGTCCAGGACGGGTACGTCACGCCCGGCGGCGGGGAGGTGGTCCCGTGACGGCAGCACGTCGGGGGAGGTGTCGGTTCGCATGGGGCCGACACTCGCCAAACGGTCTGTCAGGGCTGTGTGGTGAGGCTGTGGTCCGGCTGTGAGGGGGGCGAAGGGGTGCTGCGGACCGCAGGGAGCGTGACGGCGAACACGGTCCGCCCCGGCACGCTCTCGACGGTCACCGTGCCGTCGTGCGCCGTCACGATGGCCCGCACGAGGGCCAGGCCGAGCCCCGTGGACCCCGCCTGGCGCGAACGGGACGCGTCCCCGCGGGCGAACCGTTCGAAGACGGCGGGCAGGAGGTCGGGCGCGATGCCGGGCCCGTCGTCCCGTACCTCCAGGTGTACGTGGGTCTCCTCGTGCCGCACCCGGGCGGTGACCGTCGTGCCCGGCGGGGTGTGGGTACGGGCGTTGGCGAGGAGGTTGCCGACGACCTGGTGCAGGCGTGCGGTGTCCGCGCTCACCAGGGCGGGCTCGTCGGGGAGTTCGAGGCGCCAGTGGTGGCCGGGCCCGGCGGCCCGCGCGTCGCTGACCGCGTCGACGACGAGCGGTGCGAGATCAGTGCTCCGGTACGAGAGCGGCTGTTCCGCGTCGAGCCGCGCGAGCAGCAGCAGATCCTCGACCAGGCCCGTCATCCGCTCGGCCGCCGCCTCGATCCGTCCGAGCGCGTGCCGCGTGTCGGGCCCGGTCGACTCCGACTCCCGTCCCCGGCGCGTCAGTTCCGCGTATCCCCGGATGGAGGCGAGCGGGGTCCGCAGTTCGTGGCTCGCGTCCGCGACGAACCGCCGGACCCGCGTCTCGCTGCGCTGGCGCGCGTCGAGCGCGGAGTGGACGTGGTCGAGCATGCGGTTGAGCGCGGCGCCCACCTGCCCGACCTCCGTGCGCGGATCGGCGTCGGGCACGCGGTCGTGCAGGGCCACCTCGCCGCTGTGCAGGGGCAGCTCGGAGACCCGGGTGGCGGTGCTCGCGATCCTGCGCAGCGGGCGCAGCGCGACGCCGACCATGGCGGCCCCGGCGAGCGACGCGGCGACGAGGCCCGCCGCGGTGACGCAGACCTCGACGACGATCAGCGTGCTGAGGGTGTTCCGCACCTTGGTGGTCGGCAGTCCGACGAGGAAGTCGCCCTTGTGCCCGCTCGTGTACCGCACGCGGTACTCCCCGAGGCCCGGGAGGTCGACGTTGTGCGCCTGCCCGTCCCTCGGTACGCCGCCGAGCGCGGCCCGCTGCGCCGCGTCGAGATCCGTCGCGTCCGGCACCGTGTCGCCGGCGTCGTCCTCCGTGCTGACCAGCGCCCGCCCGACCGAGCCGTCGCGCCCCACCTCCGCGCCGACGGCCCCGATCTCCTGCGGCCCATGGGTGACGAAGTCCAGCGGGTCGTTCCCCGCGCCGGGGCCGGGGCCGGGACCCGGCGCGACGGCGGGACCCGAAGCCCGCTGGGCGACCCCGCCGAGCGCACCGTCCAACTGCTCGTACAGATGGGACTTGAGAGCGATGGTCGTCACCACCCCGATGACCGCGCACACGACGGCGATCAACGCGACCGCGGAGAGGACGAGCCGCGTCCGCAGCGTGAGTCTCACCGGTCTCACGAAGGGACGGGCACCGCGGACTTGATCAGATATCCCGCCCCGCGCCGCGTGTGGATCATCGGCTCCCGGCCCGCGTCGATCTTCCTGCGCAGATACGAGATGTACAGCTCGACGACGTTGGCCTGGCCCCCGAAGTCGTAGTTCCACACCCGGTCGAGGATCTGCGCCTTGCTGAGCACACGCCGCGGATTGCGCATCAGATAGCGCAGCAGCTCGAACTCGGTGGCGGTCAGATGGATCGAGTCGCCGCCGCGCGTCACCTCGTGACTGTCCTCGTCGAGCGTCAGATCCCCCACGACCAGCGTGGACGCACTGCGCTTGTCGGCGGCCCCGGCCCGCCGGATGAGCCCGCGCAGCCGCGCCACGACCTCCTCCAGGCTGAACGGCTTGGTGACGTAGTCGTCGCCGCCCGCCGTGAGCCCGGCGATACGGTCCTCCACGGCGTCCTTCGCGGTCAGGAACAGCACGGGCACGTCCGGCATCTCCCGGCGCAACCTGCCGAGCAGGGAGAGCCCGTCCATGTCGGGCAGCATCATGTCGAGCACCACGGCATCGGGCCGGAACGCCCGCGCGGCCCGCACCGCACCCGCCCCGTCCCCCGCGCTGCGGATCTGCCAGCCCTCGTAACGCAGGGCCATGGACAACAGCTCGGTGAGCGACACCTCGTCGTCCACGACGAGCACGCGGACGGGGCTCCCGTCCGCCCTGAGCAGTTCGGTACGCGCCTGAGGCGTGGTCGTGGTCATGCCCCACACCCTGCGGGGCGCCCCTGAGAGCACTCTTGCGCGAACCTGTGAATTCCCTGAGAAAGGGCGGCGGGGACAGGGGACGGCGGCCAGGCGGAGTGCGGGCCCCCGCAGTGACAGCCCTAGATCCCAGCGGTACGCCGTGTGTACGAAGGTCGCCCGCACGGGAGACCGGCCCGGGGGAGGACGACATGAGCTGTGGCGGCATCGAGTGCCCTGCCTGGTGCGAGTGCGTGGACGAGCGGTGCGTCCCGTCCCCGGTGCGGCTCAACGCGATGCGTTTCCGTACCCGGGACGGCCGTTGGCTGCACGCGCCCGGCGGCGCCTGGCGGCTCTCCGCGGACACCACGTCCTCCCCCGGCCCCTTCCACACCTTCTACGTATCGGCCCCGCCGACCTTCGCGGCGTCCGTCCTCACCGCCTGCGGCCCCGCCTGGGAGGTGTCCGGGAACGTCGTCAGGGTCGACCCGCGCGTCGTCGCCCACCCGAAGGAGCACACCCAGCACTACATATGGGGCGGCACGAACTGCGACGTCTGGGTCAGCCCGTATCCGCTCAGCGTCCCCGGTCACCGGGGCGCCGAGGAGGAGTACACCGTGCGCGTGGTCCGGGCCGACGGCTCGGCGGAGGAGCCGACCAGCGGTGACGACGTGCTGCTCGTCGCCGCCGCCGGAACGTACTTCCGGGTGCGCGGGCCCGCGGAGCAGTGGGCGGGGACGGTGACGGCGGACGGCACGGCCGCCGGGGACGACACCGTCTTCCGGCTGGTGGTCAACGAAGTGCGCCCCGGCGACGGCTGGCGTCCCGGCAAGGTCGTCTGCATGAGCTGTGCGCCGGTCACCGGCCTGGTCAGGCACCACGTGACCGGCGAACCGGTGGCCGGTGCCCATGTCGTCGCGGGCTCCACCGGGTTCGAGGCCGTCACCGACGAACACGGCCGCTTCACCCTCACCAACGGCGCCACCACCTGCGTCCCCGCGGGCACCCACACCCTCACCACGACCCACGGCACCCATCTTCCGGACACCCGCCCGATCACCGTCGAGCCGGAGGTCCCCCTCGACCTCGTCATCGACCTGCGCCGCAACTGCGCCCCCGTCACGGGCCTGGTCAGGGACTTCTCCAGTGGCGAGCCGCTCGCCGGGGCGGTCGTCGTCGCCGTGGGCAGCGGCTTCCGGGCCGTCACCGACGAGGGCGGCCGCTTCACCCTCGCCCGGGGCGCGAGCACCTGCGTCCCGCAGGGCACGTACACCCTCACCGCCGACCACGACACCCACCAGCAGAACCGGACGGAGTTCACCGTCGAGCCGGAGGCGGCCGTCGACCTGGAGATCGACCTGACGTGCACGCCGGTCTCCGGTGTGGTGCGGTACGTCACCGGGGACCCGGTGGCCGGCGTCAAGGTCTTCCTCATGGACGCGGCGGGGCAGAAGGTCAGGCGTCCGGGCGGCGGGCCGTTCATCGAGGCGACCACCCGCGCGGACGGCACCTGGACCCTGTGGTGCGTGCCGCACGGCCCGACCGGTCTGACCTGGTTCTTCTGGACGGCGGGCGCGAACAAGGTCTCCGAGTTCGTACCACCCGTCGGCGTGAGCGGCGTGGAGCTCGTCACGGGCTGCGTCGAGGTCAGCGGCACCGTCACCGACGCGGTCACCGGGAACCCCGTCGCGGGCGCCACGGTCACCCTGACCGGCACCGCGGTCGCCTCGACGACCACGGACGTCACCGGGGCGTACCGGTTCGCGTGCGCCCCGCTGGACTCCGGCGGCCGCGTCACGGTCTCCGCGTCCCGCACCGGGTACCTCGACGCCGAGGCGACGGTCGCGGCCCGGGCGCCGGTCACGGTGGTCGACCTCCAGATGGTCCCCGACCCGCCGATCCGCACCGAGCCGGTCGTCATCGCGCTCGCGTGGGGCAACGCGCCGGCGGACCTCGACGCGCACCTGTCGGGCCCGGACACGAACAACGGCCGCTTCCACCTGTCGTACGCGTCCATGACGCCGCCCCCGGTGGACTACGTGGCCCTCGACGTGGACGCCAAGCAGGGCTTCGGCCCGGAACTCGTCACGATCACCCCGGTCGTGGCGGACTTCGTGCCCGGCCACTACCGGTACTGGGTGCACGACTTCAGCGGCGGCACCTTCGAGAACTCGGCCGCCGTCGTCACGGTCACCCAGGGCGCCACCCAGCTCGGTCAGTACACGGTGGCCGCCGCCGTCGGGGCGCAGAGCGAGCCCATCTGGCAAGTGGCCGACGTGAGCATCACAGCCGCGGGCCAGGCAACGGTGGTCCCGCTGCAGAAGCTCCGCGCGGGCGACGCGAACACGCGCCTATGACGCCTCCCCCCGGAGCACCCCCCTCACTCCACTCCGAACACCCGGGCCGCGTTCCCGTACAACACCCCGCGCAGCCACGCGTCCCCGAGCCCCAGCCGTTCCAGGGACTCCAGCTGATGCGCGTACGGATACGGGATGTTGGGGAAGTCGCTGCCCAGCAGCACCTTTCCGGCCAGGTCGGCGAGCCTGCCCCGCTCCCGTGCCGGAAACGGCATGAGCCCCTCGCTGAAGTCGGTGAACGCCATCGTCGTGTCGAGGCGCACCTCCTCGTACCGCTCGGCGAGGGCGAAGAACTCGGCGTACTCGGGCATGCCCATGTGCGCCACGACGAGCGGCAGCCGCGGGTGGCGGGCGAGGAGCGCGGCGACCGGCTCGGGGCCGGTGTGCTTGCCGGGCTCGGGGCCGGAACCGCAGTGCATGACCACGGGGATGCCGGCCTCGGCGAGCAGGCCCCACACCGGTTCGAGCAGCGGGTCGTTGGGGTCGTACCCGCCCACCTGCACATGCGACTTGAAGACCCGGGCGCCCGCCTCGACGGCCTCCCGCACGTACCGGTCGACGCCCGGCTCCGGGAAGAACGTCGCGGTGTGCAGACAGCCGGGCGTGCGGCGGGCGAAGTCGGCGGCCCAGCCGTTGAGCCACTCCGCCATGCCCGCCTTGTGCGGGTACAGCATCGAGGTGAAGGCGCGCACCCCGAACTCCCCGAGCAGCGCGACCCGCCGCTCCTCCTCGTGCCGGTAGGTGATGGGCCACTCGACGGTGCCCGGCGCCCCGAAGGAGTCGAAGTACGCCCACACCTTCCGCAGCACGCGATCCGGCATGAAGTGCGTGTGTACGTCGATGAGTCCGGGCAGCCCGAGCCGCTCCCAGACCCGCCGCACGGCGACGGCGTCAGCCTCGGCCTCGGCTTCCGCGCCCTCGCTACTCCCGCACAAAGCCGTGGCTCCTCTCGACCTTGGCGACGTGCAGGACGTACTTCTCGTACCAGTCCTCGCGCCCGCGGCGCTGGGCCGCACGGTGCTCCAGGTTGCCGCGCCAGGCCTTGATGGCCGCCTCGTCGCGGAAGTACGAGACGGTGATGCCGAGCCCGCCGGGCGTGCGGGCCGACTCGGTGCCGAGGAAACCGGGTACGTCCGCGACGAGTTCGTCCATGCGGTCGGCGGTCTCGCCGTAGCCGTTGTCCCCCTCGGTACGCACGGAGGAGAAGACGACGGAGTAGTAGGGCGGTTCGAAGGGCCCGACAGGACCTGTGGCGTGATCACTCATGTCGCCACACTCGGGCCCGCACCACACCCGCGTCCACCCTTTTCGGCCCGCCCTTGCCCAACGGTCGACCGGACTTGACCATTCGGTCGGAGAACCGGTCGACAGGCTCGGAAGAGGCTCAGAACAGCCCGTCCTGCTCGGCACCCCCGCCCACGACGTCCACGGCCCGCACCGGAACGGTCACCCCCGCCCCCGCGTCGGCCGGGGCCAGCTCCCACCCCACGAGCACCCGCGTGTCGACCACCAGCACGCCCCCGCCCGTCACCTCCAGGTGCAGGTCGGGCCCGGCCGCCGCGACCAACCGCCCCGCGACCGCCCCGCCGTCGACCAGCTCCCGCACCACGCCGCCCGTCGCCGCCGGACCGCCCCGGGCATCGAGCCCGAACGCCCCCGCGTGGTCGACGGCATCGAACGGCACCCGCTCCAGCGCCTCCGCCCACCCGCCGAGCGCCACCGCCCGCTCATGCAGCTCCGCGAGCTCCTTCTCCCGCTCCGGCCACGCGGGCAGCGCCCCCCGGAGCCCGCGCTTGCGGGCGTACGGCACCCGGTCCGGCACCCCGAGCGCCGCCCGCAGCAGCTCCTCCGTACGCCGTGCCGCCATCAGCGGCCCGTGCCCCAGCCAGCAGAACGCCACGGCCCCCTGCTCCAGAAGCCGCCCCGCGCCCCGCTCCTCCGCCGTGATCCCCACCTTCACGAGCCCGGCACCGAACCACGCGAGGTAGACCCGGTACGTCCGCGGATCGTCGGGCACCCCGTCCGCCGCCACCGAGAACGCCCGGTCGAGCCGCGCGCACTCCGGGCAGCGCGCCTGAGTCGCCGGTCCCGGCACGACGGCCCGCAGCGGACACGGATTCCCCCGCGCCCCCACGCACCGCCGCTCCCCGACGGCCCGGAACCCGATGTCCCGCCCGTACGCGAGAACGCTGCGCCGCCCACCGTCCCACCGCAGCACGGGCCGCCCGTCCGGCCACCCGAGCCCCGCACAACGCCACTCCACAGCCGTCACTCCCCGCGCCCGGACAACGCAAGAGGCCCCCGGATCATCTCCGGGGGCCTCTTGTCCATGTGCACTCGGCAGGATTCGAACCTGCAACCTTCTGATCCGTAGGATCGGGCACCCCATTGTGAGGAGTCCCAGAAGGCTCCTAGATCGTTCGCTCAGACTAGCAATCATGCGCCTCTGTGTGTCGTCGTTGCCGTCAGAACTGCCGTCAATCTGCGCTACACCCTCACAGCCTGGGCCGTACCAGCCGAGCCGCAGAGCAGCAATACGGCTATGTTTTCCACCTCGCTCAAGCCCAGCCACGTCCGTATCGAGCTCACAGCAAGGCAGTGCGTCGTGGCTGCGGTGGTCGGTTTCACCGATTCAGGAAGTCGCCTTCGGGCAAGCCCTTAAGTAAGCATGACGCCTACGCCGCGCTTTAGCCCAACAAACCGCCAGACGTGCCGGAAGCTCACGGAGGCAACGAGTACTCGCCTAAAAGCAGCTCCAGCCTGACCGCCCACCGACCTTCGAGACCCAGAGCCCTACAAAACGCCGCCGAGTATGACCCTTGCCTCGCGCGTGAAGTCAGTACGAACATCGAGCCGAGCGAATTCGGCATCCAGCACCTTACTACCATCATCGAAATGGTTAGCCGGGAACTCACTCGCGCAATTCCGGGCCAATACCTCATAAAAGTCAGACATGAGCTGCGTTTCTAGCTGCATCATTCTAGAGGTGTACACAACGATATCCGCAGGCCCCTCCAACTCGGCTAGGAAGATTTTCTCCTGCAGTTCATGGATTGCAGTCTTCACAGCACTGAGCTGCGCTGATTCATCGGCCTCGCAACAAGGGACATCCTCCCAAAGCGTCCGAAATTCTCGCTCAACTCTCGAATGGCAATTCAGCACACCCGCGTACGCCTCGCGTCTTAGGGCTCGACTTCGTTCTCCCCTCGTATCCCTAAATTGCTCTTTTTGAATTTCCTCCTGACTCGCCGTCTGCCGCTTGACAGCGAGATGCGCAAAAAGGCTCGTTATGGCACTAGCGGACAATGTCGAGCCAGCCGTAATAAGTGCCACCCACGCGGTATCAGCCATGAGAGGAAACCTACCAACTCACTGGACACTCAATTGCGTCGCCTTCAGCCCAGATACGGGCGCTCACGGCGCTCCAAGAAGTGGCGGAGCCTGAGTCGCTGCGTGTGGTGCATCGGCAGTTCCTCAAGCTCCTCCGCGCGTACGAACCGCAGTTCGGTCGACTCATTGGAGATCGCGAGCTGACCACTGACGGTGCGAGCGGTGAAGCAGACGTTGAACTGTCGCCGGACCTCGCCGTCCGTGTACTCGATGATGTGCTTCGGGTCGGTGTACGTGCCGACCAGGCCCGTGATCTCGACGTCGAGGCCGGTCTCCTCCTTGACCTCGCGGACCGCCGTGCCGGGCAGGGAGTCGGCGAGGTCCATGCCGCCTCCTGGCAACGCCCAAAGGTCGTTGTCCCGGCGGCGTTGAAGCAGGATGCGCCCCTGTTCGTCGGTGACGACCGCTGAGGCCGCTACAACCATGCTGTTCGGCTTCGGGGCGTTCGGGTCGTCGTAGTACTCGGTGCGCGCCATGGTCACTCCTCCTGCTGTACCGGCTTCGCCGTCGCCCAGACCGCGTCGAAGCTCTGCCCGTAGGTGTCGAACATGCCGCCTTCCCCGTTACGGCGGAGGTGCCACACCGGCGCACCGTACGCGTTCGCTCCCCAGACGTGGGCGTTGACCAGTAGTTGGTCGTCGGCCCGGTACAAGGAGTTGTAGAGCGTCGTTTCGTGGGTCCTTATCTCGATGCCGGATACCCCGACGAGAGGTCGGTAGTGCATGAGGGCCAGTCGGCACCGGGACTCGATGCCGTGCCCGAACCGCTCCTCCTGGCCGCGCGCTTGGACGTTCGGGCTTTCGGCGTCGCCTACTGCGATGCGTACGGAACAGCCCTCGGCGGCTCGTTCGCGCAGCAGATCGTTGAGCCGCGGGTACGCCTCGTGCAGGAAGACGGCCGCGTAGACCAGAACGTCGATGCGTTCACGGGCCTGGGTCATCATGTCGACGAACGCGGATACGGGGAGGTCGGCCCGTTGTTCGTAGAGGGCGACGAGTTCCGGGCTGATCGCGCGGGCGGCGCGGGCCTGGCGAAGCGCCGGCCAGAGTGCGTGCACGTCTTCTCCTAGGGCTTCAGCTGCCTCCAAGGCGGTGGCACGGCGCGGCGTACGGCCCAGATTCACCCACCGCTCAACCGACTTGGGGTCGACCTCAACGGCCTTAGCGAGTCCGGCGTACGTCCATCCTCCGGCCGCCATGACGGCTCGTAGTCTCTCGTTCTGCATGAGTCTCCCCCTGAGTCTCGGGACGGCACTAGGGACGTTTTACCCGACGCGGGACGTCCCGAAGTGGGGTTTTGGGGTTGTTCCAAGGTCCCCCCTGTCGACCCGATGCTTCTGCGCACGGGCACGGACGGATATCGACTGCCTACGGGGTGACGCAGCACTCCGGTTGGGAGTCGGTCTGCTCCGTCGGCAAGTAGGAGGCAGAAGTGATCGACGACGCGTCCCTTCCGGCTGTCGGCACCCTCATGGTGGATGCGCGTAACGGCAGGTCGGGCATAGTCATGGACCACGTGGGGCCGTACGTGCAACTTCGTCCGTCTCATGGGGGCACCGAGTGGGACGTCCCTCCCGACGAGCTCTGCAAGCCCTCTCAGTCCGAGGAGTTGAGCTCCAAGGTGTCGGTTGCCAACAGGCGGTGGGGACTGTGAGCCCCAGGGCCGTCCTGCGGTACAAGCAATGGGTCCTCGAACCCGACGTTGAGCCCGACTCGGAGCCGGTGACCTACGCCATGCAGTGCGCTGTGGACGAGGAGACCTCACCGGCCAGCGAGGACTGGGTGACGCCTCAGGACTGGGTCCTGGAGCACTGCGGCAAGCATCCCTCCCACCACACCTACCGCGAGATCATCACGCGCCCCTGGCGAGCCTGGAGGCGCACTTGATGCGCAAAGTGGTCGCGTGGTTGGGGCAGTTCACCGGGCCACTGATGATCATCATGATCTCCGGCTCCTGCGGCCTGGTCATCGGCTTCACGCTGGCGTCCGGCCCCCTTCCCCTCTGACCCCTAACCCGACAACAAAAGACCGGACCACCCCTCAGCCTGGACAGCATTCCGGGTGGTCCGGTCGTGGAATCCCTGTTCAGGACCCCGGTGCCGATGGTACCGGGGTGAACGGCGTGCCCGAACGCGGGTTCGGCTGCAACCCCGGGTCCCCACAGACGAGTCGGAAAGGAAACAGCATTGCGGCGCGGCCCGTGCATCCCCAGTTCTGACCTCAGCCACCGAAAGTCAGCCACGACGGCGGGGCGGCCGAACGAGCACCCGCCACGTATGCCCCCATCAACCCCGTGCCGGTCTCAGCCACGCTGCCTCAATGCGTCACGGCCCGCACCGTCGACCGACCTTGGCGCTTCCGACGCGGCCTCGGTTCGGTGCTCGTCGGCCTGGTCCTGGTGCTCGCAGTGGTCGAGTTGCTTCCTGGTCCCCTCGACCGTCTCGGCGTTGTTGCGCGCTGAGTGGCGGGGGGCCGCCGGAGCGGTGGCGGAGACATGGAGCGGCGGCGGCCCCCGGCCGCCAGCGCGCGCGGCACGCCGCAGGCGGGCCGCCTTGATCCAGTAAAGAAACTCTGAACAGCTCCGCTGCGCTCGGGCTCGCGCAGCACGCACCGATGGCACGGCAGCGAACGGGGAGACATGTCCGACCAGGTAGGCCAGATAGAAGGGGAGTTGAGCGTCATTCACAGCCCGGAGTCCGCAGAGGTGTCTGCTCTGGTCCGTGAGATCGCGGCCATGGTGGCCAGGCTCAGCCGTGAGACGCGGGAGCTACGGCACGAGGTGGTGCAGCTCAGGACCGCGGATCGCGTCGAGCCTTCTTCAGCTCCTCGACTTCCCGGCGCAACTCCTGATGCTCGGCGCTGAGTACGCGGATCTCATCGCGCAACGCGGTGAGTACTTCGGCGAGGGAGGGCGGGGCCGTTTTGGAAGCCCCGGGCTCGCTGCCCTCGCTCTCGCCGTCCGTCGGCTCACGTTCGGGGTCGTTGGCCAGGTACCAGGCGGGCGGGGTGTAGTCGATGGCGAATTCGCCCGTGCCATCGCCGACTGCGACATCAGCGACGAAGCTGCCCCGGCCGTGAATGGTGTAGATCAGTCCCTCGTCCCGCAGCACGTTCAGGGCGCTTCTCGCGGTCATGTTGGCGACCCCGAAGCGTTCTTGCAGCTCGCGGACGGGCGGCATCTGCTCACCGGGCTTGAAGCGGCCTTGCATGATCTCGCGCCGGAGCTCGTCGGCTGCGTGCTGATACGGCGGCCGGCGGTCCTGCTTCTTGTCTGGCGCGGGAGTCATGCCCTCAGAGTAGCCACCCCTAGCTCCCCTAGCACACCCCGCTGACATAGGTCACTAGACATCTAGCTCACACTTGATACTTGACAGTGCTAGGTCACCGAGGTTCTATAGATCGCACCTCGCCGCCTCGTGGTGAGGCTCCTACCGAAGGGACTCAACTGTCATGGCCCGTATCCGTGTTGGCTTGCTCCCGACCGCTGCGTTCATGGTCGGCACCCTGCCGGTGCCCAAGTACGCGGACGCCGAGAAGACCCAGTTCGCGACCGACCGTGAGACCGGCGCGAAGTTGATGACGATCACCCTCTTCTTCATGGAGGAGGACCGCGCCGAGGCCCTGAAGATCACCGTTCCGGAGACCGGGCTCCCCAACGGCCTCAAGCCGGGACTGCCGGTGAAGCCCGTGGAACTGTTCGCCACCCCGTGGGCCCGCATCTTCAACGGCTCGCTGGCGGACGGCATCGCCTACCGCGCCGACCGCATCGACCTCCTGACCCCCGCCCCGGCCGCCGACGCGGCGTGAGCGGCCCCACCCTTCGGTCCGGCGCTGAGCACGACTACTCGTCGCCTCACGCCGGGCCGGATGCCCGCCCCAGTGCACTGCCCTTCCTCAACTACTCCAAGGAGCAATGAATGTCCGTGCAGGAGGTGTTCGGCATAGCCCCCCTCGTCGTACAGCTCGGTCTCGCCGTGATCGCCGTGTGGGCCGTGGTGTGGGTGGTCCGCTACGTGCGTGCCGACGCCATGACTCGCCAGTCCATCTGTCAGGCCGTGCGCGTGCGGTGGGGCTGGAAGCGGCTCGCCCCCATGCTGAAGCTGTCGGTCACGGACAAGACGCCGACCGCGCTGGCATCTATGGCCAACACGACCAACAGGCCGGTCAAGCCCCGCGTGCTGATCCCGGCTCTGAAGGTCCGGCACGACGCGTACGGGGTGATCGCTCGGGCGAGGTGCCTGCCCCGTGTCGGTCTCGAACAGTTCCAGAAGGCGGCTCCTCACCTGGCCGACGCCTGGGGCTGCACACGGGTCGCGGTCACCCAGGACAAGCCCGGGCAGGTCGTCATCCGTGGCGTCCGCCTCGACCCGCTGAAGATCCCCGCCGAGCACCACCCCACGGGTGAGGTGCCGGATGAGATCGCCCGGTGGGATCTGGGCCTGGACGAGTACGCGCAACCGGTGTCCGTGGACCTGACCCAGGTGCCCGGCGTGACCGTGGCTGGCCTGCCCGGCTTCGGCAAGACGTCGCTCATCAACCGTCTGATCTGCGATTGGGCACCGTCGCCCACGGTGCAGTTCGTGTGTGCCGACGGCAAGGTGTCGACCGCCCGGGAGGGGGACTACGCCCATCTCGTGAAGCGCATGTTCGCCTTCGTCGGTGACGACCTTGAAGAGGCCAACGCCCTCTTCCGGCGCCTGGTGGACCTGCGCCGAGCCCGCGTCTCGGCCGCCGAACGCATCCTCGGCGTCCAGAGCATGTGGGAGGTCGGCCCGTCCGCAACATGGCCGCTCGTCGTCGTGATCATCGACGAAGCGCACACCTACTTCCGCGACCACAAGGGCAGCGACCCCAAAACGAAAAAGCTCGCCGCCCTCGCCGCCGAGAACGCCCGGCTCGTCGAGGACCTGGTCAAGAAGGGCCGCAGCACGGGCATCCTCACCATTCTCGCCACCCAGAAGTCCACGGGCGACGCCATCCCCACGTTCATCCGCGACGTGTGCCCCATCGGCCTGTCCTTCGCCCAGAAGACCGCAGAAGCGGCCGTCGCCGCCCTCGGCGAGGACATCAGGGAATGGCCCGACGCCAACCCGATCAATCTTCAGGACCGCTCCTACGTCGGCGTGGCCTCCATGAACCACCAGTCGCAACCCGGCTTCACCCGCATCCGCACGCCCTACGTCTCCGGCAAAGACAGCGCGGCCATCGCCGAGCAGACAGCCCACCTCACCGCCGACCCGACCGCCTTGCTCGTCGCCCGCCTCCCCGGCCTCGACCTCACCAAGACGGACCCGGGGGACACCACCCCGCCGGTGGCTGCCTGACCTGCCCCACCCGTCGCGTCCTCGCCCGAAAGGAGGTGAACACCCATGACTGAGGACCGCATCACTCAGCGCACCATCACCGCCGTAATGATCGTGATCGCCGCCCTGGCATTCGTCTTCTCCTTCGGCAACGTCTGGTCCCTGGCCCTGCGCCTGGGCGTCCCCGCCCCCATCGCCCCGCTCATCGCACCGATGGTGGACCTGTCCGTGGTCGGCCTCCTCGTGGCCCTGCGCTACCTCTCCCTTCGCGGCATCCCGCCCGAGCAGACGACGGCCGCCACACGCCTCATGCACGTCTCTGGCCTGCTGACCCTGGCCCTCAACATCGCCGAACCCATCGCCGCCGAGCACTACGGCCGTGCCGCAGTCGACGCCGTGGCCCCACTGCTGCTCCTCGGCTGGGGAGCCGTCGGCCCGCAGCTCCTCCGCTGCTTCCACGCGGTCGCGAGCGAGACCGCCGCACCGGCCACGGAAACCCCCACGGGCCCCGTCCCGGCGCCCACGCCTGCGGCCCCCGCTGACGACCAGGAACCCGCCCCCCAGCCCAGTCAGCCCGAGCCCTCGACCACGCCCGCACCGGCCGCCCCCGCGCTGAAGGTCCCCGAACCGCTGCTGACCGAAGCGCGCTCCATCGCCGCATCGCACCGCGCCGAGACCGGCGAGCCCATCACCGCGGCTCAGCTCAAGATGCGCCTGGCCATCGGGCTGCCCATGGCCACCGCCCTCCACGCCGCCCTGTAGGGCCACCCCTCCGCCGGCCTCCCGGCGCTTCCGTACCTCGCCCGCCCCCGGGCCAGCCAGTCATGCCTGCGGACAGCAGCCCGAGCGCACTGAATCGCTGCTGCCCGCAGGCCCCACCCTCACGTCAGACGGGAGACCCCGCCACCCATGCGCCGCCACCTCGACCTGCACCACGTGCTCAGCCCCGGCCTGCGAGACCTGATCGACCTGGCCAACACCGACAACTTCGGCCGCGTCACCGAACAAGTCCGCGACCTGCGCGGCTGCACCAACCCCGTCAACCTCCACGGATGGACAGTCACCACCGACCAGACGACCAACGAAGTCGTCCGCTCCTACCGCTCCGAGGACGAACCGACCGGACGCCTCCTCACCACCTGCGGCAACCGCCGCTCCTCCCGCTGCCCCACCTGCTCACGGGTGTACGCCGCCGACACCTACCACCTGATCAAAGCCGGACTCTCGGGCGGCAAGAACGTCGCCGAGACCGTCCGCGACCACCCCCGCGCCTTCGTCACCCTCACCGCCCCCTCCTTCGGACCGGTCCACAACCGCAAGACCGACCCGGCGGGCAAGCCCCGCCCCTGCGCCTGCGGCTCCCACCACGCCGAAGACGCCCCAGAACTCGGCACACCGCTGCACCCGTCCACCTACGACTACACCGGCGCCGTGCTCTGGAACGCCCACGCAGGACAGCTCTGGGCACGCTTCACGATCTACCTCCGCCGGGCCCTGGCCGCCCATCTCGGCATGACACAAGAAGCACTCAGGACCGGCCTGCGCATCTCCTTCGCCAAGGTCGCCGAGTACCAGAAGCGCGGCCTGGTCCACTTCCACGCCGTGATCCGCTTCGACGGCCCCAGCGGCCACACGAGCACCCCGCCCCCGTGGGCCACCTTCGACGCCCTGCACGTCGCCGTCGGCCTGGCGGTCCGGCGCGCTCGGCTCATCGTCGAGTCCGACGCCATCGGCGAACGGGTCATGACCTGGGGCGAACGATTCAAGGTCGACCCCATCACCGCCCTCGGTGACGGCGAACTGACGGACGCCAAAGTCGCCGGATACGTCGCCAAGTACGCCACCAAGAACGCTGAAGGCGCGGGCACCGTGGACCGCACCCTCGTCTGCCGCCCCTGCAAGGGACGCGGCTACGTACGCGGCCCCGACGGCTTCCGCGACCTGTGCGCCGACTGCGACGGGACCGGGCAGGCCGAACGCATCAAGGCACTCCCCATCCAGCACCACGCCCGCCAGATGATCCGCACCGCCTGGGACCTCGGTCACCTGCCGGAGTTCGCCCACCTCAAGCTCTGGAAGTGGGCCCACATGCTCGGCTTCCGCGGCCACTTCTCCAGCAAGTCCCGTGCCTACTCCACCACCCTCGGCGCCCTGCGCGACGTACGCCGAGCCTGGCGCCTCGCTCGGGCGGAAGCTGCCCGCGTGCGCGACGACCTGCCCGCCGACGACGAGAACACCACCCTCGTCACCGCCTCCTCATGGACGTACCTCAGCAGTGGCTATCGCCCTGGTGAACAGCTCCTCGCCGCTCAGGTCCGCCACGACATGGACCACGCCCGACGCTGCAAGCACGAAGGGTTGGTGCCCGCGTGACAACGGCTGTGCTCACCGTGGACCAGGTCGCCTCACGTCTCGGCATCAGCCGCTGGAAGGTCCACGACCTGATCCGTTCCCGCGAACTCGCCTCTTTCAAGATCGGCCGTTGCCGACGCATCAGCGAAAGCGCAGTCAATGCGTACGTGTCCCTCCGCACCGAACAGGAAGCTGCCTGATGGCCAAGCCCAAGAAGAATGCCAACAACGAGGGCACCATCTACCAGCGCAAAGACGGGCGTTGGGAGGGCAGCGCGTACGTACTCACGACTGACGGCACGTACAAGCGACGCAGCGTCTACGGCAAGACCTGGGACGAAGCACACGAGAAGCTGACCAAGCTCAAGGCCGACTCCCTCAACGGCATGCCGGTGGCCACCAGCAAAATGACAGTCTCCGAGTACCTGGGGTACTGGCTGCTCAACGTCGCCAGAGGCAAGGTCCGGCGGACGACCTACGTCAATTACGAGTCCCTCGTCCGCAACTACGTCACACCGGAGTTCGGCAGGAAAAAGCTGGTCCGGCTCACCGCCCGTGACATCCGGGCGTTCCTCGTGAAGACGGCCGCTACCTGCCAGTGCTGCGCGCAAGGTAAGGACAAGGGGCGCCCGGAGCACAAGCGGCGCTGCTGCGCCCTGGGGAGGTGCTGCAACAAGTTCCCGTCTGATCGGACGGTGCGCTTCTTGCTCGTGCTCCTGCGTGCCGCCCTTCAGCACGCCGTACGTGAGGACGAGCTGCCCCGCAACGTGGCCCGGAACGTGGAGCTGGGCATGGGAACGAAGCGTTCGATCGAACCGCTCACGGTCAGGGAGGGGCGTCAGCTCCTGGCGGCGGCTCGGGACAACCGGCTGTGGGCCGCGTATGAGCTGGCGGTCCGTATCGGTCTTCGACGGGGTGAGCTGCTGGGGCTGCGTTGGGTGGACGTGGATCTCCACGAAGGGGTCCTCACCGTTCGGCAGGCTCTCCAGAGGGTCGGCGGTGAGCTACTGATCGTCGCGCCCAAGACTCAGCGCTCGGCCCGTCGCGTTGCCCTGCCGCAGGAGTGCGTGACCGCGCTCCGCGCCCAGCGGGCTCAGCAGATCGCCGATCGAAAGGCTGCGGGCAACAACTGGAAGGGGACCGGCCACGGCCTCGTCTTCACCACCAAGAACGGCACACCTATCGAGCCGCGCAACCTCAATCGGTCGTTCGAGGTGCTGTGCGTCCGGTCCGACGTACGAAGGGTCCGCTTCCACGACTTGCGGCACACGTGCGCGTCTCTGCTCCACGAACAGGGTGCGGACGCCCGCATGATCATGGAAGTACTCGGCCACAGCTCGATCCGCGTGACCATGGACATCTACACCTTCGTGCGGCTCGACTCCCAGCGCTCCGCTTTCGATCGCGTTGGGGATGCGCTGAGGGATGACGGCACTGGGCCGGACGATGACGGCGGCACGGCTGGTGATCCGGTAGCTGTCTGACTCAACCCGAATCCGACTCGTGCGGCGGTTGCCGTCAGTCCCTGCCGTCAAGGCAAAAGCCAGAGGCCCTGTGGATCACTCCACAGGGCCTCTGGTCTGCTGTGCACTCGGCAGGATTCGAACCTGCAACCTTCTGATCCGTAGTCAGATGCTCTATCCGTTAAGCTACGAGTGCTTGATTTTTCTTTTGTTCTCGTCTCCGCTTCCCGGCCCTTCGGCCCGTTCGCGGCGACAGGAAGAACATTACATGACTGCCGCCGCCATGTGAAATCCGATAGGCAGACCCCTTGTGAGCTGCGGAAACATCGCCCAGAGGGGCCCATGACGCACCGAAGCCCCGGTCCGTGAGGACCGGGGCTTCGGATCAAGCTGCGGAGGCGGAGGGATTTGAACCCTCGATGGGATTTAAGTCCCAAACCGCATTAGCAGTGCGGCGCCATAGACCGGACTAGGCGACGCCTCCAGCTTGCACACCTGCGCGAGCGGGGGTGCGTGCAGATGATGACACAGCCAGTGGGTGTGTCACCAATCGCGGCACCCACGGTACTAGGCCTCCAGCCCGCAGGGCAAAGCGTTACGCCGCACCGCAACATCGCGGGGCGAACGGCGTTAGTTCCGTAGAGCCAACCGTCCCGACGTACTCGTGGAGCCAGAAATGTTGCGTCGTATCGCCCTCACCGCCGCCGCCTCCGTCGCCGCGCTGTCCGCACTCCCCGCCACCGCGCACGCCACCGCCGACATCACCGCGTCCCCCTCCGCTCCCACCGACCGCCTCACCATCACGGTCGCCGACTCGGGCGGCGCGGGCGACGGGACGTACGAGCTGAACTGCCACCCGACGGGCGGCACGCACCCGGACGCGGCGAAGGCGTGCGAGCGGCTCCAGGAAGTGACCGTGTGGGGGACCGACCCGTTCGCGCCCGTGCCCAAGGACGCGATGTGCACGATGCAGTACGGCGGACCCGCCACCGCGCACGTCACGGGGACCTGGCAGGGCCGGCCCGTCGACGCGACGTACGACCGCAGCAACGGCTGCGAGATCTCGCGGTGGGACGGTCTCGTACCGGTGCTGCCCGCGGCCTCCGCGTGACCAGGCCGTAGACCGGGTCGTACCGAAAACTCACATCTTCTGCGTGCGACCTCCCTCTCATCCGGCGTCGCGCCCACAACCACTCCCCGTAGACTCCCTCCCGTGACACGCCACGGGCCGAGGGGCAAAATGGTCTGAGCGAGTCGGCAAGCAGCGGTAACCAGG